>DATCLF010000403.1:0-7078 GCA_036564055.1 Spirillospora sp.
GTGTAGGCGTCCAGCGCCCACATCGTCTCGCGCATCGCGTCGTCCTCGTCGGCGTGGGCGGTGTGGCCCTCCTGCCAGAGGAACTCGGTCGTCCGCAGGAACATGCGCGGCCGCAGCTCCCAGCGGACGACGTTCGCCCACTGGTTCAGCAGCAGCGGCAGGTCGCGGTGCGAGTCGATCCACTTGGCCATGTACTCGCCGATGACCGTCTCGGACGTCGGCCGCACGACCAGCGGCTCCTCAAGATCTTTGCCGCCCGCGTGGGTCACGACGGCGAGCTCGGGGGAGAAGCCCTCGACGTGCTCGGCCTCGCGCCGCAGGTAGGACTCCGGGATGAACATCGGGAAGCACGCGTTGTCGTGCCCCGCGTCCTTGATCCGGCGGTCGAGGTCCGCCTGGAGCAGCTCCCAGATCCGGTAGCCGTAGGGTCGGATGACCATCGTCCCGCGCACCGGGCCGCGGTCGACGAGCTGGGCCTGGACGACCACCTCGTTGTACCAGGCGGAGAAATCCTCGCTCTGCGGCGTCACACCTTCTCGACTCACGGCACTCAGGGTACTGACTCGCGGCGGCGTGCACCGACGCTTCGCCCGCCGCGCGCCGCGGCGCGCGCCCGTTTCGCTACTCTCGCTGGAATGCGCTGGTCCCAGATGTTCGTGCCCACGCTCCGCGACGACCCCGCCGAGGCGGACGCGCCGAGCCACCGGCTCCTGCTGCGCGCGGGCTACATCCGGCAGCTCACCGCCGGTCACTACTCGCTGCTGCCGCTGGCCGTCCGCGTCCGGGCCAGGATCATCGAGATCATCCGCGAGGAGATGAACGCGATCGGCGCGCAGGAGATGCTGCTGCCCGCCCTGCACCCGGCCGAGCCGTGGCGCCGTTCGGGACGCTGGGAGCTGATGGGCCAGGAGATGTTCCGCCTGCGCGACCGCAGGGGCGCCGATCACGCCCTCGGCATGACGCACGAGGAGATCTTCGCGACCATCGCCGGTGAGCTGAGCTCCTACCGGCGGCTTCCGCAGCAGTGGTATCAGTTCCAGACGAAGTTCCGGGACGAGCCGCGTCCCAAGGGCGGCCTGATGCGGACCCGCGAGTTCACGATGAAGGACGCCTACAGCTTCGACGTGGACGAACACGGGCTCGACGCCTCGTTCGAGGCCTACCGCGGCGCCTACACCCGGATCTTCGCCCGGCTGGGCCTGTCCGCGCTGGCCTGCGAGGCGTCCAGCGGCACGATGGGCGGCTCCGACTCGACGGAGTTCATGTGCCCCGCCGAGGTCGGTGAGGACCGCGTCGTCCACTGCCCGGCCTGCGGGTACGCCGCCAACATCGAACGCGCGAGGTCGGCGATCCCCGCCGTCGCCGACGAGGACGGGCCGCCCGCGCCGGAGCGCTTCGACACCCCGGGCGTGCGCACCATCGAGGATCTGCGCGCCTACGACGCCCCCGACGAGCGGCAGATCAAGACGCTCGTCTACGTTCTGGACGACACGCTCACGCTCGTCCTGCTGCGCGGCGACCACCCGCTGAACGAGCAGAAGCTCGTGGACGCGACCGGCGCCACCCGGATCCGCGCCGCCGACCCGGCCGAGATCCAGGACGCGCTCGGCGCGCTGCCGGGCAGTCTCGGCGCCGTCGACGCGTTCCTGCCCACTCCCCTGCCGGTCATCGCGGACGAGGCGCTGCGCGGCCGCCGCAACATGTTCACCGGCGCCAACACCGACGACGTCCATCTGCGGGGGGTCGACGTCGAACGCGACATCGAGGTCGGCATGTGGGCCGACCTGCGGGAGGTCGAGGCGGGCCAGCCGTGCGTCCGCTGCGGCGGGCCGCTGGAGATCCTGCGGGCGATCGAGGTCGGTCACATCTTCAAGCTCGGCGACCGCTACTCCCGCGCCCTCGGCGTCGAGGTCCTGAACCCCGACGGCAAGCGCGTCCCGGTGGTCATGGGCAGCTACGGCATCGGGGTCGAACGCGCGATGGCCGCGATCGTCGAGACCCACCATGACGACCGGGGCATCGTGTGGCCACTGTCGGTCGCGCCGTTCCAGGTCACGGTCGTGGCCGCCCAGTCGAACGACGCCGAGGTCGCCTCGGCCGCCGAGCAGGTGTACACGTCCCTGCAGAACGCGGGCGTGGACGTGGTGCTCGACGACCGCGACGAGCGCGCGGGCGTGAAGTTCCGCGACGCCGAACTCACCGGCATCCCGTTCCGCGTCACCGTCGGACGCCGCGGCCTGGCCGAGGGCGTCGCGGAGGTCACGACCCGCGCCACCGGCGAGACCGAGAAGGTGCCGCTGGACGCCGTCGTGACGCACGTCCGCTCGCTCGTCGAGGCCTGACGACACGGCCGTCCCACGGCCCGGCCGACGAAAAAAAGAAGGAGCCCGGCGGTACGCCGGGCTCCCCGGGTTCCGAACTCCAGGTCTCAGGAGCCGAGCAGGTCACCGAGAGCGATGCACCTGCCGGGGTTCCTGAGTCACGGGCTCCCAGACACGGTCGACATCGGCGAGCAAGTCGCCGGCGGCGATGGCCATGCCGAAGACGGCGCCCACCGCGACGAGGACGACCCCGGCGAGACCGGGGCCTGAGCCGGTGAACGCGCCGACGACGCCCCCGAGAACGGCGAAGCCGGCCAGGACGTCGCTGACGCGCCCGCATGAGTAGCCGAGACCGTGGCCGCGAATGATGCCGATGAGGACGCCGGCGAGGTAGCAGATGCCGCAGGAGATCAGGCCGAGCACGAGCCGCAGCAACGCGTCGTCGGCCGCTGCCACCTGTCGGCACAACACCAGGAGCAACAACGCGCCCACGGTGAAGGTGATCAGGCGGAGAACGAAGTCGCCGGCGGTCGTGAGCCGCTCGCGGCGAGCGAGCTGCTCGGGATTCAGCTTCCCTGAATCGTCTGTCATGGGACCCTCCCAGTTTGTGTGGCGCGATGTCCGTGCCATCGCGCGCCTCACCTTCCAACGTCCCGAAAGGACGCGTCGGCGCAACACCGGCGGGACGGCTCGCCCGACGAGCGGGCGAGCCGCGCGGTCACCGCCTCGTGTTGATCTTGTCGAGGCCGTAGGCGAGGACGGGGGCGTCGTCCTCCGACGTGATCACGTGCTCGGTCAGGAAGAGGCGGCCGCCCGCGTACTGGCGGTGAGAGCCGCTGCGCAGGGGGAAGTCGGCGCTTTTCGTCAGCTCCCACAAGATCTTGGTCTTGCCGGTGGCGGGGTCGACCGACACGAGGCGGGGCGGGGTGCCGCCGCGCCTGCCGGCCGTCCCGGGCTGTGCGGCGATGAGGCGGCCGCCGTCCATCGCGACCGGGAACAGGTGGTTGCCGTCCGGGTTGTCGGTTCCCCAGCGGACGCGTCCCGTGGCGAGGTCGAAGGCGACGACCGGCGCGAACTCCTGGTCCTTCTTCCGTACGGCCCTCGACCTCATGTACAGGGTGTCGTTCGACACGACGACATGCTCGCAGCGGGTCGGGTCGTCCACGGAGCACTGCATCTCCCCCTTGAGGTCGATGTCCGCGCGCGGCGTGCCGGACTCGTCGAGGACCACGGCCCTGGTCACACTGTGCTTGCTGGAGTCGGGCTTCAGGCCGAGGACGACGGGACGGCTCGACAGCAACGCGCGGACTTCGTGACCCGGGGGCGCGTTGTAGGTCCACAGGACCCTGCCGCTGCGCGGGTCGATCCCGTGCGCGGATCGGACCGAGGCCGCGTTGTCGCAGGTGCGCCCCGCCACCAGCGCGGGGCCGCCCACCAGGCCGTCGTAGGCGCAGGAGCCGCGCGAGTCGACGTTCTCCCAGAGAAGCCGGCCGTTCCCGAGATCGAGCGCGGCGGTGCCGTTGAGCCAGTCCACGATCACCGCGCCCGCGGCGATGACGAGCTGACCGTAGTTGCCCCGCCCTTCCCGGACGACGGTCCGTTCCCAGACCTTGGCGCCGTTCCGCAGGTCGATCGCCGCGACCTTCTCGCAGGTGCTCTCGCGCATGCCGAACTGCACGACGACCACGCCACCGGAGGCGTGGGCCGTCCCCGTGCACACGATGCCGCCCAGAGGAACGCTCCAGCGCCGCCGTCCGGTCGCGGCGTCGTACCCGGTCACCTCCCGCTCCCAGGTGATCGCGAAGACGTCGCCCGTCGCCCAGGTCACCGGCGCCAGGTACTTCCCCGCGGCGACCTCCCGTCCGCTGAGGACCCACAGGAGGGTGGAGTCGTCCTTGCCGCCGCAGGCGGCGGTGGAGAGCACGAGCGTCAGCACGGCGAAAAGAGACGCCCACCGCGAAGCGGAACCACCGGCCTTCTTCTTCAAGCTCAAGCCCCGTCCTCTTCGCGCGTCCGCCATGACATCGGCACGGAACCACCGAACGCGCATCACTACGAACACGGTCACTGTGAACACAACGTCACCACGGAACGTCAAGACACCACAACGATGCACGTCACGGCAACTCAGGCGCGCAAGGGGACGAGAACGCACACCCGGCAGTCTGCGGCAGGTCCCCACAAAGGAAGCTGCGGCTGACATTCCGCCGGGCACCGGGGGCGTCACGTCGACGCGCCGGAACGATCCCTCGGCTCAGCGGATCAAGACGAGGTGAGCCGCGACCTCATTCCTCGCGCCGGTCGGGGCCGTAGGCACGGACGACGGGGTCCCGGACGTCTGCGACGCGGGTGTCGACCACGAAGAAGCGGCCGCCGCCGTACTCGTAGGAGTCATAGAGGTATTTCAGCCCCGTGAGCTCCAACTCGACCTTGGACCGGCCGGTGGCGGGGTCGACCGACACGATCTGGGGCGGCGTGTTCCAGCCGGCCCCCTTGGACGTCCCCGACCGGACGACCATGAGCCGCCCGCCGTCCATTGCGAGCGGTAGCACGTTCCTGCCGTCCGGCTCGGTCGCCCAGCGGACGCGGCCGGTGGTGAGGTCGTAGGCGACGAGCGGCGGCAAGCCCGTGCCGGGCGGCGTCGTGGAGTACAAGCCGACATACAGGGTGTTGCCCGACACGAGGACCTCACCGCAGTCGGACCTGAAGCAATCCAGCTCCGCACCGAGGTCGATGTGCACCCCCGGCACGCCGGACGCGTCGAGGGTCACCAGCCGGCTCACGTCGGAGGAATCCGAGGTGCTCCGCCTTTCGAGGCCCAGCAAGACAGGACGAGTGGACAGCATCGCGGAGACCACGTAACCCGGCGGCGCGTCGTAAGTCCACAGGACCCTGCCACTGCGCGGGTCGATCCCTTGCACACGGGACGCCTTGGCTCCATCGCCCTCACAGGAGAGCCCGGCCATCAGCACGGCGCCGCCCGCCAGCATGCCGTAAGTGCAGCCGTCGCGGTCGCCGTCCATGTTCCACAGGGGCCGTCCGTCCTTGAGCGCGAACGCGGCGATGCCGTAGAGGAACCAGTCCGCGACCATCACATCCGCGGCGACGACGAACTGGGCTCTGAAATGCCCGTCCCGGACGGTCCGCTCCCAGAGCTTGGCGCCTTTCCGCAAGTCGATCAGGGCGACCTTCTTACAGGCGCGCGAGTCCCTGCCGAACATCACGGCGACCACGCCGCCGGAGGCGCGGTGCGAGCCTCCGCACACCGCACCGGTCAGGGGGACGGTCCAGCGCCGCACTCCGGTCGCGGCATCATAGGCGGTCACGTCCCGCCTCCGGGTGATCACGAAGATGTCATCAATCGCCCAGCTCAGGGCCACCTCTGCTTGGATCCCATCGGTCGTCCGCCAGTCGAGCGTCCACAGCAGGGGGTGGTGATTGACTCGGCCGCCGGCGGCTGCGGGGAGCACGAGCACCAGCGCGGCGAGCAGGGATGCCCATCGCCGAACGGAACCGCACACGCCCCTCTTCCTCAAGCCCGTCCTCCCACACGCGCGCTCACCCCGGCACACCGACGCCGTCATGGCTCCACAACGACACCAGCACGACGCACGCACGGGCAACACAGAAGGTGCGACAGGGACGTTGTGCGCACACATCACGGCCGAGAACGGCCGTCCGAAAAAGGAGCGACTGTCCAAAAAGGTAAGCGGCGGCTAAAGTTCCCCGGGTGCGGGTGGTAGTGACAGGGGCGGCCGGGTTCATCGGGGGCCATGTGACCGAGGCGCTGTCCTCCGCCGGGCACGAGGTGCTCGCCGTCGACGCCCCGGAACGATCCCTCGCCCCCGACGTCGCACAGCGCACGTGGGCCGATCTCGCGGCGCGGCCGGGCGTCGCCGCCGCCGAGATCGACCTCGCGGTCGACGACCTCGACGCGCTGGCCGTCGCGGACGTCGTCATCCACCTGGCCGGACGCCCCGGGGTACGTGACTCGTGGGGCGCCGAACGCGCCGTGGAGCGGGACAACGTGCGGGCGACCGAGCGGCTGCTCGCGGCGTGCCTGCGGCGCCCGGCGGCGATGCGCCCCAAGGTCGTGGTCGCGTCCAGCTCCTCGGTGTACGGGTCGGCGGGGCGGCGGCCGAACCGGGAGGACGACCCGCCGAACCCGGCGAGCCCCTACGCGGCCAGCAAGGTCGAGGTGGAGCGGCTCGCCCGGACGGCGGCGCGAGAGGGGCTGCGCACGGTCCTGCTCCGGTACTTCTCGGTCTACGGCCCGCGCCAGCGGCCCGACATGGCGTTCCACCGGTTCGCGGAGGCGGCCCTCACCGGCCGCCCGCTCCCGGTGTTCGGGGACGGGCTGCGCTCCCGGAGCTTCACGCACGTCCGCGACGTGGTCACGGCGACGCTCGCCGCGGCGGCCGAGGACCTGCCGCCGGGAATCGTCATCAACGTCGGCCACCACGAGCCCGTGACCGTCCGAGACGCGATCGCGATGCTCACCGGGGCGCTCGGCGTCCCGGCGCAGATCCGGCGGGAGGAGCCGGTGGCCGGTGACGCCACCCGGACCTGGGCCGACACCACCCGGGCACGGCGGCTGCTCGGCTGGACGGCGACCACGAACCTGGCCGAGGGCCTGGCCGACCAGATCGCCTGGCACCGCTCGCTGCGCGGGGAGGTGCGGGTCGCGTGAGGCACGAGGCGGCGCCGGGCGGCGGGTGCGGGGCGGCGCCCGTCCTGGAACACAAGGCCGCGTATAT
>DATCLF010000404.1:0-30404 GCA_036564055.1 Spirillospora sp.
GTTCAAGCTGCGCCAGGGCATGCCGATCGGCGTGCACGTCACGCTGCGCGGCGACCGGATGTGGGAGTTCCTGGACCGGCTGCTGTCGACGGCGCTGCCCCGCATCCGCGACTTCCGCGGCCTGTCGCCGAAGCAGTTCGACGGCAACGGCAACTACACGTTCGGGCTCACCGAGCAGGTCATGTTCCACGAGGTGGATCCGGACACCGTCGACCGGCAGCGGGGCATGGACATCACCGTCGTGACCACCGCGAAGACTGACGAAGAGGGCCGGGCGCTGCTCAAGCTCCTGGGCTTCCCGTTCAAGGAAGGCTGAGAGGGCAGATGGCGAAGAAGGCGCTGATCGCCAAGGCGGCGCGCAAGCCGAAGTTCCGGGTCCGCGCGTACACTCGGTGCTCGCGCTGCGGGCGTCCGCGTTCGGTCTACCGGAAGTTCGGCCTGTGCCGCATTTGCTTCCGGGAGATGGCCCACCGCGGCGAGCTGCCCGGCATCACGAAGTCCAGCTGGTGACCGCCCTCCCGGGGACGACGCCCCGGGGCGGCACCGGCCAGTAATGACCGATCCGGGCACCCGTGAGGGTGCCCATGACCACGCCGAAGGTCCACGGACGCACCGGTCCGAGGAAACCGCGGCGAGGAGGGCCAACAGGCCATGACGATGACCGACCCGATCGCAGATATGCTGACGCGTCTGCGGAACGCGAACTCGGCGTACCACGACACCGTGTCGATGCCGTACTCGAAGATCAAGGCGCACATCGCCGAGATCCTCCAGCAGGAGGGCTACATCTCGGGCTGGACGGTGGAGGACGCCGAGGTCGGCAAGAAGCTCGTGATCGAGCTGAAGTACGGCCCGACCCGGGAGCGTGCGATCGCCGGGATCAAGCGCGTCTCGAAGCCGGGTCTGCGCGTGTACGCGAAGAAGGACAACCTGCCCAAGGTCCTCGGCGGGCTGGGCGTCGCGATCATCTCGACGTCCTCCGGCCTGATGACCGACCGGCAGGCGAGCAAGCGTGGCGTGGGCGGCGAAGTCCTCGCCTACGTCTGGTGAGGGGAGGAGATCATCATGTCGCGTATCGGACGCGCTCCCATCACCGTGCCCAGCAACGTCGAGGTCACGATCAACGGCCGTGAGGTCACCGTCAAGGGCCCGAAGGGCACGCTGTCGCACACCGTGGCGGAGCCCATCGAGGTCCACAAGGACGGCGACACGGTGAGGGTGACCCGGCCGAACGACATCAACAAGGTGCGCGGCCTCCACGGACTCACCCGGACGCTGATCAACAACATGGTCATCGGGGTGACGGAGGGGTACAAGAAGACCCTCGTCATCCAGGGCGTCGGCTACCGTGTGGCGGCCAAGGGCAAGAACCTGGAGTTCAACCTCGGGTACAGCCATCCGATCGTCGTCGAGCCCCCCGAGGGCATCACCTTCAGGGTGGAGAAGCCGACCCAGCTCGTGGTCGAGGGCATCGACAAGCAGAAGGTCGGCGAGGTCGCCGCCAACATTCGCAAGCTTCGCAAGCCCGACCCGTACAAGGGCAAGGGCGTGCGGTACGAGGGTGAGCACATCCGCCGCAAGGTCGGAAAGGCTGGTAAGTAGTCATGGCAGGCACCAAGACCCTTGCCCGCAAGGGCACGAGTCGGCGGACGGTGTCGCGCAGGCGCCGGCATCTGCGGGTCCGCAAGAAGGTCTACGGCACCGCCGCGCGGCCTCGCCTGGTCGTGACCCGCTCCAACCGGCACGTTTTCGTCCAGGTCATCGACGACGACAAGGGGCACACGCTCGTCAGCGCGTCGACGATGGAGGCGGATCTGCGCGCCGACACCGGCGACAAGACGGCCAAGAGCCGCAAGGTCGGCGAGCTCATCGCACGCCGTGCCCTGGACGCCGGCATCACCGCGGTCGTGTTCGACCGCGGCGGCTACAAGTACCACGGCCGCATCGCCGCCGTCGCGGAGGGTGCGCGCGAAGGGGGCCTGGAAGTCTGATGGCCCTGGACAAGGCAGGAGAGAGGAGCCACTGATGGCAGCGCAGAGGCGCGGTGGCGGTCAGGGCGAGCGTCGTGACCGCCGCGACGACCGCCGCGGTGGCGCCGACAAGGGCCAGTCGTACATCGAGAAGGTCGTGGCGATCAACCGTGTCGCCAAGGTCGTCAAGGGCGGGCGTCGCTTCAGCTTCACCGCCCTGGTGATCGTCGGTGACGGCAACGGCACCGTCGGCGTCGGCTACGGCAAGGCCAAGGAGGTGCCCGCGGCGATCGCCAAGGGTGTCGAGGAGGCCAAGAAGCACTTCTTCAAGGTGCCGCGGATCCAGGGCACCATTCCGCACCTGGTGCAGGCGCGGGACGCGGCGGGCGAGGTCCTGCTGCGTCCGGCGAGCCCCGGTACCGGTGTGATCGCGGGTGGCCCGGTGCGCGCGGTGCTGGAGGCCGCCGGCATCCAGGACGTGCTGAGCAAGTCGCTGGGCAGCGACAACCCGATCAACATCGTGCACGCCACGATCGCGGGTCTGAAGTCGCTGAAGCGTCCCGAGGAGATCGCCGCCAAGCGCGGTCTTCCGCTCGAGGACGTCGCCCCCGCGGCGATGCTGCGGGCCCGGGCCGCCGGCAGCGAACCGAGGCCGGAGGTCGTGGGGTCATGAGCAAGCTGAAGATCACGCAGACCAAGTCGGTCATCAGCGAGAGGCAGAACCAGCGTGACACGCTGCGCACCCTCGGCCTGAAGAAGATCGGGCAGAGCGTGATCCGCGAGGACCGCCCCGAGGTGCGCGGCATGATCCGGACGGTGGCGCACCTCGTCGCCGTCGAGGAGGTCGACTGACATGGCGACTGATCTCGGTAAGGGCGACGCCGAGGGCACGCCGCTCAAGGTGCACCACCTGCGACCGGCCCCGGGTTCGAACCGCCGCAGGATCCGCAAGGGCCGCGGCGAGGCGTCCAAGGGCAAGACCGCGGGCCGCGGCACCAAGGGCACCAAGGCGCGCGCCAACGTCCCCGTCGGGTTCGAGGGCGGTCAGATGCCGCTGATCCGCCGGGTGCCGAAGCTCAAGGGCTTCAAGAACCCGAACAAGGTCGAGTACCAGGTCGTGAACCTGGACAAGCTCGCCGCGCTCTACCCCGAGGGCGGCGAGGTCACGGCGGACGATCTGGCGGCGAAGGGCGCGGTGCGCCGCGGCCGCCCGGTGAAGGTCCTCGGTACCGGCGACATCTCCGTCGCGGTTCAGGTGAAGGCGCACGCCTTCTCCGGCTCCGCCAAGGAGAAGATCGTCGCCGCCGGCGGAACCGCCGACGAGCTCTGAGAAGGAACTCCTTCGATGCCGGGGCCGTGCTCGCCGCGCACCGGCGGCCGCAGGAGCCGCCGGGCGTGCGACGCGGCCCCGGTGTCATCTGCTGTTAGAGTCACACGGGCGGAGGCGCACCGGGTGAGATTCCGCACTCCGGTTTCTCAGCGGGTAATCTCCGTCCGGACTCATGGACCTGTCACCGGCCGCGCGCCGGCCATGAACTCGCCAGTCACGCAGGAGGAATGGTGCTGACCGCGTTCGCCCGGGCTTTCCGTACGCCCGACCTGCGTAAAAAGCTGCTGTTCACGTTGTTCATCATTCTGGTGTTCCGGGTCGGATCGGTCGTCCCGACGCCCAACGTGAACGTCAGCGTGCTGAAAGAGACCGCCGACGCGGCCAAGGAGAGCAACCAGCTCTACGGGCTCGTCGACCTGTTCAGCGGCGGCGCCCTCCTGCAGCTTTCGGTCTTCGCGCTGGGCATCATGCCCTACATCACGGCGAGCATCATCCTCCAGCTGCTCACGGTCGTGATCCCCCGGTTGGAGGCCCTGAAGAAAGAGGGCCAGGCCGGCACAACGAAGATCACCCAGTACACCCGGTATCTGACGGTCGCGCTGGCGATCCTGCAGGCGACCGGCATCGTCGCGATGGCGAGCACCGGTCAGCTGTTCCAGGGCATCTCCGGCGCGGACGACATCCTCTACGACACGGGCCTGTTCCCGATCATCACGATGGTGATCGCCATGGTGGCCGGGACGACGGTCATCATGTGGCTGGGCGAGCTGATCACCGACCGCGGCGTCGGCAACGGCATGTCACTGCTGATCTTCACGCAGGTCGTCGCGGTCTTCCCCGCCCAGTTCTGGAGCATCTTCAAGGCCAAGGGCGGCTTCATCTTCACCGTGGTGCTGATCGTCGGCCTGGCCATCATGGCCGGTGTCGTGTTCGTCGAGCAGGCCCAGCGGCGCATCCCCGTCCAGTACGCCAAGCGCATGGTGGGCCGCCGCATGTACGGCGGGACCTCGACCTACATCCCGCTGAAGGTGAACCAGGCGGGCATCATCCCGATCATCTTCGCGTCGTCGCTGCTGTACCTGCCGGTGCTGGCGACGCAGCTGTGGCCCGACTTCAAGCCGCTCCAGAAGCTCCAGCCGTACCTCCAGCAGGACAACCCCTGGCACATGGCGGTCTACTTCGGCTTCATCATCTTCTTCACCTACTTCTATGTGGCGATCACGTTCAACCCCACTGAAGTAGCCGACAACATGAAGAAGTATGGTGGTTTCATCCCAGGTATCCGTCCTGGTCGGCCGACCGCCGAATACCTCGACTACGTGCTGACCAGGATCACCACACCCGGTGCGCTGTACCTGGGGCTCGTGTCACTGATTCCGATGGTGGCGTTCGCACTCCTGAACGCCACTCAGGACTTCCCCTTCGGTGGCGCGAGCATCCTCATCATTGTCGGCGTCGGACTGGATACCGTGAAGCAGATCGAGAGTCAGCTGCAGCAGCGCAACTACGAGGGTTTCCTGCGGTAGTGCGTATCGTTCTGGTGGGCCCCCCTGGTGCGGGCAAGGGGACGCAGGCCCAGTACATCGCATCGCATCTGTCGATCCCGAAGATCTCGACAGGTGACATCTTCCGCGCCAACGTGAGCAGCGGGACGGAGCTCGGCCGCAAGGCCAAGCAGTACATGGACCGCGGTGACCTCGTGCCGGACGAAATCACGATCGCGATGGTGCGCGATCGCCTCGCGGAGGAGGACGCCCGGCACGGGTTCCTGCTCGACGGGTTCCCGCGCAACGTGCCCCAGGCGGAGACGCTGAAGAAGATCCTCGCCGAGTGGGACGTCCGGCTGGACATTGTGCTGGAGCTCATCGTCGACGAGGACGAGGTCGTCCGGCGGCTGTCGGGCCGGCGCACCTGCGACCGGTGCGGCCGGATCTGGCACGTCGACTTCGACGACAAGCAGGACGACATCTGCGACGACTGCGGCGGGCACCTGTTCCAGCGCGATGACGACAGGGAAGAGGTCGTCATGCACCGCCTGGAGGTGTACCGGCAGGACACCGCTCCGCTCGTGCAGTTCTATGCCGACGAGGGCATCCTCGTCGGCATCGACGCGACCGGCACCATCGAAGAGGTCACCAAGCGCGCGTTGGCCGCCATACGCCCCCTGGAGAAGCGGTCCGGGGAGAAGTGAGCCGGGCCGAACCGGGCGGGGCGAACTGAGCCGGGCTCGGGGCGCTCGGTGCTTCGGGGCGGGATGAACCGCGGCGGGCGTCGAGTACCCTCGGTCGGCGCGCGAGCGCGTCACCCGGCGGCCCCCGGCGGGCCGCCCGGCGGTGCCGTGCCCGCCCGGGCACCCGGCGGGTCGGCGGGCGTGCGCGCCCGAACACGGCCGGACGCGGCCGGGACTGCGAGAGGCACGGGACGAGATGTTCAGAAGGCGCAGGCCCGCGATCCAGATGAAGACCGCGGAGCAGATCGAGCTGATGCGCGCGGCCGGGCTGCTGGTCGGCCGCACACTGGAGGTCCTGCGGGACGCGGTCAGACCCGGGATCACGACCCTGGAGCTGGACCGCATCGCCGAGACCCACATCCGTGACAACGGCGGCGTCCCGTCCTTCAAGGGCTACCACGGGTTCACCGGGACGATCTGCGCGTCGGTCAACGAGGAGATCGTGCACGGCATCCCGAGAGCGGGAAAGGCGCTGCGGGACGGCGACATCATCTCCCTCGACTGCGGCGCGATCGTGGAGGGCTGGCACGGTGACGCGGCGATCACCGTCCCGGTGGGGGAGATCACCGCGGAGCTGCAGCGGCTCCTGGAGGTGACCGAGACGTCCCTGTGGCACGGTCTCGCGGCCGGACAGCCCGGGGCGAGGCTCTCGGACATGTCCCACGCGATCGAGGCTTACATTCGCTCTCAGGGCTCCTACGGCATCGTTGAGGGCTACGGGGGGCACGGCATCGGGACCGAGATGCACATGGACCCGCTCATCCCCAACCACGGCGCCCCGGGGCGCGGGCCCGTCCTGGAGCCGGGGATGTGCTTCGCGGTCGAACCGATGGTGAACCTCGGCACGAAGGAGACCGTGGAACTCGACGACGGCTGGACGGTCGTCACCGTCGACGGGCGCTCCTCGGCGCACTTCGAGCACACGTTCGCGGTCACGCCGGACGGGCCGCGCGTCCTCACCGCCCTCGACGAGGGCCGCGAGTGGTTCACCCGGCTCGGCGTCAGGTCCTACGCGACGTCTTCGTCCTCGGCGTCTTCGTCCTCGGCGTCCTCGGCCGCCGGTTCCGGAGAGCCGTCCGTGCAGGGCGGGAACTGACGCGTTTCCAGGGCGTTCTCAGCCGAATCGTCCCTACATAATGGGAACGGGTACTTCTGGCTGAGCGGAGGAACGATGGCGCCGAACCCAGACATTCGGGCGTCGGACGCCGACCGTGACCGAGTGGCGGCGAGCCTGCGCGAGCACTGCGGCCAGGGCCGGATCACGATGGAGGAGCTGCGCGAGCGGCTCGACGCGGTGTACGACGCGAAGACCCTCGGTCAGCTTCAGGAGATCACCGCCGACCTGCCGGAGGAGGACCTCCACGAGCTGCCCGTGCCCGCCTCCCAGCCGCGGAGCACGGACATCGCGGCCAAGGAGCCGGACTCTCCGGGCAACGGCGTCCGGACGATGTGGGCGGCCTGGGCGACCGTCGGCGCCATCAACATCACGATCTGGCTGATCATCGTGCTGTCGAACGGCTGGGTGTACCCGTGGTGGGTCTGGGTGGTCGGCCCCTGGGGCGCGGCGCTGCTGGTCAACTGGCTGATCGGGGGCCGCCGGAGCGCCTGACGGGCGCTCGGCCCCGGTTCCGGACGCCCGCCGGGTCACACGTCGCGCCGCTCCGCCGGCGGGTCATTCCACGTCCATCAGGGGCCGGTAGTTGCCGGTCGGGACGAAGTGCGTCGTGGCCGTGCCGTCCCGCTCGACGAGATGGACGGCGAACCCCGCGGGCTCCCCGGTGACGGCGGCCTGGCCCGGCTGCGTCAGGTCCAGGTAGAGCTGCCGGTAGGTGCTGGGGCACGTGGTGCTGACGATCCCGGCGAGCGAGCCGACGGCCCCCCGGTGCACGTGCCCGGAGATCACCCGCACGACCTGGGGATGCCGGGAGATCACGGACGCGAATCCGGCGGGGTCGATGAACCGCATCTCGTCGATGAAACGGATCCCGATGGGGAACGGCGGATGGTGGGTGGCCACGACCGTCGGCGTGTCCGGCGCGGCGGCGAGGGTCTCGTCGAGCCAGGCGAGGCGGTCCTTGCTCATGTGCCCGTGCGGGTGGCCGTCCACGGTGGTGTCGCAGCAGACGAGCCGCACGCCCGCGACGTCGACGGCGTACTGGACGGGATCCCGCGGCGTCCGCCCGCTCGCCGCCACGGCCGGGTGGTAGTCGAAGACCCTGCGGAGCTCGTCGCGGTCGTCGTGGTTGCCGGCCATCGGGTAGACGGGCATCGGCAGCGGGGACAGCAGCGCGTGCAGGCGGGCGTACTCGGCGGAAAGGCCCCCGTCGGCGAGGTCGCCGGACAGGACGACGGCGTCCGGACGCGCGGGCAGCGAGAGCAGGCTCGACACCGCGGCCCGCAGCGCGCGCACCGGACCCGAGTCGTCGTCGACCTGGCCGTCACGACCCGCGGCGATGTGAATGTCGCTCAACTGCGCGATGATCGCCATCGACTCTCTCCCCTTCGCCAGGACGTCGCGGACCCGTGACCGTGACGCCCCCGCTCCGCCTCCCCCGGGACGCCATGCCGATCTTTGTCGATCTTCGCGTTCCGGCGGCGCGGCTGTCGACCCCGGGCCCGGTATCGGGGGACGCCGTCAGGCGACGTGCGGGATGACCAGTGACAACGCCGAGGTGACCTCCTCGGGGGCGGGTGCGATGTCGGGGACGACGTCGCGCAGGGCCAGCCAGCCGTTGATCGCCTGCACGGTCGGTTTCGCCTCGACGAGCTGCGGGTCGTCCACCCCGTACCAGGCGGCGACCTTGGACCAGCGCCACAGCCGGTGCCCGGCGCTCGACATCTCCGGCGACGGGAAGCCCGCGGCGCCCCGGGCGCCGGTGATCGCGTGCCGGACCGAGTCGAGCGAGCGTCCGACCCGCTCGGCGATGTCGCGGATCGTCAGCAGCGGGTCGGCCTCGACCTCCAGGACGTGGAGGCCGGGCGCGCTCTCCTCGACGTGCTGGACCACCTCCATGATCGCCGCGGCGAGGGTGGGGCCCTGCCAGGAGCAGGACGCGTTGCCGGGACGCTCGGCGTGCTCCGGCTCGCTGGCGACCGACACGGTCACGGCGCCGTGCGTGCGGTCGAACAGGGGGTCCAGCTCCTCCTCGTAGAGGGGACGGCTGAGGATCAGCGCGAAGTCATAGCTCGGCATGCTGATCCTCCTCGTCCTCCTCGGACGTCTCTCTCTTGGAAAGGTACAACGCGCGAGCGCGGTATGGTTGGTCTGGGACCGGTCCCGGGCCTCGTATCATGCGTTGATTTCGCATTGTGCGACCGGTTGACGTAGACTTCTTTGTCGGTCCGTCGGTGGCCGCTCGATTCCCTGTTCCGGACGTTTCACGCGTCGTGGCGGTGGCTTGCGGCCGATTCTCCTCCGGGAGCCGGGCCCGAGTCCAATGAGCCGACCAGTGAAGCGCGGAGGACATGCCCAAGAAAGAAGGGGCCATCGAGATCGAGGGCACCGTCATCGAGTCGCTCCCGAACGCCATGTTCCGGGTGGAGCTCGACAACGGGCACAAGGTGCTCGCCCACATCAGCGGCAAGATGCGGATGCACTACATCCGGATCCTGCCGGACGACCGCGTCGTTGTGGAGCTGAGCCCCTACGACCTGACGCGCGGTCGGATCGTGTACCGGTACAAGTGAATCCACCACTCCCACTGGGGTTGCCTTCCCCGCGTGTGGCGGCGCGGGGGTGACCCTGTTTAGGAGACCCAGTGAAGGTCAAGCCGAGCGTCAAGAAGATCTGCAACAAGTGCCGCATCATCCGCCGGCACGGCCGGGTCATGGTCATCTGCTCCGACCCGCGCCACAAGCAGCGTCAGGGCTGACGCACAGCCCGTCCGACAAGACAAGCGCATCGCAGCCTTCACCGGTGGCCGTACGTCCCCCACGTGAGGACGTACGGCGACGTCGTGTGAAGGGCCACCCTCGGGCCGCCGGAGGCCGAGGCCGCCACCCGGGCAGGGTGTGTGCGGGGGCGATGCGTCCATACCTCCGCGATCAGGAAAGGAAACTGCCCAGCCATGGCACGCCTCCTAGGCGTCGATCTCCCGCGTGACAAGCGCATCGAGGTCGCTCTCACCTACATCTTCGGCATCGGCCGGACGCGGGCGAAGGAGACCCTCGCGAACACGGGGGTCAACCCCGACCTGCGGGTCTACCAGCTCGGTGACGACGAGCTGGTGAAGCTCCGCGACTGGATCGAGGCGAACTACAAGACCGAAGGCGACCTGCGCCGCGAGATCCAGGCGGACATCCGCCGCAAGATCGAGATCGGGTGCTACCAGGGCATCCGGCACCGCCGCGGGCTTCCCGTGCGTGGTCAGCGGACGCAGACCAACGCGCGTACCCGCAAGGGCAAGAAGAAGACCGTGGCCGGCAAGAAGAAGGTCGGCAAGAAGTAGTAGTCCGTGCGGGCCTTCCGGGCCGGGGCGTCCCCCCGGCACCCCGGTGGCCCGTCCGGGTCGATGACCTCGGGAGTAGAGAGAGCAGATGCCTCCGAAAAGCCGTGCCGGCGCCAAGAAGGTGCGCCGCAAGGAGAAGAAGAACGTCGCTCACGGGCACGCCCACATCAAGAGCACGTTCAACAACACGATCGTTTCGATCACCGACCCCAACGGGAACGTGATCTCCTGGGCCTCCTCGGGCCACGTCGGTTTCAAGGGCTCGCGCAAGTCCACCCCGTTCGCCGCGCAGCAGGCCGCCGAGGCCGCCGCCCGGCGCGCGATGGAGCACGGCATGCGCAAGGTAGACGTCTTCGTGAAGGGCCCGGGCTCGGGCCGCGAGACCGCCATCCGGTCGCTGCAGGCGACCGGCCTCGAGGTCGGCTCGATCCAGGACGTCACGCCCGTGCCGCACAACGGTTGCCGCCCGCCCAAGCGTCGCAGGGTCTGAGGCAGGGGGGATCGAGAACAATGGCTCGTTACACCGGTGCTGACTGCAAGCTCTGCCGCCGCGAGAAGATGAAGCTGTTCCTCAAGGGCAGCAAGTGCGAGGGCCCCAAGTGCCCGATCGAGATCCGTCCCTACCCGCCGGGTGAGCACGGTCGCGGTCGGCCGAAGGAGACCGAGTACCTGCTCCAGCTTCGTGAGAAGCAGAAGGCGCGCCGCATCTACGGCGTTCTGGAGCGGCAGTTCCACAACTACTACGTCGAGGCGAACCGCCGGCAGGGCAAGACGGGTGACAACCTGCTGACCCTGCTGGAGCGCCGGCTCGACAACGTCGTCTACCGCGGCGGGTTCGCCAAGTCCCGCGACATGGCCCGCCAGCTCATCCGGCACGGCCACATCCGGGTCAACGGCAAGAAGGTCAACATCCCGTCGTACCAGGTCAGCGAGGCCGACATCGTCGACGTCAAGCCCAAGTCGCGGGAGCTGACGCCGTTCCAGGTGGCCAAGGCCGAGGTCGGCGAGCGCCAGGTCCCGGCGTGGCTCGGGGTCGACGGCGAGAAGATGCGGATCTTCGTCCACTCGCTGCCGACGCGGCAGCAGATCGACGCTCCCGTCCAGGAGCAGCTGATCGTCGAGCTCTACTCGAAGTAGGGCTCAACCCACGCCGGGGTCCCGCGGCGCGGTGCCGCGGGGTCCCGGCGGTCCGGGGAACGCACACAGACGCGGTCGTCAAATAGCGGGCACCGCGGAAAGAAGGCACCACCATGCTCATCGCTCAGCGTCCGACTCTCACCGAAGAGCAGGTCGGCGAGTACCGGTCGCGGTTCACCATCGAGCCGCTGGAGCCGGGCTTCGGCTACACGATCGGCAACTCGCTGCGCCGTACCCTGCTCTCCTCGATTCCCGGTGCGGCCGTCACCAGCATCCGGATCGAGGGCGTCCTCCACGAGTTCTCCACCGTGCCCGGGGTGAAGGAGGACGTCACCGACATCATCCTGAACCTCAAGGAGCTCGTCGTCTCCTCCGAGCACGACGAGCCCGTCGTCATGTACCTGCGCAAGCAGGGCCCGGGCGAGGTGACCGCGGCCGACATCGCGCCGCCGGCGGGCGTCGAGGTCCACAACCCGGACCTGCACATCGCCACGCTGAACAACAAGGCCAAGCTGGAGATGGAGCTGACGGTCGAGCGCGGCCGCGGCTACGTCTCGGCGGCGCAGAACAAGCAGCCGGGCCAGGAGATCGGCCGCATCCCGATCGACTCCATCTACTCGCCCGTGCTGAAGGTCACCTACAAGGTCGAGGCGACCCGAGTCGAGCAGCGCACCGACTTCGACCGCCTCATCCTGGACGTGGAGACCAAGCCGGCGATGCTGCCGCGCGACGCGGTGGCCTCCGCCGGGAAGACCCTCGTGGAGCTGTTCGGCCTCGCCCGGGAGCTCAACGTCGAGGCAGAGGGCATCGACATGGGCCCGTCCCCGACGGACGCCGCGCTCGCCGCGGACCTCGCCCTGCCGATCGAGGAGCTGAACCTCACCGTCCGCTCCTACAACTGCCTCAAGCGCGAGGGCATCCACTCGGTGGGCGAGCTCGTGGCGCGCAGCGAGCAGGACCTGCTCGACATCCGCAACTTCGGCGCGAAGTCGATCGAGGAGGTCAAGCAGAAGCTCAGCGACATGGGTCTGTCGCTGAAGGACTCCCCGCCCGGGTTCGACCCGAGCGCGGCGGCGGACTCCTACGGCGGCGGCGACGACGACCACAGCTTCGCCGAGACCGAGCAGTACTGACCGAATCCGAGTCCGGCGGCCGGGGACGCGGTCCCCGGCCGCGGGGACCGAGCTGACGCCGGTACCTGATACGGCCGGCGCAGGAAGGAACCACCATGCCCAAGCCCACCAAGGGCACCCGCTTCGGCGGCAGCCCCGCGCACCAGCGGCTCATCCTGGCCAACCTGGCGACGGCGCTGTTCGAGCACGGCCGGATCACCACGACCGAGGCCAAGGCCCGGCGTGTCCGTCCCCTGGCCGAGAAGCTGATCACCAAGGCCAAGAAGGGTGATCTGCACAACCGCCGGTTGGTGTTGCGCACCATCCGCGACAAGTCGGTGGTTCACGAACTGTTCACCGAGATCGCGCCGCGGTACGCGAACCGTCCCGGCGGCTACACCCGCATCACCAAGATCGGCCCGCGGAAGGGCGACAACGCCCCCATGGCCGTGATCGAGCTGGTGCAGGAGGAGATGCCGGCGGTCAAGACCGCGCCCGCGCGCAAGGCCGGGGAGAAGAAGCCCGCCGACGGTGACGTCACCCTCGACAAGGACTCCAAGGCCGAGGAGACCAAGTCCGAGGAGACCAAGTCCGAGGACGCCAAGGCCGACGACACCAAGGGCGGGGACGCCGAGGCGAAGGCCGAGGACGGCACCGCGGACGACAAGGAGTAAAACGTCACGCGACCTGGCCGAGCGTTTGCTCGACATTCGTCAGGGCCCGCCGTTCCGCACGGGACGGCGGGCCCTGCGCTTTGCCAGACTTGATCTCATGGTCATGGCGAGGGGGCGAGTGTTCGCTGGTCAGCGCGTGAGGAGAGCGCCCGTCGACGGGCTCGGCTCGACCAGGGGAACGGACAGGCAGTGGTACAGAAGGACAGCTCAGCCGACATGACCGCACTGGTACGTCTCCGGCTCGACATCTCCTACGACGGGTCGGGATTCGCGGGCTGGGCGAGGCAGCCGAACCAGCGGACCGTCCAGGGAGTCATCGAGGACGCGCTGGCCCGCATGCTGCGCCTGGACCCGCCGCCCATGCTCACCGTCGCCGGCCGCACCGACGCCGGCGTCCACGCCCGGGGCCAGGTCGCGCACGTGGTCGTCCCGGTCGCCGCGTACTCGGCGATCAACGGGACGATGGCGCGGCGTCTTGCGGGGCTCCTGCCCCCGGACGTGCGGGTGTGGCGCGTCTCGGTCGCGCCGGAGGGCTTCGACGCCCGGTTCTCGGCGCTGTCACGCCGCTACGTCTACCGGGTGTGCGACCACCCGTTCGGGGTGGATCCGCTGCGCCGCCACGACGTGCTGTGGCACCCGCGTCCACTCGATCTGGAACGAATGAACGACGCGGCGCGGCGGCTGGTGGGCGAGCACGACTTCGCCGCGTACTGCCGCCGGCGGGAGGGCGCGACCACCATCCGTGAGCTGCAGCGCTTCGAGTGGACCCGGGACGACCGCGATCCGCACCTCGTCCTGGCGCACGTGGAGGCGGACGCGTTCTGCCACTCCATGGTCCGCGCGCTCGTCGGGGCGCTGCTGATGGTCGGGGACGGGCGGCGCGAGGTCGACTGGCCCGCCCGGGTGCTCGCGGCGCGCGTCCGCGACTCCGCCGTGAACGTCGCGCCCGCGCACGGCCTGTCCCTGGAGGAGGTCCGCTACCCGGACGACGGCGCCCTCGCCAAGCGCGCCCAGGAGACGCGCCGCGTCCGAACGCTCAACGCCGCCGCGGCCGCCGCGGAGCCCTCCGCCGCCGCGTCCCGGCCGGAGCCGGCCTGGAACGGCGACCCCGAGTCGCGGTGAACCCGGAGCCCGGGACGGTGATCCGGGCCGGGACGGCGGGCGCAGGGGGCGTCAGCCGCGGGCGCGCTCCATGATCGGGCGCAGGTCGTAGTCGAGGAACCGCTGCGCCGCCTGCTTGATCACGGGATCGCCGGGGCGGGCCGGCTTGCCGTTCGCCCACTGAACGTACGCGTAGGCGACGTACCGTCCGCGGACCGTCGCGGCGGCGTACCCGCCCGCGCGGTCGAGGTTCGGCGTGTGCTTGCTGCCCATGCCGCGGAACCACTCGTAGTTCGCGGGATCACCGGCCCGGCTCACCTTGACCGCGGCCTCCTTCGTCGGCATCACCACGATGCCGGACGTGACCGCCAGCGAGGACGACCGGTCGATGAACGTCGCGCGAATGATCTTGCGGCACTTCTCCCGCAGGAGCGTTTCGAGCATGGAGCCCCGGGCCGCGTACGACGGGTCGCGGTTGAGGGACCAGCGGTCGCGGGTGTAGGTGCGCCCGCCCAGCGTGATGGTCGTCGTGGGGAACACGTCCTCGAACGCCAGCGGCTGCGGGTCGGTCTTCTCGTGGTCGATCCGCGACGGCCGCCCGGAGGAGGCGGGTTCGGACGGCGACGCCGACGCCGACGGCGAGGGCGACGGCGTTCCCGCCGGGGACTCGACGGCCTTCGCGTGCCCGCTCCGTTCGCCGCCGCCGTCCCCGCCTCCGACGACGAACAGGGCGACGGCCGCGGCGAGGATGGCGGCCGCCCCGCCGCCGACCAGCATCAGCCTGCGCTTGGCGCGCCCGCCCCCGGGACCCCGCTGCGGCGGGACGCCGTGCGGTACGGGGGCGGGCACGGCGGCCTGCGGGGCGGTGGGCGCGGCGTCGCCGGCCTCCCCGGTGTGGGGGAACGGCCCGCTGCCGGTGGGCGGAGTGACGCCGACCGGCAGGATCGCGTCCGGTTCGAGGACCGGCGCGGACGAGGCGCTGGAGGCGTCCTCGGCGGCCTTGGCGCGCTCGAAGGCGGGGTCGCGTTCGCCGCCCACGGGGTGATCCCCCCCCGTGTCCTTCACGGCGGGCATGTCCACGACGGTGTCGGCCTCGGAGGGATCGGCCTTGGTCGCGTCGACTGCGGTGATGTCGGCCCTGGTGGCGTCGGCCTCGGTCGCGTCGGTCTCGGTGGCGTCGGCCTGGGTCGTGTCGGCCTTGGTGCCCGCCGCGCCGTCCTCGTCGGCCTTCGCGCTCTCCGCGGTGCTTCCGGCGCCCTCGGCGGTGTCCGCCGCGGTCCTCTCGGCGGCGGTCTTCTCGGCGTCGGGGGTCTTCTCGGCGGCGGGAGCCTTCTCTGCTTCCGCGGCGCCTTCGGGGCGGTCGTCGCCCGGCCGGACGGCGGGGAAGCCGTCCGGGTCGGTGTCGCCGGACATCAGCGGACGCTTGACGATCGGCTCGGCGGGAACGGCGCCCCGGGAGTCGACCGCCGGGACGCCGATGCCGGCGACGAGCGTCCCGAGCGGGACGGTGTCGGACTGCGCCGGCGTGGACGACTCGCCCGAGGCCGTGTCGGCGGTCTTCTCCCCGGTGCCGGCCTCCTCGTCATCTTGGTCGCCCGCGTCGTCCGTGGACGACGCGTCGCCGGCGATGAGCGACGGCTCGTCCTCCTCGGGCGGGCCCGTCTCGGTGGACTCGGCGGCCCACCACGGAGCCTGGAGGGTGAACGGGGGCAGCCGGATCTGGCCGGGCGTCGGCCCGGACGTCGCGGACTCCGCCTCCTCGGCGGACTCGGGCTGGGCGTCCGCCGGCGGCGGATCGGCCGGGGAATCCGCGCCGCCGAAGCTCGGCGGCACCGCGTCGGTGGGGACGCCGGACGTCCCCACCTCTTCGGTGGACTCCCGGGTGTCTCTAGAACCGGACATAGGCAGAGAGGGTATTCAACGGTCACCTCTGGAGGGGTTTGCCCTCGGTCTCGCGGTAGTGCAGGGCCAACGCCAGGTTGCTGCCCTTCACCATCTCGGCGCCGAAGACACGGACGGCCGCGTGGTGCTTCTTCGGGATCTGCTTGCCGTCCGGGCGCTGGACCCACGTCATGAGCAGATAGTGGCCACGGGCCTGGGAGGTGCCGAGCGCCTCGCCCCTGCCGTTGGTCCTGGACACGCCCTTGCCCGGCAGCGCCTGGAGGAACGCGTCCTTGGCCGCGGCGGCCTTCACGGCCTTCTTGGCCGCGTCCTCGTGTTCGAGGTTGAACACGCCGACCGTGCCGATGAGCTTGCCGTTGGTCAGCGCGTAGGTGGCCCGCAGGGCCTGCGTGCAGCGGCCCTGCTTGAGGGTCTTCTCCAGCGTCCTGCCGCCCACGACCGAGGTGCAGTCCTTCTTGGCGCTCACGGCCGTCCGCACGTAGCCGAGGCCGTGCGCCTTGAACTTCCCTCTGCCGAAGACCTCCCCGAGCGTCAGCGGGGCGGGGTCGGTGGCGCGGCTCTTGAGCTTCACGGGCGGCGCCAGGACGGGCTGGGTCGGGCTGGGCGTCGGGCTCGCCGCGGCCTGCGACGACGCCGCGTCCGTCTCCTTCTCGTCGCCCTTCAGCATGGACGACAGCCCGATGCCGCCCCCGATGAGGGCGAGCCCGGCCACCGCCGCCGCCGCGATGACGAGCGGCGTGCGGCGCCTGCCCGGCCGGTCGGCCCCCGGCGGCCCGGGGGGCGTCTCCTCGGGACGTCCATAGTGGCCGCCGGGCTGGTCGCCGCCGTACGGCTCGCCGCCGTACCGGTCGTCGTCGTACCGGTCGTCCCTGTACCGGCCGTCGTCGTACCGGGCCTCGCCGGGCCGCCCGTCGCCGAAGCGGCCTGCGCCGGGACCCTCGGGGGGAGGCGACCCGTACGCGGCCCCGGCGACCGGCCGGTCGCCCCGGTCGGCGGCCCGCCCGGCGGGCCCGCCGGGCGCCGCACCGCCGGACGGCATCGCGCCGGGCCCCTCGTCGCGGTACGCGAAGGGGGCGTCGTCGTTGTCGCGGCCGTACGGCGGTGCTGCTCCGGCTCCGGGTCCGTACGGCTCCTGCGGCGGCTGCGACGGACGCGGGCCGCCGGGTCTGCCTTGATCGCCCGGATGAGCCATGGGCCTGACCTTACCGTTCCTCGTTCAGGGCTCTGGACCTTCGGAACACCCACCATGACATGGGGGCGAACCGGACGCCGCTGATTCGCCGGAGGTCGCGTCCCGGGGAGGCGCAGATCACTTTCGGCCGAAGTTCTGCGTCCAGTAGGGCCCGCCGGGGCCGTCGGCCCTGCCGACGCCGATCGCGCGCAGGCTGCAGTTCAGGATGTTGGCCCGGTGCCCCGGGCTGTTCATCCATCCCCTTACCACGGCCGCCGCGGTCGCGTAGCCCTTGGCTATGTTCTCGGCCCCGGCGTCGTGGTAGCCGGCGGCCGCCATCCGGTCCCACGGGCTGTCGCCGTTGCGGGACGTGTGGGAGAAGTAATTGTGGGCCGCCATGTCGGCGGAGTGCCGGCGGGCGGCGGTGACGAGCCGCTGGTCGACGCGCAGCGGCCCGCAGCCGGCCTTGGCGCGCTCGGCGTTGGTGAGCGACACCACGGCGGCCTCGGGGCCGGTCTGCCCGGCGGTGCTCGCGGACCCGCCGCCGGCCGAGCCGGAGCCCGCCGAGCCCGTGGAGCCGCCGGAGGGCGCCTTCGACGCCGGCGACCGGGAGGGCTCGCCCGTCGACCGGCTCGGGTCGCGCATCGGCTTCAGCGGCGGTGTGGGCGGTTCCGAGGGCGGCGCGGGCGCGGCGCCGGCCGGCCGGTCGCCCGGGGCGCCGGTCCCGGCTCCCGTCGGCGTGCCGCTCTGCGGTCCCGGCGGGACGGCTCCGGACGACCCCGTCTCGGACCCGGACGCGGCGGAGGTCTTCTCGTCGCGCAGCTCGGGCAGCAGGAAACGGTCGATCGCCACCCCGGTGCCGATCGCGAGGCCGGACGCGGTGACGGCCGCGACGACCCCGGCCAGGCTCCTGGCCCGGGAACGCCTGCGCGCCGTGCCCGCCGGGCGGTCGTCCCGGGGGCGGCCGTGTTCGTGGCGGTGTCCGGGGCGGCCGTGTCCGCCGGGCGGCGGGCCGACGCGGGACGCGCCGCGTCGCGGGCCTCCGGCGACCAGTTCGTCGTGCAGTTCGCCGTGCATGGGGGAAGCGCCGTCCCGCCCCGGGTACCGGGGCCGGCGGCGCCCGTCGCTTTCACCTGGTCTGCGGGGAGTGGACAGCGGGGGCTCCCATGGACGGGCCGGCTCGTGCCGGCGTGGACCGGACGCCGGGCACCATATCCCTAGATGTACATCCAGTGACGAAGATCGGGCGAAAAAGGCCAAAAAGACTACCCGCGGTGATCGGGGTGGTGCCGACCGTCCTCCGGGAACCGGGCGGGAACGCCCGTCGCGGGGCATCGGCGGCTGCTTTGCTCTTGTGCGCGGCGACGGGTATTCTGCGTGGTTGTTGTGTGTGTCGACGTCCGCTCAGTGCGGGCGTCCAGGCGACACGACGACGTGTCGGTGTGCCCCACAGTTCCCGTGCCCTCGGCGCGGGTTCCGGTTCGGGCCCCGGCCTCCCGGAGCGCCAGGTCGGACGAGGCTTCTGATCGGCGCGAGCAGGATTCCGCTGATGAAACGTCGTCCGTCCGCCAGGGGCGGGCGAGGATCGAAACCGTCGACGAGAAACGAAGGCCTACGACCGTGCGCACGTACACCCCTAAGCCCGCTGACGTTCAGCGTCAGTGGTACGTCATCGACGCGACCGATGTCGTCCTGGGCCGTCTCGCCAGTCAGGTCGCGCAGCTGCTTCGGGGTAAGCACAAGCCGATCTACGCTCCGCACATCGACACCGGCGACTTCGTCGTCGTCGTGAACGCCGACAAGGTGGCGATGTCGGGCAACAAGGCGGAGCGCAAGCGCGCCTACCGGCACTCGGGCTACCCGGGCGGTCTCCGCTCGGTCACCTACGCCGAGCTGCTGGCCAAGCACCCCGAGCGCGCCGTCGAGAAGGCGGTCAAGGGCATGCTGCCCAAGAACTCCCTCGGCCGGAAGATGTTCAAGAAGCTGAAGGTCTACGCCGGGCCGGAGCACCCGCACCAGGCGCAGAAGCCGGTTCCGTTCGAGATCACGCAGCTCAGCCAGACCGTCAAGTGACACCCGCGCACGAGCCGATCGTGCGCATCCCCGAACCTGAGGCCGCCGGGGCACCCGACAAGCGGGCCCGCCGCCCTGGCTAGAACACCCAAGGAGAACCGTGGACGAGACCACCGAGGCGGGTGTCGACCAGCTCGACTCGTACGAGGACGTGCCGTCCGAGTACACGACCGAGACTCCCGAGCCCGCGGGCGAGAGCTACCTCGGCCAGCCCGTCGCCGCCGGACCCGCCGCCGGCACCGGCCGCCGCAAGCAGGCCATCGCACGGGTGCGCATCGTCCCCGGCACCGGCCGGTGGAAGATCAACGGCCGTACCCTCGACCAGTACTTCCCGAACAAGGTCCACCAGCAGATCGTGAACGAGCCGTTCGTGCTGCTCGGTCTGGAGGGCCAGTTCGACGTCCTCGCGCGGGTCAACGGCGGCGGCACCACCGGCCAGGCCGGTGCGCTGCGCCTCGGCATCTCCCGCGCGCTGCAGGCGTCGAACATCGAGCACCGTCCCGCGCTGAAGAAGGCCGGCTTCCTCACCCGCGACGCCCGGGTGCCGGAGCGCAAGAAGGCCGGTCTCAAGAAGGCCCGCAAGGCGCCCCAGTACAGCAAGCGTTGACCGGCGGTGCGAGCCGCCGCACCCCCGGCCTCCCGGTGGCCGGCGGGGGCGGCGGCTCGTGCGCTTTGCGGGGACCCTCCGGGTCGCGTGCGCCGCGCGGGCGGACGACGGGCCCGGTGCCCACCAGGTGTGACCCGCGGCGCGGGCCGGGCATGACTCCGTCCGGCGCATGCGGTCTGCTCGTTCGTTTCGGGAGTTGAACTGTGGCTCGTCTGTTCGGGACCGATGGCGTGCGCGGGCTCGCCAACCGCGACCTGACCGCGCCGCTCGTCATGGACCTGTCCGTGGCGGCGGTGCGGGTGCTGGGCGAGGAGGGCGCCTTCAAGGGCCACCGGCCGCTCGCGGTGGTCGGCCGCGACCCCCGGGCGTCCGGCGAGTTCCTCGAGGCGGCCGTGGTGGCGGGCCTGGCGAGCTCCGGGGTCGACGTGCTGCGGCTCGGCGTCCTGCCGACGCCCGCCGTCGCGTACCTGACCCAGCAGCTCCACGCCGACATCGGCGTGATGCTGTCGGCGTCGCACAACCCGGCCCCCGACAACGGGATCAAGTTCTTCGACCGCAGCGGGTACAAGCTGCCGGACGAGCTGGAGGACCGCATCGAGGCGCGGCTCGGCGAGTCGTGGGACCCGCCGACGGGCGCCGGGGTGGGGCGCGTCCGGGAGGCGCACGGCGCGGTCGAGCAGTACATCGCGCACCTGCTGTCGACGGTTCCGGTGTCGCTGGACGGCCTGCGCGTCGTGGTCGACTGCGCGAACGGCGCGGCCTCGGACGTGGCGCCGGAGGCCCTGCGCCGGGCGGGCTGCGAGGTCTTCACGATCGGCACCGCACCGGACGGGCTGAACATCAACAAGGGCTGCGGCTCGACCGACCTCGCGGCGCTGCGCGAGGCGGTCCGCGAGCACGGCGCCGACGCGGGCATCGCCAACGACGGCGACGCCGACCGGTGCCTGGCCGTGACGTCGTCCGGCGAGGTCGTGGACGGCGACCAGATCATGGCGATCCTGGCGCTGGAGCTGCAGGAGGCGGGGGCGCTGGCCTCGCAGACCGTGGTCGCGACCGTGATGTCGAACCTCGGGTTCAAGCTCGCGATGCAGGAGGCCGGGATCAGCGTGGTGGAGACCGCGGTCGGCGACCGGTACGTCCTGGAAGCGATGAAGGAGGGCGGTTTCGGCTTCGGCGGCGAGCAGTCCGGCCACGTGATCATGCTGGATCACGCCACGACGGGCGACGGCGTCCTGACCGGTCTGCACCTGCTCGCGGCGATGGTCCGCCGCGGCCGCCCCCTGGACGAGCTCGCGAAGGTGATGACCCGGCTCCCGCAGGTGCTCATCAACGTCAAGGACGTCGACAAGACCCGCGTGAAGACGTCGCTGGAACTGGCCGAGGCGATCAAGACGGCGGAGGCCGAGCTCGGCGACACCGGGCGGGTGCTGATCAGGCCGAGCGGCACCGAGCCGATGGTCCGGGTGATGGTCGAGGCCGCCTCGCAGGACCGGGCGCAGACGGTCGCCGAACGCCTCGCCGGCGTCGTGCGCAGCGCTCTCGGCTAACGCTCGTCGATCTCCAGGCGGCCGACCTTCAGGTGCTTGATCTCGACGGTGCCGGCCTCCAGGTGGGCGACGACCGCGCGTTTGACGACGAGCCTGCCGACGGCGATCGCGCCGACGGCCAGGGCGCCGAGCGCCATCGACCCGAGGGCCAGCGAGCCGAGACCGTGCCCGAGGCGCACGGCGAGGCCGCCGGCGGACGCGCCGGTCACCTCCGCCCCGGTGGCCCGGGCGCCCACCCCGGTCCTGACGCGCGGACGGGCGTCGCCGTCGTCGGGGGTGCCGGGCTCCTTGCCGTTGGTTTCGCTCATGGCACGAGCATAGGGGCGGGACGCACCCTGGGCCGGGCGGGCATGGGCGGGGCCGCGCGGGTCGGCGGCGTTCGATCAACGTCGGGTCAACAGCGGCCGAGGAAGTCCTGAAGCGCCGCGTGGTCGGCCCGGGTGACGGCCAGCGAGTACTTGTCGGCGACCGCGACGTACTTGACCGCGTAGGTGCACTGGAAGCTCTTGCGGGGTTTCCATTCGCCGGGTCCGGAGTCGCCCTTCTGCCGGTTCGGCACGCCCCACACGGCGAGCAGGTTGTCGTGGTCGTTGGCGAACCTTTCCCGCTTGTCCTCGCTCCAGCCGGAGGCGCCCATCCGCCACGCGAGCGCCAGCGGATAGATGTGGTCGATCTGCACCTCGTCGGCGTCGCGCTTGCTGAAGGCGATGGTCTTGCCGGTGTAGGGGTCGTGGAGCCGGCCGCTCATGACGACGCAGCCGCCCCTCTTGGACACGTCCGTCAGGTCGCGGGCGAGGACGTCGTTGCGCTGGTCGCAGCCGTTGCGGTCGATGTCCTTCCAGCGCGTTCCGAACCTGTCGCGCTCGTAGCCGGCGCCGCTGCCCTCGCGGGCGATCCGCAGCCCCGACAGGGCCTTGCGGGCTTTCGCCGCGTCGCCGGAGCCGGGCGCCTCCCGGCCCGGGGACTCGCCCTCCGAGAGGTTCACGGTCGCGTCGCAGCCCGCCGCGGCGAACGGGACGACGAGCGCGAGTCCCGCCGCCGCAAGCCGTACCCGCGCGGTCGTCCGTCGCCGCAGAGCCGTCCCCACCATGCCCACCGCCCGGCATATCGATATGTACATAGAGTTCGGTTATGTGCGCAGGGTCCTGATCAAGGGTAGGGGCGCGCGCCCGGCCGAGAGTAGGACCGTGGGCCAACGAAGGTCGATCACATCTCCGACTATCGGGTAGGCCGTATCGGTCTTGAGGGTGACGTCGGGCCCTCGCCGCAGCGGCTAGGTTCGTTTCATGCCGATCATCGCCACCCAGGGCCTGACGATGAGGTTCCCCAGGGTGACCGCCCTGGACGACCTCTCCGTGGCCATCGAGCCGGGTGTGGTCGGGCTGGTCGGCGCCAACGGCGCCGGCAAGTCGACGCTCATCAAGATCCTGCTCGGGCTGCTGCCGCCGACGTCCGGGACCGCGACCGTGCTCGGTCTCGACATCGCCCGCGACGGCCTGCGTATCCGGGAGAACGTCGGGTTCATGCCCGAGTACGAGTGCCTGCCCCCGGACATGTCCGCGACGGAGTTCGTCGTCCACATGGCCCGGATGAGCGGGCTTCCCCCGACCGCGGCCCGCGAGCGCGCGGCCGACACGCTCCGGCACGTCGGCCTCTACGAGGAGCGGTACCGTCCCATCGGCGGCTACTCCACCGGGATGCGCCAGCGGGTGAAGCTCGCGCAGGCCCTCGTCCACGACCCGAAGCTCGTCTTCCTGGACGAACCCACCAACGGTCTCGACCCGGCCGGACGCGACGACATGCTCGGCCTGATCCGCCGCATCGGCACCGAGTTCGGGATCAGCGTGCTGGTCACGTCGCACCTGCTCGGAGAGCTGGAACGGGTCTGCGACCACGTGGTCATCATCGACGGCGGGAAGCTGCTGCGCTCCCAGGCCGTCGAGGCGTACACGTCCGCCAGCGGGGTCCTCACCGTCGAGGTGGACGAGGGGCTCGACGAGCTCGCGCGGCACCTCGCCGGCCAGGGCGTGGACGTCCGTCCGGAGGGCCGTGTCCTCGTCGTCGGAATCGCCGGGGACACGACCTACGACCTCGTCCGCGACGGCGTCGCCGACCTCGGCCTGCGGCTGATCCGGATGGAACAGCGCCGCCACCACATCGAGGAGGTCTTCCGGAACGGCCCCCAGTACGCGCCGGGAGCCGCGACCGTCCCGCAGGAGGCGTCCCGATGACGAGCATGATCCACGACATCGGCTACCGCCACTACGAGGGGCGCCGCCTCGGCCGCGCCTACGTGATGCGGTCGCTGTACGTCCACAACCTGCGCGCGGCGTTCGGTCTCGGACGCCCGGCACGGGCCAAGATCATGCCGTTCGTGCTGATGGGCGTCATGATGCTGCCCGCCGCCGGGTCGCTCGCGGCGTTCGCGTTCGCGGGCCAGGAGGAGGCACTGATCGAGTACGCGGCCTACGCGTACATCATGCAGGTCATCGTGGCGATCTTCCTCGCCACGCAGGCGCCGGTGCTGGCGTCGCGGGAGGTGCGCTACCACGTCATCCCGCTGTACTTCTCGCGTCCGGTGGGCCATCTCGACTTCGTCCTGGCGAAGGCGGGGGCGATGGCGACGGCGCTGTTCGCGCTCATGGCGACGCCGATCACCCTGCTGTACTTCGGCGGCCTCGTCGCCAAGGTGCCCGACCCGGGCGAGCGGTTCCTGGAGTACCTGGGCGGCCTGGCCGGATGCGTGCTGTACGCGCTCGTCCTGGCGGCGATCGGGATGGTGATCGCGGCGTTCACCCCGCGGCGCGGGTTCGGCGTCGCCGCCGTCATCGCCGTCTACCTGATCAGCACCACGTTCGTCGAGATCGTCCAGGAGATCGCCGAGGCGCAGACCAACTTCACGTTGCAGGGCTGGATCGGGCTCGCCGCCCCGTTCAACCTGGTCGACATCGTGCAGGTGAGGCTGCTCGGCGCGGATCCGTCCGCGGGCGGCATCCCGCCCGGCACCACGGGCGGCCTGGTCGCGCTGGCGTTGTGCGTCCTCATCGTCGTGGGCTCGATCGCGGTTCTGTATCGCCGGTTCAGGAAGGCGGGGCTGTCGTGAGTCAGCTGAGCGAGGGGCGTGTCCCCGCGGGCAACGCGAACGAAGCGGGGGGTGTGGGGGGTCGTCCCCCCACGGGCAACGCGAGTGAGCTGGTGCTGGAGAACGTGTCGCGCTGGTACGGCAACGTCGTCGCCGTCAACGGGGTGTCGATGAGGATCGGGCCGGGCGTGACGGGGCTTCTCGGCCCGAACGGCGCCGGCAAGTCGACGCTCATCCACATGATGGGCGGGTTCCTCGCGCCGTCGTCGGGGACCGTGACCCTGGACGGCGAGCCGATCTGGCAGAACCCGGGCATCTACCGGCGCCTCGGGCTCGTTCCCGAACGGGAGACGGCCTACGACTTCCTGACCGGCGAGCAGTTCGTCGTGGCGATGGCGAAGCTGCACAGGCTGCCCGACCCGAAGTCCGCGGCCCGCCGCGCGATCGGCCTGGTCGAGATGGAGTACGCCGCCGACCGGCCGATCGGCAACTACTCCAAGGGCATGAAGCAGCGGATCAAGATGGCGTCCGCCCTCGTGCACGATCCGCCCGTCCTCCTGCTGGACGAGCCGTTCAACGGCATGGACCCGCGGCAGAGGCTCCAGCTCATGGACCTCATCCGGCAGATGGCCGACGAGGGACGCACGATCCTGTTCTCCTCCCACATCCTGGAGGAGGTGGAGCGTCTCGCCAGCCACATCGAGGTGATCGTGGCGGGCCGGCACGCGGCGTCCGGCGACTTCCGCAAGATCCGGCGGCTGATGACCGACCGGCCGCACATCTTCCTCGTCCGCTCGTCCGACGACCGGCGGCTCGCCTCCGCGCTCATCGCGGACGGCTCGTCGCGCGGCGTGCAGCTCACCCCGAACGGGCTGCAGGTCGAGGCCGTCGACTTCCAGCGCTTCACGTGGCTGCTGCCGCAGGTCTCCCGGGACGCCGGCGTACGGCTCTGGGAGGTCTCCCCGGCGGACGAGTCCCTGGAAAGCGTGTTCTCCTACCTCGTGGCCCGGTGATCTCCTGTGAACTCCACCATCGCGTCGATCACGTTCCGGTCGATGCTCGGGCGCAAACGCGCGCTGCTCCTGCTCGGCCTGCCGCTGTTGCTGCTGGGTCTGGCGTTCGCCCTGCGCGCGACCGGTAACAACGACCTGGATGTGTCGTCGCATATGCTGCACCACGCCGGTCTCGCGACGCTGCTGCCGCTGCTGGCGCTGATCGCCGGGACGGGCGTGATCGGCCCGGAGATCGACGACGGCCAGATCATGTACGTGCTGACCAAGCCGATCCCGCGCCATGTGATCGTGCTGACCAAGCTCGTCGTGGCGATCGTCCTGGTGACGGTCTTCGCGGTCGTGCCGACGCTGCTGGCGGGGCTCGTGCTGATCGGGACGACCGCCGACATGACGGCCGCGTTCACGGTCGGTCTCCTGGTCGGCGGCATCGCCTACAGCGCGGTGTTCGTCGCGCTCGGGGTGCTGAGCCGCAACGCCGTCACCATCGGGCTGCTGTACGCGCTGGTCTGGGAGACGCTCCTCGGCAACTTCGCGCCGGGCGCGCGGACGGTGTCGGTGCAGCAGTGGGCGCTGTCGGTGGCCGACGCGCTGACCGGGGCGTCGCAGGTGACGTCGGTGGTGGACCTGCCGGTGGCGGTCACGCTGCTCGCGGTGGTCACGGTCGTCGCGGCGACGCTCGCCGTCGTCCAGCTCAGGACCCTGCCGGTCGCGAGTGCGGAATGACGGCGAGCGCCCGGCCGCGGACGAGACCCGGCCTCAGCCGGTGACGCGGGTCAGCTCGGCGACGACCTCGGACACGGTGACCGGGTCGAGCGTCCCGAACGGGAGCGGCGTGCCGGAGTAGCGGCCCGTCAGCAGCGTCACCCGCTCGATGGTCTGCTCGGCGTACTCCTCCGGGGAGATGACGCGGATGCCGGGCTCGATGGCCACCATCACGTGCCGGCCGTCCTGCGTCATGAGGTTCACCTGGCGCCGGAACCCGCCGGTCTCCTTGGGGCCGAGCTCCCAGCCGCGGGACGTCATGCCGAGGAACCTGCCGAAGTGGGCGGTGCGCCCCTCGAAGCGGGCCAGGCGGGTGGCGTCCCGCTCGTCGTCCGTGAGGGTGTGCACCGGCCGCGCGAGCTGTTCGAACGGCTGGAGGATCTCGTAGTCGGCGAAGACCGAGGCCCAGGCCGCGACGGCCTTCTCGCCGAGCAGCACCGGATGCGGGAGGGTCACGGCGGCGTCCGGCGGCGGCGTGTACGGGTCGTCGTGGACGTCGGCGAGCGTGCCGTCCTCGGCCACGCGGAACGCCGCGTCCCCGGCGGCCCACACGAGACGCCGGCCGATGTGGCCCATCAGCGGGTGCTCGACGAAGAGGCCGCGGAACTCCTCCGGCGTCCAGGACCGGCCCGTCACCATCGCGCGCTCCAGGCGCTTGATCTGGTCCGCGGCGACCGTCCGCGCCTCCTTCTTGAGCTCGGAGAAGCGCTTGTAGGCGGCCGGTGCGAGCTTCTCGTCGTCCTTCACGCCGGGTTTGGGCAGCGTCTTGCGGGGCTTGCCGTTCTCGTCGGTCACGAACGGCTTGAGCTGCTCGTCGAACCCGACCACGAACCGGCGCGGGCCGTAGTCGAGGGTCATCGTGCCGTCGGCGTCCAGGCCGAGGTCGGGGACGAGCCGGTCCGCGAGCTGCTCGGAGCCGAGCCCGCGCTCCCGGGCGACGCGGTCGAGTCGTTGCTGCGCCCAGCGGCGCATGTGCTTGGCGTCGGCGGCCCTGCGGGCGAGCCGGTCCAGATGGCGCAGCCTGGTGTCCCCGGGCAGGTCGATCGCCATGAGGACGTCCAGTGCCGTGTGGCCCTTGAGCTTCCAGCTGAGGTAGTTGTCCCAGCGCGCCAACCGGTCGACCAGCCGCGCGGCGATCTCGGCGTTGCCGAGCCGCCGCAGGGCGTACTGGACGCCCGGCGAGGCCCACGAACCGCTGGTGCGGTCGTGCGCGTACAGCGCCCAGGCGAACTCGGCGAGGGAATCGGGGTCGCACAGCTCGATGACCTGCTCGCACCCCGGATAAGGGTCCTTGGGCGTGGAGATCAGCAGCATGGTCGCGAAGTTCCGGGCGGCCCGCACCGGCAGCGCCTGCTCCCGCCCGCGCAGCAGGATGCGCGGGAACGTGTCGCGGACGACGTCCTCGTCGAGTTCCGGCAGCTCGTCGGGGTACTGGTCGAGGGGGTCGATGCGCAGTGCGCCGATCGCCGCGGCGGCCTCGTCCCCGTACCGCCGCGCCGCCTCGACCACGCAGGCCGCGCCGTGTTCCCGGCCGATGAGCGCGAGGCCCTGCTCGGCCTTCGTGCGCTTGGGACCCGGCTTGCGCAGCGCGTCCGGGATGACGAACGGGGCCGCGGCCGGGCCGTGCCAGCCGAACCAGAGCCGAGCCGCCTCCTCGACGCGGTCGAGCGCGTTGACCATCAGCGTGGCCGTGGCGTCGTCCACGAACGGGACGAGGGCCCCCGCGCACGTGATGTGCTTCTTGGCCGCGTGCAGGATCAGCCTGTGGGCGGCGAGGCCTCGCCGGGCGGCGAAGTGCTTGAGCTCGACCTCGTGCACCCAGCTCGCCCAGTCGTCGTGGTAGCGCTCGTCGGCGAGGAGCTCGTCGGCGAGGTCGCCGGGCCCGTCCATCACCAGCCGGTAGAACCTGCGCGCGCGGTCCCCGCCCCGCGGGTCGTCCAGAGCGGCGCCGCTGCGGTAGTGCTCGGCCACCGCCTTCCAGTCGGTGTCCTCGGGGAGCGGCTCGTAGTACCTCTGCGGCGTCGCCAGCCACTTCTCGCGCAGGCCGGGCGGCCACGACTCGACGGTGGGCGTCTTCGGGCGCTTCAGTCCCTTCAGGACGGCCGGCTCCGCGTTGCCCGGCTTCGGGCGGGACCAGGGCGGCTCGACGAGCAGCGGGGGCAGTGCGCTCTCGGGGGCGTCCTCGACGCGGGAGGTGTCGGTCATCACTCCGGTTCCGGGTAGGAGTCACTCTTTCGATCGTCCGACGCCGTCGTGGATCCCCCGGTTTCAACCGCCGGTGCCGCCGCCGGACCGGTGCCGCCGTTTGATGATCGTGCGCGCGGCACTGTGCATGTGTGCCATATCGGTTCGGTGAGACGCGTGTTAGAAACGCCTTCGGGGGTTCTGATCATTCACCCAGGGAGTGTTGGCATGGCAGTCACGCGACGCGAGCTCTTGGCCGGAACGGGCGTGGCGGGGGCGGGGATCGCCTTCGCCGGGGCGATCGACGAACTGTTCGTCGGGGACGCCGCCGCCGCGCCGGTCAAGGGCCGCGAAGGCTACGGCCCGCTGGTTCCGGACCCGAAGGGGATCCTCGATCTTCCCCGCGGCTTCTCGTACAAGATCCTCTCGCGTGAGGGGGAGCCGCTGCGTTCGGGGGAGGGCGCGGTCCCGAGCCACTGCGACGGCATGGCCGCGTTCCCCGGGAAGAAGGGGCGCACCTGGCTCGTCCGCAACCACGAGAACCGTCCCGACGCCGCGCACCGGGTGCCGCCGGTCAAGGGCGTCACCTACGACCCGGGCGCACTCGGCGGATGCACCGCGCTGGAGGTCGGGCCCGACGGCCGGGTGCACACCGAGCGGGTGGCCATCGCCGGGACGGCGGTGAACTGCGCGGGCGGCCCGACCCCGTGGAGCACCTGGCTGACCTGCGAGGAGACCGAGGACAAGGCCGGCACGGACGACTACACCAAGGACCACGGCTTCATCTTCGAGGTGGACCCGTACCGGCAGGACCGCACCGACCCCGAGCCGCTGGAGGCGATGGGACGCTTCCAGCACGAGGCGATCGCCGTCGACCCCCGGGACGGCACCGTCTACGAGACCGAGGACGCGTTCGAGAAGCCGTTCGGGCTGTTCTACCGGTTCCTGCCGAACAAGCCGCTCGGCGGGTTCGGGAGCCTGCGGGCCGGGGGACGGCTGGAGGCGATGCGCGTCCCCGGCGTCCCCGACCTGTCGGTGGTGCAGAAGCCCGGCACGGTGATCGACGGCATCGAGTGGAAGCCGGTGCCCGACCCGCTGGCGAAGGAGACGCCGATCCGGTTCCAGGACTTCGGGCGCGGCGGCATCACGCACGCGCAGAAGCTGGAGGGCTGCTACTGGGGCGGTGACCGCGTCTACTTCGTGTCCAGCTATGCGAGGAAGGACGAGGGGTCGGACGCCGACCACTTCGGGCAGGTGTGGTCGTACGAGCCGCGCCGCCGGCGCCTCACCCTGGTGATCGTCTTCGGGCCGGACACCGACGACCGCAAGCCGGGCGAGTCGCCCGACAACATCTGCCTGGCGCCGTGCGGCGGGCTGATGGTGTGCGAGGACGGCGGCGGCGCCCAGCACGTGTTCGGGGTGACCCGCCGCCGTGAGGTGTACCCGCTGGCGAGGAACCGGCAGAACATCGGCACCGAGGAGGAGCCGGAGTGGGGCGAGTTCGCCGGGGTCACCTTCGGCGGATCCGCGTTCGGGCGGGGCGCGTCGACGATGTACGTGAACGTCTACGAGCCGGGCACGACGTTCGCGATCACCGGCCCCTGGCGTCGCCACTAGACCCCCGGAGCCGGCGTCTGGATTCGGCTCCTATATCCGGCGGAGGCGCACGCGCTGGACGGCGTGGTCCTTGCCCTTGTGCAGCACGAGGGTGGCGCGGGCGCGGGTCGGCAGGATGTTGGACACGAGGTTGATCTCGTTGACGTCCCGCCACACGCGCTGGGCGAACGCGGCGAGTTCGTCCTCGTCCAGCTCGTGCGCGTACTCGTGGAAGTAGGAGCGCGGGTCGGTGAACGCGGTGCGGCGCAGCGCGAACACCCGGTCGATGAACCACTGCCGGATGTCCTCGACGCGGGCGTCCACGTAGATGGAGAAGTCGAAGAAGTCGGACACGCCGAGGCTGCCGGGGGCCGGGGCCTGGAGCACGTTCAGTCCCTCGACGATCAGGATGTCGGGACGTCGGACGGTCTGGGTCGCGTCCGGCACGATGTCGTACTCCAGGTG
>DATCLF010000405.1:0-9628 GCA_036564055.1 Spirillospora sp.
CTCCGACCCCGCGTACGTGGTCGGCACCGCGACCTGCGGCACCCCGGTCCGCGCGGACACCGCCTTGGCCAGCCCGATCGCGGATCCGCCGCCGATCGCCACCACGCAGTCCGCCCCGGCGTCCCGCGCGACCGCCAGTGCCCGCTCGGTCACGGCGACCGGAACATGCGGCGCGGGACGCCCGAACCGCCCCGCCAGCCGCGGACCGAGACTCTCGGCGACCCGCTCGGCGGCCGCCGCGGCCGACGGGGTCGCGACCAGCAGCACCCGGCGCGCCCCGATCCGGTCCACCTCCCCGGCGACGCACCGCACGGACCCGGACCCGAGCAGCACCCGCGCCGCGAGGATCTCATGAACACGCACGCCCCCGGGCGGACCCTGCCCGCTCACGACGCCTCCACCCGGGGTCACCCGCATGATCCTCTCCTATCGGACGCCACCTCACCCCGTCCAGCCGGAGGAATGCGCCGGGGCCGTTCGCGCGGGGGTTTCCTCAGCCCACGTCAGCGGGGATGCCGGCGATGATGTCGCGGGCTCCTTCGCGGGCCAGCATCCCCGCGACGTATGCGCCGAGCTCGTAGGCACGGTCGGGGGTGTCCCATTCGTGGGCATAGGCGACCTGGGCGGCTTCCCTGCTGAAGACCATCCCCTGGAGGGAGAGCTGCCCGTCTTCGGTGGTGTGGCAGTGCCCCGCGACCGGGCTGCTGCAGTGCCCCTGCAGACCGTGGAGCATCGTCCGCTCCGCAGTGATGCGCTGTCGCGCTTCTTGGGGCGCGGGCGACCACGACAGCGGGGCGACCATGCGGATACACGCCTTCATCGGATCCAGCGGCACGTCATCGACAATTTCGCGACCGGCGCCACGGCCTCTACTACCCTGCCGAATGCCGCGAGCCGCTCGTCGACAAGGGTACTGTTCGAACCGGATCGTCGCCGAGAATCGGGGCGCGAACAGGAGAATGGCCGGGACACGCCCGGCCATTCTCAAGGTGCGTCGCTCAGAGGATCAACTGCAACGACTGCACGATCTCGGCGAGGTCCACGCGAGCGAACGTCGCCTGCGCGGACCACATTTTGATTTCCGAAACGTGACTTTTCACGCATATCTCCAAACTTGGAAGAGCGTGGACAATTCGGGCATTTGCCCATAACGCCCCGGCACGGTTTACAATAGCAGATCCCGCTGCCGGCTTTCACCCGAAATCGGGGGACCCGTTTCCGACTCGAAGATGAATTCTCCTCATGTTCCTGCGGCGCTGTCCCGGCCTTCGGGGTGCAGGCGCGGCTCGCGCGCGTCAGGAAGTCCCAAGGCTGCGTACTTCTGCCGGGCTTCGCGGCGATAGACGTTGGCCTCGGCCTCACCGTGAATGTGGGCAACGACCTGGGCCATGCCGTCCAAAGCACGAGCCTCCTGGTAGGCGTTGCCGATAGACCGCGCCAATTCTAGAGACTGCTTGTAGTGGTCGAGGGCCATGTGATATCTACCTGAGCGCCGGAACACGTCGGCAATGTTCCTCAGAGCTGTGGTGCGCTCGAAGCGCTCAGAAATCTCCTCGGAGATTCGCAATGCCATTTGAAAGTGGATGAGCGCCTCACCGTCGCGATTCATCCCGGCATACCAGAGGCCGATATTGTTTAGGCAGGTGGCCTCGTCGCGCCGAGCACCGAGCTCACGGTAGATGGCCAGCGCTCGACGATAATTGTCGATACCCTCCGTCGCGCGCCCGATTTCCACCTGGACGGCCGCCATGTTGTTCAGCCATGTGGCCAGATGCTGGCGGCTCATCTCCATGACCGCTCCTGCCTCCTCGTAGTAGCGCAGCGCTGAATCGTGGCGGCCGAGGCGGCGTTCGAGGTCGCCGAGGTTGTTGAGAACCATTTGCCGCCCCCTGCGGCTCCCGAACCGGTCGTAGAGTTCGAGCGCGGCGTGCATTCCCTCGGATGCCTCGGCGTAGCGCTCCTGGTAGAAGAAGACGACGGCGCGATGGTGGAGGGCGTCGGCCTCGCCCTGCAGATCACCGACCGAACGCCACAGCTCCAGTGCCCGGTCGTAGTAGCCGATGGCCACGTCGTACTCGGAGCGGTGCCAGTGGATGAGGCCGAGCTGGTCGAGGAGGGCGGCGGTGGCCTCAGGGCCGGCCGTGGTCATCTGCAGGCCTTTGTTCGCCGCGCTCAGCGCCTGTTCAAGGCGTCCCATGCGCAGGTGGAGCCTGCTCAGATCGGCCAGTGCGCGTGCCGCGCCGTCGTCGTCACCGATCTGCCGCCAAGCCCGGACGGCCCGCTCGTGCAGGGTCGCCGCTTCGGGCCAATGCCCTTCCGTTTCCAGGTACTCCCCCAGCGCCGCGGCCAGGAGCGCGGCGTGGCGTGGGCGGTCATGGTCGGCCGCGTGGTGCGCCGCACGCAGGACGTTGTCCAGCTCCGCCCGCATCCACCCGCGCGCCCCCTCCCCGTCGTCGAACAGTCCGGGGTCCGGGACGCTCGGGCGGGGACGCCCGTGATACGGGAACAGCAGGCGGTCGGCGTGAACGCACGCGGCGAGGTAGTGGTCAAGAAGCCGGTCGACCGCCGCCTCCCGGGCGGGCGCCGGGTCATGACTCGCGACCACGTACCGCGCGTACTCGCGGACGAGGTCGTGGAACCCGTAGCGGCCCCGCCGCGGCTCGGAGATCAGGTGATGGTCGTGCAGGTCGTCGAGGAGCGTCTCGGCCTCGGCCGGGTCGCTGTCGAACAGCACCGCCGCGTCCCGTGCGGTCAGGTCGACGCCCGGGTGCAGGCCGAGCAGACGGAACGCGCGCCGCTGGCGCTCGTCGAGGCCGAGATATGACAGCTCGAACGCGGCGCTCACCCTGCGGTTCTCGGCGCGGAGCTCGGCCAGCGGGCCACGTCCCGCCCGGAGCCGCTCGACGAGGTCTGCGACGGTCCAGCTCGTTCGGTGCCGCAGGCGGTTCCCGACGAGCTGGACGGCGAGCGGAAGATGACCGCAGAGCCGGACGGCCGTGCGCACGGACTCGGGCTCGGTGTCCGGTGCGAGTCCGGCGGACTTGGTCAGCAGAAGTCCCGCGTCTGCCGGAGGGAGGACGCCCAGGGAAAGGGTGCGGGCGGCGTCGAGGCCCGCCAGGCGGCGCCGGCTCGTGACCAGGACGAGGCAGCCGGGCGTTCCGGGCAGCAGCGGCCGGACCTGCTCGTGCCCGAGCGCGTTGTCGAGGACGAGCAGGACGCGGCGTCCGGCGACCTCGGTCCGCCACAGCGCGGCCCGGCCGTCGAGATCGGGGGGAATGCGGTGGGCGGCGACGCGGAACGCGCGCAGGAGCCGGTCGAGCGCGGCGGCCGGGTCGAGCGGCTCGTGTTCGTGGTCGTAGGCGCGCAGGTCGAGGAAGAGCTGGCCGTCGGGGTAGCGCGGCTTGAGCAGGTGGGCGAGGCGGATCGCGAGCGCGGTCTTGCCGACGCCCGCGAGCCCGTCGACGGTCAGGACGGTCACGGCCGCGTCGCCGCCCTCCTCGGCCATGGCGACGAGGCGGCCGAGTTCCTCCTCCCGTCCGGTGAAGGTGTGCAGGTCGGCGGGCAGGTCGCTCGGCGGGGCGGCGCCGCGCGCACGGCCGGAGGACGCCATCAGCCCCGGGTCGCCGGCCAGGATCCGCCGGTGCAGCTCGCGCAGCTCGGTGTTCGGGGACGCGCCCAGTTCGGCGGCCAGCCGTTGCCGTGCCCTTTCGTAAACGCGCAGGGCGTCGGCGGAGCGGCCGTCGCGGTGCAGGGCGAGCATGAGCAGTTCCACCGCTTTCTCGTTCACGGGAAACCGCTCGACGAGTCCGTTGAGTTCGACGATGAGTTTGGCGTCCTCACCGAGGTCGAGTTCGAGCCTGGCCCGGTCGAGCGCCGCGGCGATCAGTTCTTCCTGCAGGTCCCGGCTGCGCGACTCGGCCCATTGCCCGGTGACGCCGCCGAGCGGGGGGCCGCGCCACAGGCTCAGGGCCTCGTCGTAAAGGCGCACCGCCTCGTCCAGGTGGCCGCTGTCGGCGATCGCGCGGGCCTGCCGGCACAGCGACCGGAAACGGTGATAATCGATCGTGTCGGGATCGATGTCCAGCACGTATCCGCCCGACCTCTGTTCCAGCCGCACGTCACGGCCGAGCGCGGCGAGCCGCCGGCGGAGCCGGGCGACATGCGGGTAGAGCAGCTCCTTCGCCTTCAGCGGGGCGTCGGCCCCCCACACCCTGTCGATCAGCGTCTCGGAGGCCACGGGACGGCCGGGCGACAGCAGCAGGGCGGCGAGGACGCATCGTTCCTTCGCGTAGCCCAGATAAACGGGCTGCCCGTCCGACCACAGTTCGATCGGGCCGAGGATGCGGAAATCCATCCGCACTCCCAGGGAAAGGGCGACCTGACGGAGATCATTCTCGCAGTGTCAAGTGAGAATTGCCACAAGTGAGCATATTATGCCCTGGCCATCATGGGCCGGACGCCAGACCGAAACTGCAAGGTTTCTGCAAGGTATCCGCCAGTCCCTCTGCAAGACGGCTTTCTGACCATCGGTGAGGGGTCGCGAGATCGGACGACGCACTGAGCAGAGGGGCAGTGATACCACGATGTCCGAAAGTCAATGGCGCCAGATCCCGATCGGAATCGGTGCCGAACGGTGGGCGACGCGGCAGGAATGCAAGACCGTGCTGGCCGTCGTGCACACCGTCACGTCCGGGCAGAGAGTGCTCGAAGCCGCGCGGCTTCTGGAGAACGACCTGCGGATCCGGGTCGTCTTCACCCAGGCCCCCGACATGTTCGGGGCCGGGGTCCGCGATTTCCTCGGCAGGATCGGCGCGGCGCAGGTGCCGTGGGAGCAGGCGACGAGCACCGAATTCGATCTTGCGCTGGCGGCGAACCTCAACAGGCTGCACGAGGTGCACGCGCCGCTGGTCGTCATGCCGCACGGGGCCGGTCACAACAAGCTCGTCACCCGCCGGAGGGGACGGGTCGTCGGCGACCGCGTCGCCTACGACCTGGACGCCCAGCGCCTCGTGCACGACGGGGCGCTGGTGCCGACGTCGATCGTGCTCGCGCACAGCGAGGAACTCGGCCACCTGGGACGCTCGTGCCCGGAGGCGGTCCCGGCGGCGGTCGTGTGCGGCGATCCCTGCTACGACGTCCTCGCCGTGAGCCTGGACTGTCGTCCGTCCTACCAGGTGGCTCTGGGGGCGGGCGACGGCCGCAAGCTCGTCGTGGTGACCTCCACCTGGGGGCCGAAGTCGCTGCTGGCCCGGCGTGAGGAGCTGTGGTCGCGGCTGCTGGCCGAGCTGCCCGAGGACGAGTTCCAGGTCGTCGCCCTCATGCACCCGAACGTCTGGTTCGGGTACGGGACCTGGCAGGTGCGGGCCTGGCTCGCCGACTGCCTCCGGCGCGGGCTGAGCCTGGTGCCGCCGGAGGCGGACTGGCGGGCGGTGCTGGCCGCCGCCGACTGGGTGATCGGCGACCACGGGTCCGTGACCGCGTACGCGACCGTGACGGGCGCGCCGGTCCTGCTCGGGACGTTCGCCGACGAGGACTGCCGGCCGGGTTCGGCCCAGTCGCTGCTCGGGCGGGTGGCGCCGCGCATCTCCTCGCGTGGCTCGCTGCGCAGGCAGCTCCTGCAGGCCGCCGAGAAGTTCGACCGCGGACGGTACCGGGAGGTGGTCGAACGGCTCACCTCCGAGCCGGGCCGGTTCAACCGCAACATGTGGCAGCTGATGTACCGGCGGCTGCGGCTGCGGCTGCCGCCGGCGGTCCCCGCCACCCTGCCCGCCGTCCCGCCGTACCTGGCGAGGTGAGGCCCGCGATGACCGAGCGACTGATCGTCACCCGGCTGTTCACGCTGGACCGGGTGCTGTGCCTGACCCGCCGCGGCGACGACGGCCCCTCCGAGGGGATTTCGGCGGTGCTGACCCTTCCCAGGGGCGGGCTGCCGCGCGAGCCGAGGCTGGTGCTGCTCGGGGAGCACGACGTGCAGGGGTCCTCCCGCCTGGGCGCCCCCGCGTTCGTCGACGCGCACATGGTCGCCACGTGCGACGACCGCGCGTCCATGGGACGGGACCGCCGGGAGCTCGCCGACGTCCTCATCGACCGCGCCGCCCGCGTCCCGGTCCGGCGGACGGGACGGCTCCGCCGCAGGCTCGGCCGCTACCCCGGCGCCAGCGTGGTGGTGGCACGCGGCAACGGCGGCCAGCTCGCGGTGACGCGGGACGGCCCGGCGGTCACGATCCGGCAGTCGTCCGGGGCCGGGGAAATCTGGGACCCGATCTGCGGGTCGTTCCTGTACTGCTGGTCGGCGGCGGGATTCGCCGTCGCCGAGCTGGCCCGCGCGGTGCTGCTCGTCGGCCGCTACACCGCGCGGGACGCCGGTTCGGGAAGCCTGGAGATCGCGGGACGGGTCCAGGTCACGGCCCTGACCGGCGACCGGCGAAGGCTCGCGTCGTGACCGCCCGGATCGTGGTGGCCGGGGCCGCGAGCTACTACATGGCGGTGGCCGTGGACGGGTTCCCCCTGAACTACGCGTCGACGTGCCCGCCGGTCTGGTCGGACGTCGGCGTCTCAGGTGCGGGCGTCCACATCGCCCGCGTCCAGCGCGCGCTCGGCTTCGACGTGCGCCTGTGCACGGTCGTGGGCGGTGACGCGGCCGGTGCGGTGATCCGCGCGGAGCTGCGCCGCGACGGGCTGCTGGGCGACGGAGTCGTCGGGTCGCGGGCCTCGTCGTGCGGGCTGGTCCTGGTCGACCGTCACGGCCGGCGGATGGGCATGCCGCACCTGGCTCCGGTGGACCGGGTCGCCTACCCGTTCGGCATCCTGCGGGAGCAGGCGCGCGACGCGGCGCTGCTGGTGCTGACCACGGCCCGCTTCGTCCGGCCGCTGGTCGCGCCCGCCGCGACGCTGGACGTGCCGATCGCGGTCGACGTCCATCTGATCGCCGATCCGGACGACGCGTATGCCCGTCCCTGGCTGGAGCAGGCGCGGATCGTGTTCTGCAGCCACGAGCGGCTGCGCGACCCGGCGGCGTGGCCGGCCGCGCTGTTCGCCCGGTACCGGCGCTGCGCGATGGTCGGCATCGGCCTGGGCGCGGACGGTGCGCTGCTCGCCCTGCGGAACGGGACGCTGATCCGGGTCGCGGCGGCGCCGCCCGCCCGGGTGGTCAACACCGCCGGCGCGGGCGACGCGCTGTTCGCGACGTTCCTGGCGCAGTGGCTGCGCGACGGCGATCCCGTCTCCGCGTTGCAGAGCGCGGTGCTGCACGCCGGGTGGAAGATCGGGCGCCGGCGGCCGGCGGCGGAGTCGCTGACCGCGGCACGGCTGACGCGGCTGCGGAAGGCGTCGCCACCGGCGACCACGGTGACGCGGTGGGACCGCCGGCCGGCCTCCGCCCGACCGTGACCGGGTCCGCTCAGGTGCGGTCGAGGTCGGCGAGCCGTTCGTCGAGGATCCTGGTCGACGCCCCGGTGCCGGCCAGGATCTCGCGGGCGCGCGAGTAGAGCCGGCGCGCGTCGGCGGTGCGGCCGTCGGCGAGGGCGAGGTCCGCGAGGACGTGCAGCGCGTCGGCCTCGCCGATGGCCGAGCCGATCTCGCGCATCGCGGCCAGGCCGCGGCGCACGGTCCGCGCCGCGGCGGCCGGGTCGGGTCCGCGCGCCTGCGCCTGGCCGAGCAGCACCAGCGCCCGCGCCCAGTTGTAGGGGTCGGGGCCGGACTCCAGCCGCCGCGCGGCCTCGGTCAGGTGCTCGGCGGCCTCCGCCGCGCGGCCCGCCTTGATCAGGGCGGCGCCGAGGTCGCACAGGGTGCGTGCCGCGCGGCGGTCCTCGCCCGTCTCGCGGTAGCCGTCGAGGGCGGCGCGGAAGTGGGTCACGGCGCTGTCGAGGGCGCCGCGGTCGAGGTCGAGAAGCCCGAGCCTGCGGCGTCCTCCGGCGACGCGCATGGTGTCGCCGAGCCGCTGCCACAGCTCCAACGCGGCGGTGAAGTCCGCGGCGGCCTCGTCGAGCCGGCCGAGCGCGCGCAGCGCCAGGCCGGTGCGGTTGAGCAGCTTGGCCTCCGCGACCGGATCGCCGTCGGCGCGGGCGGCAGCCAGCCCGGTGCGGTCGAAGGCGAGACGTTCGGCGTGGTGGCCGCGGTGCAGGAACAGGGGCCAGCATGCGTCGACGAGCCGCCACGTCTGGCGGTGCAGGCCCTGGTCCAGGGCGCGGCGGGCCAACGCGCGCAGGTTGGCGAACTCCTCGTCGAGCCAGTCGAGCGCGGCGGCGGAGTCGCCGAACGCGGGCGGGCCGGGGGTGCGGTAGCCGGGGTCGTCCAGCCGCCGGTACGGCGCGATCGCCCGGCTGGCCGCCAGCGCCGCCACGACGGCCCATTCGGCCAGCCTGCGCACCGCCTCGCGGCGCTCGGCCTCGGTCTCGTCGTCCTCGGCCAGCTCCCGGGCGTGCAGGCGCACCAGGTTGGGGAACCGGTAGCGGCCGTCCGGGAGGTCGTCGAGCAGGTTCGCCTCGACGAGCAGGTCGAGCCCGTCCTCGGCGGACGCGACCGGGATCCCGGCCAGGGCCGCGGCCGACCGGGCGTCGACGGTGACGCCCGGATGCACCCCGAGCAGCCGGTACAGGCGCCGCTGCGGCTCGGGCAGGGCCCGGTACGACAGGGTCAGGGCGGCTTTGATGGTCACGTCGTCCTCCGCGTCCTGGGCCGCGAGCACCGCCAGGCGCCTGCGTTCCTCGGCCAGCTCGCCCACCAGCCCCGCCAGGGTCCGGCGCGGCCGGGTGACCAGCCGCGCCGCCGCGATCCGCAGCGCCAGCGGCGAGCGGTCGCACTGGTCGACGAGCCGCTCGGCCATGTCGCGTTCCACGTCGACCCGCTCACGGCCGAGTGCGGCGGCCAGCAGGTCCACCGCCGCGTCCCGGTGGAGGGGGCCGAGGTGGACGACACGGGCCCCGCGCGCCACCAGGCCCGCCAGCCGCCACCGGCTCGTGACCACCGCCAGGCTCCCGGGCGTTCCGGGCAGCAGCGGGCCGACCTGCGCCGCCGAGTACGCGTCGTCCAGGACGACCAGCAACCGGCGGCCGGCCGCCAGCGACCGGAACAGCGCGGCGCGTTCGGCCAGGTCGGCGGGGACGGCGGCGTCGGGCACGCCGAGGGCGCGCAGGAAACGTCCCAGCGCGTCCGAAGGCAGGACGGGCCCCGCCGCGGAGTACCCCTGCAGGTCGATGAACAGCTGCCCGTCGGGGAAGTGCGCGATGCTGTCGTGGGCCCAGCGCAGGGCCAGGGCCGTCTTCCCGATGCCCGCGGGTCCGCTCACGACGACGATGCCGTCCCGGGGCGGCCCGTCGCCGAGGGCGGCCAGCGCTTCACCGCGGTTGACCAGGAGGCCGGCGGTCGGGAGCTGCCGCGGCACCGGCACGGTGTGCCCGGCCGCGCCGTGGAAATGGACGCCGCCGGAGATGTCGCGCGCCTGCACCGCCGGGCCCGTGACGCCGCTCAGCTCGTTGACGTGCCCGCGAGGTGGTTCGGCGCCGCCCGGATCGGTGGTCATGGTGTCGGAATTACCGACCATCGAACTGGGCGTCAAGGTGATCAGAGAGGTGAACCAGGAGAAGCCGGATGATAAATGCCAGATAGTCCCTTTAGGCATGAAATAACC
>DATCLF010000406.1:0-6869 GCA_036564055.1 Spirillospora sp.
GTCACGAGGTGACCGACGTCGAGCCGGGCACGCTCACCCTGGCGCTCTGCGAGCCCGGGCAGCGCGGAGCGCGGGGGTATCCGAACCCCCGCACAGGCGAGCACAAGCCGCCCATGCCCGATCCCGCGTTCCGGGCACCGCCTCGCCGCGCCCAACCCGTCAGCCACCGGCCGAGCGCCGCCCGCGGTGCGCGCGCTCCCAGCGGCCCGGGGTGTCGGGACTGATCTTCGCGACCTCACAGACGCGGCGCGTGGTGACGCCCACGGCGCGGGCGGCCAGGGCGGCACGACGCACCGCCTCGGTCGTGGCCGCCGCGGCCCCTCTGGCGCGGCGACGGTCGGCCGCGGCGGCGGCCGACGCGGCGAGCGCGTCGGCCCGGCGTCGCTCGGGCGGCGCCGGCCGCTCTCCGGTCATCTCCGGGATGACCATGGTGCACCAGGTGTAGGTGCAGGCCACGCACTTCCACTCCCGGCTCCTGGGGACGTGGTAGAGGTCGGTGTCCTGCGCCGGGCACCCGCACCGCGGGCACGCCTCGTCCGGCCAGACGCTCTTGTCGGCGAACGGCAGGCCGGGGTCGCGCGGCTCCGGCCAATCGCTTACCGCGAAGTCGGCCCAGAGCCGCACCTCGAGGAAATGCGGGTACCCGCCGCAGGCCTTGCGCCGGTCGTCCTGGTGATGCGGCAGCGGCCGGACAGCGTAGATGGTGGTGTCGAGCCCCCGGTGCCGCCGCGTATCCCCCGCCCGCCCCTTCGGGGCGGTCTTCCTGTTTCCGGTGGGGGCCTCTCCGGTCCTCTGGTGACCGGCGACGGTGAGGCTCGGCCGTTTCGAGGGGTGTGACCGGGTAGATCAGCCTGTGCGTTCGACGGGCGCAAGCGGGAGGGCCTCAGGCGGCATGGGGACGTTGGTCATCGCCTTCGCCGTCGTGGCCGTCGTCGTCCCCCTCGTGCTCGGGCGCCGTCAGCGGCTGATGGCGTGCGCCGCGGCGGTGCCGCCCGCCGCGACCGCCGTGTGGGCCGCCGCCCGCGCCGGACGGGACGACCTCACCGAACGGATCGTGTGGGCCGCCGACCTCGGGCTTGTCCTCGACTTCCGGCTGGACGCCCTGTCGATCGTCATGCTGCTGCTGATCGGCGGGGTCGGCGCCGTCGCGCTGTGCTACGCGGGCTGGTACCTCGAACGGTCCGAGAACCTCATGATCGGGACGCTGGTCGCGTTCGCGGGGGCGATGACCGGGCTCGTGCTCGCCGACAACCTGCTCGTCCTGTACGTGTTCTGGGAGCTGACCACCCTCAGCTCCTTCGTCCTGATCGGCACGACCCGGCCCGAGAAGAACGAGGACCGGCGCGCCGCCGTCCAGGCGCTGCTGACGACCACCGCGTTCGGGCTCGTCATGCTCACCGGGTTCGTTCTCCTCGGACAGGCCGCCGGGACCTACCGCATCACGGACCTGCTCGCCGACCCGCCGGGCGGCGCCGCGACCGCCACCGGGCTCGTCCTGGTGCTGCTCGGCGCCTTCGCCAAGTCGGCGCAGATGCCGCTGCACGCGTGGCTGCCCGCCGCGATGGTCGCGCCCTCCCCGGTGAGCGCCTATCTGCACGCCGCCGCCATGGTCAAGGCGGGCGTCTACCTCGTCGCCAGGCTGACGCCCGCGTTCGCCGACACGGCCCCGTGGCGGCCCATGATCATCTGCGTGGGTTCGGTGAGCCTGCTCGCCGGCGGCGCCGTCGCCCTGCGGCAGGACGACCTGAAGAGGCTGCTCGCCTACGGCACCATCAGCCAGCTCGGACTCCTCATGGTCCTGCTCGGCCACGGAACGCGCACGGCCGCGCTCGCCGGAACCGCGCTGCTGCTCGCGCACGGCCTGTTCAAGGCGCCGCTGTTCCTGGCGGCCGGGACCGTCGAGCACGAGGCCGGAACCCGCCGCGCCGGCGAACTGACCGGGATGCGACGGCGGCTGCCGCTGACGGCGCTCGCGTCGGCCGCGGCGGTCGCGTCCATGGTCGGCCTGCCGCCGTTCCTCGGGTTCGTGGCGAAGGAGGCCGCGTTCACGGCGTTCGCCCACGGCGGCTGGGACGCCGTCGTCCTGGCCGGCGTGGTGGCGGGATCGGTGCTGACGACGGCGTACGGGCTGCGGTTCCTGCACGCCGGATTCCGCGGCGGCGGAGGCGACGTGCGGGCGGCGGAGCCCTGGGGGCTGGCCCTTCCGGTCGCCGTGACCGCCGCCGCCGGTCTCGCCCTTGGGTTTCTTTCAGGACCTCTGCAGACGCTGCTCACGCCCTATGCGGACACGTTGGGGCGGGACGGCGCAGACAAGCTCGCGCTGTGGCATGGTGCGGGGCTCCCGTTGGTGCTCTCCGTGCTCGTCCTCGCGGCCGGTGCCCTGGTGTTCGTTCTCTTCGGACGGTCCTACGCGGCAGGGACACGGTGGACGAGCCTGAACGGCCAGAGCGGCTACAACACCGTGGTCCGTGGCATCCTCGTGGGGGCGCACGCCGTCACGCGACGGTCGCAGGTCGGTTCGCTCCCCGTCTACCTCGGCGTCATCGGGGCGACGGTCCTCGCGGTTCCCGGCGTCGCGCTCGTCGCCGCCCTGTCCGGGGACGCCGCCCCCGACGTCGCGGGCCACGTCGTCCGCGGCTGGGACGACCCGGTGCAGTCCGTTCTCGGCATCGTCGTGATCGTCTGCGCGGTCGCGGCGCTGCGGGCCCGCCGGCGGCTGTCGGCGGCGCTGCTGATGGCGGGGGTCGGGTACGCGATCGGCGGGCTGTTCGTGGCGCAGGGCGCACCGGACCTCGCGCTCACCCACCTCGTCGTCGAGACGCTCCTGCTGATCACTCTCGTGCTGGTGCTGCGGCGGCTTCCCGAACACTTCCCGCCGCGCCGCCGGAGACTCTCCGCGAGGATCGCGACCGGCGTGATCAGCGTGGGCCTCGGCGTGTTCCTCGCCGTGTTCCTGATGGTCGCGGTGCTCGACCGCGGGACGCGGCCGGTCGGTCCCGGTTACGCCGGGCTCGCCGAGCAGGAGGGCACCGGCAACGTCGTCAACATGATCATCGTCGAGACGCGGGCCCTGGACACCCTCGGCGAGATCACGGTGATCGCCGTCGCCTCGATGGGCGTCGTCGGCCTCGTGCTCACCGGACGCCGTCCGCCGCGCCGCCCCGCCGGCGGACGCGGCGGGGACGACCCCGCACGCGACGCCGGGGAGGGGCGACGGTGGCTCGCCACGTCCGGCCGTCCGGCATTCGGCGGCGCGCCCCTGGTCCCGGCCGCGGCCGCCGCGCGCCTGCTCGGACCGGCGATCCTCGTGTTCTCCGTCTACCTGCTGCTCGCCGGGCACACCCGCCCCGGCGGCGGGTTCGTCGCCGGGCTCGTGGCATCCATGGCGTTCGTGCTGCGCTACCTGCCGGGCGGCCGGCACGAGCTGGCGGCCGCGATGCCCGTCCGGCCCGCGGTCCTGCTCGGCGGCGGGCTCGCCGTGGCCGTCGTCACCGGCGCCGCCGGCTGGGCGTTCCCGGACGCGGCCTTCCTGGCCGGTGAGGCCCCGCACGTCGCACTGCCCGTCCTCGGGGACGTCAAGCTCTCGACGAGCCTGTTCTTCGACGTCGGCGTGTACCTGCTGGTGCTCGGGATGGTGCTGACGATCCTCACCACGCTGGGCGTGAGCCTCGACGAGGACGTCCTCGAAGAGATCCCCGCCGAGGACGGAGAAGAGCCGTGACCGGTCCCGCCCTCGTCCTCGTCGTGACCGTCGCCGTGCTGTTCTCCGCGGGGTTCCACATGCTGATGCAGCGGTCCCTCGTCCGGGTCGTCGTCGGCTTCATGCTGCTCGGGCACGGCGCCAACGTGCTTCTCCTGCTGGCGGGCGGTCCCGCGGGGGCGCCGCCGCTGCTCGGCGGGCCGTCCGAGCGGCCCATGGCCGACCCGCTGCCGCAGGCCATGGTGCTCACCGCGATCGTGATCACGTTCGGGGTGACCGCGTTCCTGCTGGCCCTGGCGTTCCGCAGCCGGACGCTCCTCGGCGAGGACGAGGTGCGCGACGACCTGGAGGACCGGCAGATCCAGGCGTCCCGGCGCCGGCGGGAGGCCTGGGAGAGCGGCCACGACGGGGACCGCGATCCGGTCGAGGACGGCGACGAACTGGCGGGCGGCGGCGCATGAACGTCCTCGTCCCGCTGCCGTTCGTGCTGCCGCTGCTCGGAGCCGCGCTCACGATGATCAGCCGCCGCCGGGAGGCCGTGCTGCGCGTCCTCGCCCCCCTGGCCGTCGCCGCGTCGCTCGCCGCCGCGGCCGGGCTCATGGCGGCCGTCGCCCGGGACGGAGTGATCGCCGTCCAGGCGGGGGGCTGGTCCGCGCCGTTCGGGATCACCCTCGTCGCCGACCGGCTGTCGGCGCTGCTGCTCGTGGTGTCCATCGGCGTCCTGCTCGCGATCATGCTCCACGCCGTGGCGGAGGGCGCCGGGGGCCTCGGCGGACACGAACCCGGCGTGTTCTACCCCGCCTACCTCACGCTGACCGCGGGCGTCGTCCTGATCTTCCTCGCCGGGGACCTGTTCAACCTCTTCGTCGCGTTCGAGGTCACGCTGGCGTCGAGCTACGTGCTCATGACGCTCACCCCGACGGCGGAACGCGTGCAGGCGGGCATGACCTACACCGTCGTCAGCCTCATGTCCTCGATCCTCTTCCTGACCGCGATCGGGCTGACGTACGCGGCGACGGGATCGGTCGGCCTCGCCGGCCTGGCCCCGCGCGTCGGCGAGCTGCCCGAGGGCACCCGGACGGCGCTCGGCCTGCTGTTCCTCGTCGTGTTCGGCATCAAGGGCGCGATCGCCCCGATGCACCTGTGGCTGCCCGACAGCTACCCCGCCGCCCTCACCCGCGTCACCGCCGTGTTCGCGGCGCTGCTGACCAAGACCGCCGTCTACGCGCTGATCCGCGTGGAGACGCACCTGTTCCCCCGCGAGCGGCCGTCATGGGTCATGCTCGTGCTCGCCGCCGCGACGATGCTCGTCGGCACCCTCGGCGCCCTCACCCACGACAACGTCCACCGGGTGTTCTCGTTCGTCCTGGTGGGGCACATCGGCTACATGCTGTTCGGCCTCGGGCTGTTCAGCGTCGCCGGGTTGACCGGCGCGGTCCTCTACCTCGTCCACCACATCGTGGTGCAGGGCGCGCTGTTCCTGGTCAGCGACCTGATGCAGGCGCGCACGGGGGAGACCTCGCTGCAACGCCTCGGCGGCCTGGCGCGCATGTCGTCGTTCATCTCCGTGCTGTTCTTCGTTCCCGCCATGAGCGCCGGCGGCATGCCGCCGTTCTCCGGCTTCATCGCCAAGCTCGCGCTGTTCCAGGCCGGTCTGGGCGAGGGACGTCCCGCCGCCTACGCCGTCACCGGGGTGGCGGTGCTGGCGAGCCTGCTCACCCTCATCGCGATGTCGCGGATCTGGGTGCTCGGGTTCTGGCGTCCCCGTCCGAAGGAGGCCGGTGAACCGCCCGCCGCCTCCTCCTACACGCGGGCGAGCACGCGGCTCATGGGCCTGGTGACGGCCGCTCTCGTCGTCGCCGGCCTCGCCCTGGCCGTGCTGGCGGGGCCGCTGGCGTCGTGGAGCCGGGACGCGGCGGCCGACCTGCTCGACCCGTCCGCCTACCGGGCCGCCGTGCTGAAGGAGGGGACCCGATGAACACGGCCGTGCGGCGCGCCGCGTCCCGCCTCGTCATCGGGCTGTGGCTGCTGGCGATCTGGCTGGTGCTGTGGCGGCGGGCCGACGCGCTCACGGCGGCGGGCGGCGTCGTGGTCGTCGCCGCCGCGTACGCGGTGAGCCGCCTGCCCGCCGTCCCGCTCGTCAGGCGCATCCGGCCGCCGGGCGTCGTCGTGGTCGTCGCGGAGTTCCTGTGGGACCTGCTGGCGTCCAGCGTGGTGATCGGCTGGTACGCGGTACACGGGCCTGGACGAGTGCGCGGCGGCGTCATCGACGTGGAGATGCGGTCCCGTTCGCCGTTCATCCTGCTGGCGGTCACCACGAGCATCTCCCTGCGTCCGGGGACGATCCTGATCGACCTGGACGCGGACCGCATGACCCTGCGCATCCACGCCCTTCCCGTCCATGGCCCGCAGGACGCCGACGCGAAACGAGCGGGCGTGGCCAGGACCGAGGACAGACTCATGCGCGCGTTCACGACCTGGGAGGACGCGCCACCCGAGGAGGGCCGATGACCATCGTCTACACCCTGACCATGACGCTGCTGGGCGTCGCCTTCCTGATGACGGCCATGCGGCTGGTGCGCGGCCCCACCAGCTTCGACCGGATCATGGCGCTGGACGTCATGTCCGTCCTGCTGGTCAGCGGGACCGCGGTGTACTCGGTCTCCTTCGGTGAACCCGCGTACGCCGCGTTCCTTCTGGTCGTGGCGATGTTCGGGTTCGTGGGGTCGGTCAGCGCCGCCCGTCTGGCGGGGGCCAGGGGAGAGGAGGACGCGTGAACGTCGGCGACGCCGTCACCGCCGTGCTCCTGCCCGCGGGCGCCGTCTTCTGCGCGCTGGGCGCGCTCGGCATGCTGCGGTTCCCGGACCTGCTGACCCGGCTGCACGCCGCGACCAAGCCGCAGACCATCGGCCTGCTGCTCATCATGAGCGGGGTGGCGGCACAGGCGGGCTCCCTCGCCACCGCCGCCCCGCTGCTGCTGGTCGTGTTCTTCCAGCTCCTCACCGCACCGGTCACCGCCCAGACCGTCGCCGGCGCCGCCTACCGCGCCGGCGTCGTCGACCGCACCCTCCTCACCGTCGACGAGAGCCGCCCGCCGGACGGCGACGCCCCCCGCCCCGAACCGTGATCAGTCGTCGGTGGCGGGGGTGGCGCCGGCGAGGTATTCGGC
>DATCLF010000407.1:0-8711 GCA_036564055.1 Spirillospora sp.
GCCTGCGGCCCGACGGTGTCGACGCAGCCGAACACGACGTCCTCGACCGCGGCCGGGTCGACGCCCGTGCGGTCCATCAGCGCCGACAGGACGTGCGCACCGAGGTCGGCGGGGTGCACGCCGGACAGGCCGCCGCCGCGCTGCTGATCGCCTCGGAGCGGGCCGTCCGCGACCACGGCCTCACCCCGCGGGCCCGCGTCCACCACCTCTCCGCGCGCGGCGAGGACCCGATCCGGATGCTGTCCGCGCCGATCCCGGCGACCGCGCACGCGCTCAAGAAGACGGGGATGACGATCGGCGACATCGACGTCGTCGAGATCAACGAGGCCTTCGCGTCCGTCGTGCTGGCCTGGCTGAAGGAGACCGGCGCCGACCCGGCGACGACCAACCCCAACGGCGGCGCCATCGCGCTCGGCCATCCCCTCGGCGCGACCGGCGCCCGCCTGATGACGACCCTGCTGCACGAGCTGGAACGCACCGGCGGCCGCTACGGCCTGCAGACCATGTGCGAGGGCGGCGGCCAGGCGAACGTCACGATCATCGAGCGCTGCTGAGGACCCCGCATGGAGGTGTTCGAACCGGCGCGGCTCGGACCGGTCGTCCTGCGCAACCGGGTGATCAAGGCGGCGACCTTCGAGGGGAGGACGCCGGACGCGGTGGTGACCGACGCGCTGATCGAGTACCACCGCCGTCCCGCCGCCGGCGGCGTCGGCATGACCACCGTCGCCTACTGCGCCGTCGCCCCGGAGGGGCGCACGGAGCGCGGGCAGATCTGGATGCGGCCGGACGCCGTCCCGGGGCTGCGGCGGCTCACCGACGCCGTCCACGCGGAGGGCGCCGCCGTGGCCGCGCAGCTCGGGCACGCGGGGCCCGTCGCGGACGCGAGCTCGACCGGGCTGCCCGCCCTGTCGGCCGGACGGTTCTTCAACCCGCTCGGCATGCGCTTCACCAGGGTGGCCACCGCCGCCGACATCGACCGCATCACCCGCGCGCACGCCGAGGCGGCCCGTCTCGCGATCGAGTCGGGCTTCGACGCGGTCGAGCTGCACTTCGGGCACAACTACTTCGCCAGCGCGTTCCTCAGCCCCCGCCTCAACCGGCGCACGGACGGCTACGGAGGCCCGATCGAGAACCGCGCGAAGGTCGCGCTCGGCATCGCCCGCGCCGTCCGGGACGAGGTCGGCGACCGCATCGCGATCACCGCCAAGCTCAACATGCGCGACGGCGTCCGCGGCGGACTGGAGATCGACGACAGCCTGTACGTGGCGCGCCGCCTCCAGGACGAGGGAACGGTCGACGCGCTGGAGCTGACCGCCGGCAGCTCGCTGCTCAACCCGATGTACCTGTTCCGCGGGGAGATGCCCGTCCCCGAGTTCGCCGCCTCCTACAAGCTCCCGATGCGGATCGGCATCCGGATGTTCGGCAAGAAGTTCCTGCGCTCCTACCCCTACGAGGACGTCTACCTGCTGGAGCACGCGCGGAGGTTCCGTGCCGAACTCGACCTGCCGCTGATCCTGCTCGGCGGCATCACGACCAAGGAGACCATGGACCGGGCGATGACGGAGGGATTCCAGTTCGTCGCGATGGCCCGGGCGCTGCTGCGCGAGCCCGACCTGGTCAACCGGATCGCCGCCGACCCGTCGACCCCCTCGCTGTGCATCCACTGCAACCGGTGCGTCCCCACGATCTACAAGGGCACGCACTGTCCCCTCATCCCGGCGTGACGGCCTGTCGGCCCGGGAGCAGACGAGCGTCCCCGCCCGGCGGTGGCGACCGTCAGGCCGTGCTGACCGCGGCCTCCGGGACGCCGGGCGCCTCGCGGCGCTCGGAGGCGATCCACCGCAGGTAGCGGTCGACCTCCCCGTCGATCTCCTCGCGGTCCCAGCCGAGCCGCGGCGCGAGCAGCTCGGCGACATGGGACGCCGCCGAGGCGCCGCCGTCCCACTCCTCGATCGACACGCGCAGGCGCCGCGACAGCACGTCCTCCAGGTGCAGCGCGCCCTCGTGCGTCACCGCGTAGACGGCCTCGGCGCGCAGGTAGTCCTCCGCACCGGGGATGGGGGCGCCGAGCTCCGGGTCCTCCGCGATGAGCTCCAGAACCTGGTGCACGCACGACCCGTACCGGTGCAGCAGGTGTTCGACGCGCGCGACGTGCAGGCCGGACTCGGCGGCGATGCGGCGCCGGTCGTTCCACAGCACCTCGAACCCGACCGCGCCGAGGATCGGCAGGCGGGCGGTCACCGAGGCGGGCACGGCGTCGTCCAGGCCGTCCGCGACGACGTCGACGGCGTCGCGCGCCATCACCCGGTAGGTGGTGAACTTGCCCCCGGTCACCACGATCATGCCCGGGACCGGTTCGGCGACGGCGTGCTCGCGCGACAGGCGGGCGGTGTCGTCCGCATCGCCCGACAGCAGCGGCCGCAGCCCCGCGTAGACGCCTTCGATGTCGTCGTGCGTCAGGGGCGTCCGCAGCACGGCGTTCACCTGGTCGAGCAGGTACCCGACGTCGGTGCGGGCGGCGACCGGCTCGTCGGGACCCTCCTCGTGCGGGGTGTCGGTCGTGCCGACGAGCCAGTGACGGCCCCACGGGATGACGAACAGGACGCTTCGGTCCGTCCGCGTGATCAGGCCCGTGTCCATCGGGATCCGGTCGCGCGGCACCACCAGGTGGACGCCCTTCGACGCCCGCACCCCGAAGGCGGCCCGCGCCCCGGTCATCGCCTGCGCCCGGTCCGTCCACACCCCGGTCGCGCACACCACGCGGCGGGCCCGGACGTCGATCTCCCGCCCGCTCTCCAGGTCCACGACGCGGGCGCCGGTGACCCGCTCGCCCTCGCGCAGAAGACCGGTCATCTCCACGCGGGTGGCGACCGTCGCGCCGTACTGCGCGGCGGTGCGGGCGACCATCATCGTGTACCGGGCGTCGTCCACCTGCGCGTCGTGGTACTGGATCGCGCCCACCAGCGCGTCCGGCCGCAGGGCCGGGGCCTCGCGCAGGGCGCCGCGCCGCGTGAGCTGCCTGTGCCGGGGGAGGGCGTGGGAGCCGCCCATCGTGTCGTAGAGGGTGACGCCCGCGCTCACGTACGCCCGTTCCCACACGCGGTTGCGCAGCGGGTACAGGAACCGGACGGGACGCACCAGATGCGGCGCGATCCTGTGCAGGAGCAGCCCGCGTTCCCGAAGCGCCTCCCGCACCAGCGCGAAGTCGCGTTGCTCGAGGTAGCGCAACCCGCCGTGGATGAGCTTGCTCGACCGGCTCGACGTGCCCGCGGCCCAGTCGCGCGCCTCCACCAGGGCGACGGACAGGCCCCGGGAGACGGCGTCGAGCGCGGCTCCGGCGCCGACGACGCCGCCGCCGACGACGAGGACGTCGTACTCGGTGCCGGAGAGGGCGTGAACGGCGTTCCGGCGGTACCGCGGTCCGAGGGCTATGGGTGTCACGGTCGTTGCTCCCGGGAAGAGACGGTCCAAGTGTCGCGCCGCCGGGTTGCGGCGGGTTGTCGTCCCGGAAACCGCCGGGCCAACAGCGCGCCGCGACCGGGCGAAACGGGCAGGTTTCGCGTCCGGCCGGGGGGCCGGCGCCTTGGGGGCTTGCCAGGACCGTAAGCCGGTCCCGGAAGCCCGGACAACGGGGCGGTGCCGACAATGTCGAACACTTTCGCCTTCGCGCGGCGGCGGTTACCCTCCCCCCTGTGCACCCGATCACAGAATCCGGGCACCTCGGGCATGCGACGACGGTGATCGCGGCGGATGCCGACATTGTCGACAAACTGCCGGGACGCCTAGCATCGGGCCCATGCCCGGACCTGTGCAGTCGATCGAGCGGGCCGCCGCGATCCTGCGGCTGCTCGCCGCGAGCTCGGGCCGGCTCGGGGTCGGGGAGGTCGCCGCGTCCCTCGGCCTCGCCCGCGGAACCGCGCACGGCCTGTTGCGGACACTGGAGCGCGTCGGCTTCGTCGAGCAGGACGGCGGCACCGGCAAGTACCAGCTCGGCGCGGCGCTGCTGCACCTGGGCACCAGCTACCTCGACGTCAACGAGCTGCGGTCCCGCGCCATCAACTGGGCCGACGCCCTCGCCTCCCGCAGCGGCGAGGCCGTCCGGATCGGGACGCTCCTCGACGGCAAGGTCCTCGTCGTCCACCACGTGTTCCGCCCGGACGACACCCTCCAGACCATGGACGTCGGCTCGCTCCTGCCGCTGCACGCCACCGCGCTCGGCAAGGCGCTCATCGCCCACGACGCCAACGCGGCGGCCTCGGTCCGCGACACCGTTCTGGAGGCGTACTGCCGGCGCACCATCACCGACCACCGGGAGCTCGCACGGGCCGCCACCCGGGCCCGCGAGAACGGCTGGGCCGCCGAGGTCGAGGAGCTGTCGATCGGCGAGGCCGGCATCGCCGCGCCGATCCGCGGGCACGGCGGGCTCGTCGTCGGCGCCATCGGCATCTCCGGGGCCGTCGAGCGGATCTGCGACACCCGCCGTGTCCCCGACCCGAGGCTCGTGGCGTACGTGCGCGACGCGGCGCGGGCGGTCTCGCGGGACCTCGGCGGCTCGCGCTGGTGAGACCCGCCGCGGGGGAGGGGACCGCCGGTGACCGAGCGTTTCGTGATGTCGATCGACCAGGGCACCACCTCGACCCGGTGCATCCTGTTCGACCACGGCGGCCGCCTGGTGTCGGTCGCGCAGCGCGAGCACCGGCAGTACTTCCCGAAGCCCGGCTGGGTCGAGCACGACCCGATGGAGATCTGGCGCAACCTGGAGCGCATCGCGCCCGAGGCGCTCGCTCAGGCCGGGGCGGACCCGCGGCAGATCGCGGCCGTGGGGATCGCCAACCAGCGCGAGACCACCGTCCTGTGGGACCGGCGGACCGGCGTCCCGATCGGCCGCGCCATCGTCTGGCAGGACATGCGGACCGGCGAGCTCGTCGACGAGCTCGCCCGCGCCCCCGGCGCCGCGACGGTCACCGAGCGCAGCGGGCTGCCGCTCGCCACCTACTTCTCGGCGCCGCGGATCCGCTGGATGCTCGACCACACGCCCGGCCTGCGCGAACGCGCCGAACGCGGCGAGGTCCTGTTCGGCACGATGGAGAGCTGGCTCATCTGGAACCTCAGCGGCGGCGTCGACGGCGGCGTCCACGTCACCGACGTGACGAACGCGAGCCGCACGCTGCTGATGGACCTGCGCACCCTGGACTGGGACGACGAGCTGCTCGACTTCTTCGGCGTCCCGAAGGGGATGCTGCCGCAGATCCGGTCGTCGACCGAGACCTACGCGACGGCCCGCCGCGTGTTCCCCGGCGTCCGCGTCGGCGCGGCCCTCGGCGACCAGCAGGCCGCTCTGTTCGGCCAGACGTGCTTTTCCCCCGGCGAGACCAAGTGCACCTACGGGACGGGCGCGTTCCTGCTGATGAACACCGGTGCGAAGCCGGTGCGGTCGAAGAACGGGCTGCTCACCACCGTCGGCTACAAGATCGGTGACGAGCCCGCCGTATACGCGCTCGAAGGCTCGATCGCCATCACCGGCGCGCTCGTGCAGTGGTTCCGTGACGGGCTCGGGCTGATCAGCACCGCGCCGGAGATCGAGACGCTGGCCCGGTCGGTTGAGGACAACGGCGGCTGCTACATCGTCCCGGCGTTCTCCGGGCTGTTCGCCCCGCACTGGCGCAGCGAGGCCCGCGGCATCATCGTCGGCCTGACCTCCTACATCACCAAGGGGCACCTCGCGCGGGCCGTGCTGGAGGCCACCGCCTGGCAGACCCGCGAGGTCGTCGACGCGATGAACGCCGACTCCGGGCTGTCGTTGCGGGAGCTGAAGGCCGACGGCGGGATGACGTCCGACAACCTCGTCATGCAGATGGTCGCCGACGTGCTGAACGTGCCGGTGTCGCGGCCGATGGTGATCGAGACGGTGTCGCTCGGCGCCGCCTACGCCGCGGGGCTCGCCGTCGGCTACTGGGCCGGGCTCGAAGGGCTGCGCCGCAACTGGCACCGCGCGTCCCGCTGGGTCCCCGCCATGGACCCGCAGCGCCGCGCCGCCGAGTACGAGAACTGGAAACGCGCCGTGGAACGCACCTTCGGCTGGATCCGCACCGGCCAGGACTCCACCTCCGACCCGTGACCCGCCCCGCTGCCGTCACCGGTGGACCAGCGCCGCCCGCTGCGCGTCGATCGTCTCCGCGGCCTGCCTGACGATCCCGTCGATCAGCTCGGCGCAGCTCGGCAGGTCGTCGATGACGCCGACGACCTGCCCGGAGGCCATCACGCCGAGGTCGGGACGGCCGTCCACCATGGCGGCCTTCAGCAGCATCGGCGTGTTGGCGGCCATGAGGACCTGCGACCACGTCAGGTCCGCGCCGCGTCTCATCGCCCTCCCGTCGGCGATCATCTGGCGCCACGACATGCCGGACACCTTCCGGAACCGGGCCGCGTTGCGCAGCGCCCGCAGCAGCCCGCCGACCCGTCCGGACCTTTCCAGGGCGTCGACGAGATCGCTGCGCAGCACCCGGTGCGGCATCCCGTCCACCTGCCGAGTCACCACCGTCTCGCGGGCGTCGAGGTAGACCTGTTTCACCGCGTCCGGCACCGTGCTGTCGGAGGTGAGCAGGAACCGGGTGCCCATCGCCACGCCGGCGGCGCCGTAGGCGAGCGCGGCGGCCAGACCGCGCCCGTCGAAGAAGCCGCCGGCGGCGATCACCGGGATGTCCACCGCGTCCACGACCTGCGGCAGCAGCAGCGTCGTGGCGAGCGGGCCGGTGTGCCCGCCGCCCTCGCCGCCCTGCACGAGCACGGCGTCGGCGCCCCACGACGCGACCTTCTCCGCGTGCCGCCGCGCGCCGACCGACGGGATGACCACGACGCCCGCGTCCTTCAGCCGGGCGATCAGCTCCTTCTTCGGCGCGAGCGCGAACGACGCGACCCGCACCCCCTCCTTGATCAGCAGGTCGACGCGGTCGGCGGCGTCGGAGGCGTCGGCGCGCAGGTTGACGCCGAAGGGCGCGTCCGTGCGGTCCTTGACCTCCCGGATCGCGGCGGCGAGCCGGTCCGGCGTCATCGTCGCCGAGGCCAGGATCCCGAGCCCGCCGGCGTTGGCGACGGCGGTGACGAGGCGCGGACCCGCCACCCATCCCATGCCCGTCTGGACGACGGGGTGCCGCACACCGGTCAGGCGCGTCAGCGGCGTGTCGAGCACCTGCCGGACGGTTCGGGACTCGCTCACGACGGCACCTCGCGTTCCCGCAGGCCCTTGGGGTCGAGGACCTCGCGCATGATCCGCAGCTCTTCCTCGCTCGGCGATCGCGTCTCGGGCACGTCGTCCGGGACGACCAGGTCGAAGCCCGTGGCGTCCGCCACCTCGTCGACGCTCACGCCGGGATGCACCGAGCGCAGCCGCATCCGCCGGTCCGGGGTGGCGAAGTCGAGCACCGCGAGGTTGGTCACCACGGCGCGGATCTCGTGGGCGCCCCGGTCCCAGCCGATCCCGCTCACCATGTCGACCTTGTCGGTGAAGACCCGCCTGGAGTGGCGCGGCACCCAGTAGCTCGTCGTGTTCAGCAGCGTGTTGCCGGGCCCGCCGCGCACGCCGAGGAGCTGCCGGGCCGGGCGCTCCCAGTCGCCGATGCACGAGATGTTGGTGTTGCCGTACGCGTCGATCTGGCTCGGCCCCATCACGACGTGGCGCCGCCCGTTGAGGACGAGCCACAGGTGGTCGCGGAACGGCAGCCAGCCCTCGGCCGTCCCGGCCGGCGAACCGAGCGGGGTGGGCTCGGCGCTCAGCACGGGACCGCCGTCGGTGGTCAGCAGGTCGGGCTCGAACGTCGCCCGCGCCAGCCGCGACCCCAGCATCGGGACGAATCCGGCCACCGCGGCGGCGACGATCTCGCCGTCGCCCCGGAAGAGGTCGGCGCAGGCGACGGCGCAGACCTCGGCGCGCGTGACCCGCGCACCTGTCGCGTCCTTGCGCACCGTGTCGCCGGTCGTGTCGCTCATCGGAGCTCCTTCATGGAGACCCCAGCCTTTGGGCGGGGGAGGAAACGAAGCCCCCGCGGAGCGGGGCAGGGAAAGCCCAATCGCCGCCAGGGCGATTGGGCGTCTAGGTGACACCAGCCAGTGCTTACACGGAACCTCATGTCGTGTGAGGCGTGACGTCAACGCGGCACGTGACCTCCTGGCCGCCGGGCTGGCGGCAGCAGCCTGTGGAGACGGTATGAGACCTCAACGGGAGTCCTCCCGGACGGGGCAGTCGTCGGCGAAGCGGGAAACCCAGCGGGCGACCGCTGGAATCCCCGCCTTTAGGCGGGGGGAAGTCAACGCTTCTCCTCGCGCCATGCCCGGACGGCGTCCTGGTAGGCGGCCTCGTCCCCGGACAGGAACCTGTCCTGGAATGCGGCCCAGGCCTCCGGGTCCGCAGCGGACTCGGCGTAGAGCTTCTGGAACGCCTCGTCGCGGCCGAAGTCGGGCGTGCAGTCGGTGAAGTGCGCCCCGTTCGGCGTCTCCACGACCCCCGTCACGTGGGACCTGCTGATGAGCAGGGACTGCAGGGGCCCTTCCTTGGCGAACTCGGCGGTGTCGACCAGCCGTTCGCAGGAGACGTACGTCCGTTCGGCGGCCTTGGCGAACAGGTCGTCCATGTAGGGGTCCGGGCCGAGGTACTGGGCGTTGCCGCGGGCGTCGGCGCGGTTCATGTGGATCAGCGCCACGTCCATCGTGAGGGC
>DATCLF010000408.1:0-7426 GCA_036564055.1 Spirillospora sp.
GTCCAGGAGCGTCCGGCGCTCGACGTACGGCATGTCGTAGAGCACGTGGCCGTCCAGGGACAGGATGTCGAAGACCACGTAGCGGACGGGCACCTGGCGGATCAGCCGGGGGTCGGGGCGGGTCACGTGCATGCGGCGCTGGAGGCGTTCGAAGCTCGGCCGGCCCGCGTCGAAGGCGACGACCTCCCCGTCGAGGACGACGTCGTGGCCGGGGAGGAGGTCGGCCAGGGCGGACAGCTCCGGATAGCGGCCGGTCACCTCGTTGCCGCGCCGTCCCACGGCCCGGACGCCGCCGGCGGAGGAGACGTGCGCGAGGACGCGGACGCCGTCCCACTTCAGCTCCAGGCCCCACCGCTCGCCGTCGGGGGGAAGGGTCCCGGTGGCGGCCAGCATCGGCTCTACGGGCCACGGCATGGTCATGTCGGCGTCTTACCCGGTCCCGACCCGCAGAAAAGGATCAAGTGTCCGATATGGCCCAGAACGTACGTGCTTGCGACGCTAGAGACATGGAACGTGCCGGGCCGCGACAGGTGGGTAGGGACTGGTCATGCGCAGTATCTGGAAGGGCGCCATCTCGTTCGGGCTTGTGACGATACCGGTGAAGCTGTACTCGGCGACCGAGCAGAGGGACGTCCGCTTTCACCAGGTACACCGCAAGGACGGGGGCCGCATCAAGTACAAGCGGATCTGCACCGTCGACGGCGAGGAGGTCCCGTACGCCGACATCGCCAAGGGTTACGAGCTGCCGAGCGGCGAGATGGTCGTCCTGACCGACGAGGACTTCGCGGACCTGCCGCTGTCGTCCAGCCGCCGGATCGACGTGCTGCAGTTCGTGGAGGCGGAGGAGGTCGACCCGATCTACTTCGCCAAGTCCTACTACCTGGAGCCCGACGCGCAGGGCACCAAGCCGTACGTGCTGCTGCGCGACGCGCTGGAGAACTCCGGCCAGGTCGCCATCGTCAAGATCGCGATCCGGCAGCGGGAGTCGCTGGCGACACTGCGGGTGCGGGAGGGCGTGTTCGTCCTGGAGACGATGCTGTGGCCGGACGAGGTCAGAAAGCCCGACTTCCCGTTCCTCGACGAGGACATCGAGATCCGCAAGCAGGAGCTGTCGATGGCGACGTCGCTGATCGAGTCGATGGAGGGGGAGTTCGACCCGTCCGAGTACAAGGACGCCTACCGGGAGGCCCTCCAGGCGGTCATCGACGCGAAGGTCGAGGGGCGCGAGGTGGCGCGGCCCGCCGAGGAGGCCGAGGAGGAACCCGCCGCCGACCTGCTCAGCGCGTTGCGCGCGAGCGTCGAGGCGGCCAAGCAGAGCCGGGGAGAGAAGGCCGGCAAGGGGGCGGGGAAGAAGAAGACGGCCTCGCGTAAGCCCGCGTCGAAATCGGCGTCGAAGTCGTCCTCGAAGACCGACGAGAAGGAGGCGGCGAAGAGCCGCACCCGCAAGTCCGCCTGAACGCCCCGCGCCGCGGCGGTGACGTGCGTGCCCGCGCGTCACGTCCGGCGCGCGCTCGCTAGAACGGAACGGTGATGCAGGCCAGCCTGGCGCCGGCGTCGCCCGTCCGCGGCTCGGTCGGCTCGGCGTGGACGACGATCGATCCGGCCGCGTCCCGGGCGACCCGCCACGGCACGTCGACATGGGAGCGGCCGTGGCCGTCGTCCCCGATCGTGACGTCGAGCCAGATCTCCTTCTCGCGGAGCGGCGTGCCCGGCTCTGCGTCCGGGTTCCGGTAGTGGGGCCCGGCGTCCTCGGGGCGCGGCCCGCACGCGTTCACGTGGACGTGGGCGCCGAACGTGCGTCCCCTGGCGCTCTCCGGGAATCCCGAGACGTGCAGCCTCACCGACGTCCTGTTCTCCTGGCGGACGACGGCGACCCCCATCAGCATCCCCCGGTACGCGTCGTCGTGGACCCGTGCCGGCCCGTGGATGAAGAAGACGTGGTGGTCGGGTGGGGCCGGGGCGGCCTTCGCCGGGGCCGCCGGGGCCTGGCCGACCGCGAGCGGCGCCAGAGCGGCCGCCGCGGCGGCCAGGGCGGTGCGGACGGACGGTCGCATGGTCGTCCTCTCCGTGGTCGTTCATCCGTGGCGGTGACAGTCCGCGATCATGCCTACGGAGGGCGACCGTCCCGTCACGCGACACGCCGGGGGCGGGTCAAGGCTCAGTCGTCCCGGGCTCAGTTGTCCCGGCGGGCGGCGAAGACGCGGCCCAGCGCGGCGGCGGCCGCGGCCGGGTCGGAGCAGGGGGCGATCCGCTCGCCCCAGCCGTAGAAGTAGGACCAGGTGTCGCCCGACCTCTCCTTGGCCGCGATGACGTTCTCGTCGGCCGCGGGCGTCCGCGGGTCGGAGACGATGGCGCACGGCCAGCGGTCGGCCGGGGCGGAGAGCTCGACGGTCCAGCCGCGTGAGCGCAGCTCCTCGGTGAGCCGCTCGAGGTGCGCGAGCGCCGTCTCGGCGTCGCTGATCACCTGCGTGGACATGATGCCTCCAAGGGAACGACCCGTTGTCTCGGTGGGAGCCCGGGGGCGGGTCGTCCCAGGGCAGATCGCACGCCGAAATGCCACCGGTGGGACGACGTTGTACCCCCGGTCGAACGATGTTCAGTCTTGCGGCGGGTGGGGCGAATCACAAGCGGTTCACGTGCATTGCCAGGTCAAGGCGCGGTCTTCGGTTCGTGCCGTGTCGAGGGCGCGGGAAGTCGAGGACGCAGGGAAAGGCGGCCGGCGGCTCCTCGCCGCCGGCCGCGCCCCCGATGGTGCGTCCTCACCTCCTGTGCGTGTGCTCGCCGTGCGTGTGCGGGTTCCGGCTCCGTCCGTCAGCCGACGGGTTCCAGATCCGGCCGGTGTGAAGGCGCCGGGCTGTCGCCCTCGCGGATGCCGTAGCGACGGTAGAGGCGGGCGAGCGGGCCGGGCGCCCACCAGTTCACCCGTCCGAGCAGGCGCATGGTGGCGGGGACGAGCAGCGCGCGGACGATCGTCGCGTCCAGCACGATCGCGATGACCATCCCGACGCCGGTCATCTTGATGAACGTGATCCCGGACGTGGCGAAGGCGCCGATCACGATGACGAACAGCAGCGCGGCGCTGGTGATGATGGCGCCGGTCCGCTGGACGCCCGAGGCGACCGCGGCGGTGTTGTCGCCGGTCAGGTCGTATTGCTCGCGGACGCGCGACAGCAGGAAGACCTCGTAGTCCATCGAGATCCCGAACAGCAGGGCCAGCATCAGGATGGGCATGGCGGGGGCGATGCTGCCCGTGGCGGTGAAGTCGAGCAGTCCGGAGAGGTTGCCGTCCTGGAAGATCAGGACGACGGCGCCGAAGGTGGCCGACAGGGACAGCAGGTTCATGGCGATCGCCTTCAGCGGCAGGACGAGCGACCCGAACGCCAGGAACAGCAGCAGGAACGTCGCGCCTCCGACGAGCGCCGCGAGCCACGGCAGCCTGGACCCGATGCTGTCCAGCGAGTCGACGACCTCGGCGGTGGTGCCGCCGACGTGCACCTCGGCGCCGGCGGGCGGCGGGACGTCCCTGACCCGCTCGACGAGGTCGCGCGCCGCGTCGGAGCTGGGGTCCGCGCTGTAGGACACCGTGATCCGGGTCGTGTCGCCCGCGGCGCCGGTGACCGTGGCGCCCGTCGCGCCGGGCAGCGCGGCCAGGCGGTTTCCGTACTCCTGGACCGCCGCACGGTCGGACGTGCCGGTGACGACAGCCTCGATGGGGTTCGTGGCATTGCCGGGGAACTGCGTCTCCAGGGTCTCGGCGACGACCCTGGCGTCCGCGCCCTCGGGCATGACCTTGGCGTCGACGCCGCCCCAGTTGATGCGCAGGAACGGTGCGCCGAGCGCGACGAGGAGGGTGACGGTGAGCGCGGCGTAGACGACGGGGCGGCGCATGACGCTGTGGGCGAGGCGTCCCCAGCGGTCGCCCGTTCGCCGGGCGCGGCGACGGCGCAGGGACAAGGCGTTGACCTTGGGGCCGAGGACGGCGAGGAGGGCGGGCAGGACGGTGAGTGCGCCGATCATGCAGACGACGACGGTGGCGATGCCGCCGTAGCCCATGGAGACGAGGAACCGCTGGTCGAACAGCAGCAGCCCGGACAGGGAGATCGCGACGGTGATGCCGGAGACGGCGACGGTGCGTCCGGCGGTGGCCATGGTCGCGGCGAGGGCGTCCTCGCCGGAGCTGCCGTCCTTGCGGAGTTCTTCGCGGAAGCGGCTGACCATGAACAGCCCGTAGTCGATGGCGAGGCCGAGGCCGAGGAACGTGGTGATGTTCACCGCGAAGATCGACACATCGGTCACGTACGTCAGCGCGTGCAGGGCGGTGAACGACCCCAGGATCGCCATGCCGCCGATGAGCAGCGGCAGGCTCGCCGACACCAGCCCGCCGAAGATCAGCACCAGGAGCACGAGCAGCACGGGGATCGCCATGCCCTCCGCGCGGGCGATGTCGGACGAGACGCGCTCGTTGATCGCCGTCTCCGTCCCGACCCGCCCGCCGACCTTTGCGGTGAGTCCCCCGCCGACCTCGGTCAGCTCGTCCTCGATCGCCTTGAAGGAGTCCAGCCTCGCCGCGTCGTCGGAGCCCGCGAGCTCCAGGACGGCGTACGTGGTCTTCCGGTCCTCGCTGACGAACTGCGGGGCCCGGGTCGTCCAGTAGGTGGCGACGTCCGCGACCTTGTCCCTGGGAAGGGAGTTCAGCGCCTGTTCGACGGCTGCCCGATAGGCGGGGTCGTCGACGGTGGTGGTGCCCCGGTAGAGGACGACGACGTCGGCGGCGTCGCGTCCGAGGGCGCGTTCGGCGATCTGGACGGCCTTGGCGCTCTCGCTGCCGGGGGTGTCGAACCCGCCGGAGGACGTCAGGGCGCCGAACACGCCCGTCCCCCAGACGCCGGCGAACACCAGGGCCGCGCCCGCGACCGCGAGGACCCACCGGCGTCGCCGGTGCACCCAGCGGCCCCATCGATCGAACATGGTCGTCTCCCCTGTTCAGTGATGTCCACTAACTCTGGTGAACGTTGTTAACTGCGAACAGCGTTAACATTGCATACGGGGTTCACTACCGTCAAGGGTGTTTATGGGGAATCATGCGGAGACGGCCCGACGGACACGAAAGAGGGCGGCGTGGTGGGAACACGACGTGATCGGCTGCGTGCGGCGACGGTCAAGGAGATCTCCGAGACCGCCCGGCGGATCCTCGTCGCGGAGGGTCCCGAGGCGGTGACGCTCCGGGCGATCGCCCGGGAGATGGGCATGACGGCGCCGGCCCTGTACCGGTACTTCGACAGCCGCCGCGAGCTGCTGCGCCATGTCATCGGCGAGATCTTCACCGAGCTGACGGCCGAGCTCCGGGCGGCGGCCAAGGCCGTCCCCCAGGAGCAGATCAACCTGAAGTTCCTCGCCGTCTCCCGTCGCTTCCGCCGCTGGGCGCTCGCCCATCCCCGCGAGTACGCGCTGCTGTTCGGCACGCCCGTGCGCGGCGCGGGTCACCACGAGGAGCTCGACTTCGCCGAGGAGTGCGCCCGCGAGTTCGGCTGGACGTTCATGGCCCTGTTCCTGGAGCTGTGGAAGAAGAGCCCCTTCAAGGTGCCGCCGGACGAGGAGATCGATCCCGACCTGCGCCGTCAGCTCATCCGCTACCGGGACGAGGTCGTCGGCGTCGACCTCCCCCTAGGGGTGATGCAGCAGTTCCTCAAGTGCTGGATCAGGCTCCAGGGCGGCGTCAGCCTTGAGGTCTTCGGTCACCTCGAATTCGCCCTGGACAACGCCGAGCCCATGTTCGAGCTCATGCTCTCGGAGATCGGCCCCGAACTCGGCCTCACCTACATCCCGCCCGCACCCGAAGAGCGCCTCCCGAGCCGCAGCGGCCGTCAGAAGGACACCGACGACCGATCGTGAACATGCCGAGGCCCCCGGGGATCTCCGGGGGCCTTCGCGGCGACGCCGCCTTGGGCGTCAGTAGGTGGGCAGGCTCGGGTCGATCTGCTTGACCCAGGCCAGGACGCCGCCGCCGACGTGGACGGCGTCGGAGAAGCCGGCCTTCTTCACCACGGCCAGGGCCTCGGCGGAACGGGCCCCGGACTTGCAGTGAAGGACGATCTTCTTGTCCTGGGGCAGCCGCTCCAGGGCCGACCCGTCGAGGAACTCGCCCTTCGGGATCAGGGTCGCGCCGGGGATCGAGACGATCTCGTACTCGTTGGGCTCGCGGACGTCGACGAGGAAGATGTCCTCGCCCCGGTCCTGCATGGCCTTCAGCTCGGTGACGGAGATCGTGGAGTCCTGCGCGGCCTCGGCGGCCTCGTCGGAGACGGCGCCGCAGAACGCCTGGTAGTCGTCCATCAGCGCGGTCTGGGTCGGGTTCTTGCCGCACAGCGGGCACTCGGGGTCCTTGCGGACCTTGACCGACCGGTACGTCATCTCCAGCGCGTCGTAGATCATCAGGCGCCCGACGAGCGGCTCCCCGATGCCGGTGAGCAGCTTGATGGCCTCGGTCACCTGGATGGAGCCGATCGAGGAGCACAGCACGCCGAGCACGCCGCCCTCCGCGCACGACGGGACCATGCCGGGCGGCGGGGGCTCGGGGTAGAGGCAGCGGTAGCAGGGGCCGTGCTCGGCCCAGAACACCGACGCCTGGCCGTCGAAGCGGTAGATCGACCCCCACACGTACGGCTTGCCCAGCAGGACGGCCGCGTCATTGACCATGTAGCGGGTCGCGAAGTTGTCGGTGCCGTCGACGATGAGGTCGTACTGGGAGAAGATGTCCATGATGTTGTCGCGGTCGAGCGCGGTGTTGTGCACGACCACGTTGATCAACGGGTTGACCTCACGGACGGTCTCGGCGGCGGACTCGACCTTCGGCCGGCCGAGCGACGACTGCCGGTGGATGATCTGCCGCTGCAGGTTCGACTCGTCCACGACGTCGAAGTCGATGACGCCGAGCGTGCCGACGCCCGCCGCGGCCAGGTAGAGCAGGGCGGGGGAGCCGAGGCCGCCGGCGCCCACGACCAGGACCTTGGAGTTCTTCAGTCGCTTCTGCCCGGACATGCCCACGTTGGGGATGATGAGGTGCCGCGAGTAGCGGTTCACCTCGTCGCGGGTGAGCTCCGCTGCGGGCTCGACCAGAGGTGGCAACGACACGGTGGGTGCTCCTGTGCTGACGTTCGGCTGCGTTCGCGCGGGGACGTCTTCGTCCTCTCCCCGAGCACAACCTTGCCATGTCCTGCGGCATTCCCGGACGGCGCGGTGCCCGCAGGGTCCCCTCACCCCGATGGCAGGGCGGAATGTCCCGAAGCAAAGCTAATCTTGGTGGTTGTGGCATTCCGGCCCCCCTATCAGCAGCCGCCACCACAGCGGCCCTCGCAGCCCCCGGGTGTGCACGGAGGCCCTCCGGCCGGCCCGTTCGCGGGGCAGCCGGGGCCGTCCCCGTCCGCCC
>DATCLF010000409.1:0-3346 GCA_036564055.1 Spirillospora sp.
ACGATCACGTTTCCGCACGTCTTGGGAAAAATCCGCCATATTTCGCGTCCGATCGGGGATAGGCGGACGGGAGAGGAACGAGGGAAGCCGGGATACCCCATGGACGCAGACATCAGGCCGCTGGAACCCGCCGACCCCCGCGAGGTCGGCGGGCACCCGCTGCTGGGGCGGCTCGGCTCGGGGGGCATGGGGCTGGTCTATCTCGGCGCCGACCCCCGGTCGGGGGGCCGCGTCGCGGTGAAGACCATCCATCCGCACCTCGCCGGCGATCCGTCCTGCCGGCGGCGCTTCAAGGACGAGGCGTACCTCGCGAGCCGCGTCGCCTCGTTCTGTACCGCGCGGGTCCTCGCGCACGGGGAGGAGAACGGACGCCCCTACCTCGTCACCGAGTACGTGGGCGGCGTCTCCCTGCACAGCAGGCTCGTCGCCGGCGGACCGTTGCCGCCGGCCGAGCTGCACGGCGTCGCGGTGGGGGTCGCGTCGGCGCTCGCGGCGATCCACGCGGCCGGGCTCGTGCACCGCGACCTCAAGCCCGCCAACGTGATGCTCACGCTGTCCGGCTGCCGCGTCATCGACTTCGGCATCGCGCGCAGCCAGGACTGCGAGGTCGCGGCGGGCAAGCCGGGCCAGATCCTCGGCACGCCCGGATGGATGGCGCCCGAGGTGCTCACCGGCGGCGCCGCGACGCCCGCGGCCGACGTCTTCGCGTGGGGCTGCCTCATCGCCCACGCCGGGACGGGACGGATGCCGATCGGCGGCGATCCCGCGACGCTGCGCACGGCCGCCGACCAACCCGACCTGTCCGGGCTGCCGGAGCCGCTCGTCCCGGTCGTGCGGGCGGCGCTGGCGACGAACCCGGCCGAGCGTCCCACCGCGTTCGAGCTGCTGCTCATGCTGGTCGGACAGCGTGAACCGCACACCGGCGGCCCGGGACGCGCATCCTCTGGCCCGCCCGCGGACGGCCCGTCCCCCGCTCCGCCCGCCCGCGGCGGCCACGAGAACGACCGCGACGACCGTCATGAGGACGCCGACACGCAGGCGTTCACACCGCCGGGGGCGGCCGACGCGGCGTCGTCCACGCGCGCCCGGTTGCTGACGAGGGCGGGCGCGGCGGCCGGAACCGTGCTGGTCGGCGCCGTCATCGTCGGTCTGGCGCAGGGCAGGAGCGAGGCGCAGCGCACCGCCGCGGTCTCGTCGTGGCCGGCGGCCGCCGCGTCCAGACGGCACAGGCTCGGACACCGAAGAAGAGCACGGCACGGACGGCTGTGAGGCCGCTCCGCGACGGCGGAACCGGCGTCAGGTGCGCCAGATCAGGACGAGGGCGCAGTCGTCGTCGCGGGCCGCCGCCATCGTCTCGACCAGTTCCTTCGCCCCGGTGCGGAACCCCTGCGGCACCAGCCGTTCGGCCTCGCCGAGCAGCCGGTCGATGCCGGCGTCGAGGTCGCTGCCCGGGGACTCGACCAGCCCGTCGGTGTAGAGGAGCAGCGCGTCGCCGGGCCGCAGGGTGCCGTGTTCGGGGACGCAGCGCAGATCGGGCACCACTCCGAGCACGACGCCCTTGGCGGTGCCGACCCGCCACTCGCCGCTGCTCGCGTCGAACTGGACGATCGGGGGATGCCCCGCCGACTCGACCGTGTACTCGCCGGTCTTCAGGTCGACGACGACGTGGACGGCCGTGACGAAGCCTTCGTCCCATCGCTGCCGATGGAGATAAGCGTTACAGGCGGGTAGGAAACGGTCAGGCTGGACCGATCCAAGAAGCCCACCGAAGGCACCCGACAGCATCAGGGCGCGGGTCCCGGCGTCGGTGCCCTTGCCGGAGACGTCGACGAGCGCGACCTCCAAGGTGGAGCCGTCGCTCGCCGACACGACGAAGTCGCCGCCGAACGAGGACCCGCCGGCCTGCAGCAGCACGACCTGGGAGTCCCAGCCGTCCGGCAGCTCGGGCATCTCGCCCTGGCGTTTCAGCCGATCGCGCAGCTCCAGCAGCATCGAGTCGCCGCGCAGGCCCTGGACGCCGAGCTGCTGGCGCGTCCGGGCCAGGGTGAGAGCGAGCACGGCGGTGATCGTCAACGTGGCGGCCATCCCGATGCCGACCGCGGGGACGTCCTTCCAGGCGTTGTAGAGGGCCATCGCCGCCACGATGCCGAGCAGCGCGACGAGGGTCCGCACCTTCAGCAGCAGCCCGCCGCCGAGCACGATCAGCACGAGGATCCCCGAGGGGGCCAGCCCGCGGGTGTCGTTCGCCGTCGCGAACCCGATGATGACCGCGAGGATCGCCAGAGCCGCGAAGACGTAGCGCTCCCTGGTCAGCTTCCCCCGCCGCAGCCACCGGTACAGCGCCACCAGGATCGGGATCCGGCGCAGGACGGCCCGCACCCCCGGCGGGAGAAGGTGCACCAGTCGTTGAAGCATGACTCCGGCACTGTATCGAGCATTCCCGCCGGAGGGTCGCCATCCAAGCCGCCGGTGACCGATTGCAACGGTCCAGTTACGCTTTCCCCGGGTAGGGGTACGGGATAGCGGGAAAGGGGCGTTATATGGGACAAACGGGAATGCGGGTCACGGTGGACGCGGCGATGCGAGCCCGGGACGTCTCACGACCGGGCGCCGAGGACGCGACGGGCAACGGCCCCGCGACGCACGGCGACGGCCGCACGGGCGACGCGACGCCCCGGCGGACGAAGGCCGCCAAGAACGAGCGGCGCCGCCTCGGCAAGCGCGGCGGCGCCCGCAGGTCGTCGGCGAACAGCCTGTAGCTCAGCCCTCGTCGGGCAGGGGCGGCAGTTCACCGGTCCGCTCGTATCGGGTGAGCATCTCGATCCGGCGGGTGTGACGCGGCTCCCCGGAGTACGCGGTCTCGATGAACAGCTTCACGAAGCGGGTGGCGGTCTCCAGGTCGTGCTGCCGGGCGCCGATGCTGATGACGTTGGCGTCGTTGTGCTCGCGGGCGAGGGCGGCGGTGGCGTCGTTCCAGACGAGGGCCGCGCGCACGCCCTTCACCTTGTTGGCGGCGATCGCCTCGCCGTTCCCGGAACCGCCGATCACCACGCCGAGGGTCCCCGGCTCGGCCGCCGTCCGCTCGGCGGCCCGCAGGACGAACGGCGGGTAGTCGTCGGCGGCGTCGTAGTCGAACGCGCCGCAGTCGACGGCCTCGTGCCCGTTCTCCTTGAGCCAGGAGACCAGGTGCTCCTTCAGCTCGAAGCCGGCATGGTCGCATCCCAGAAACACGCGCATGCGCCGATTCTCGCAGCTCCCGGTGGACGGTGCGGCGACGGGCCCGTCCCGGCACGGGAGGCGCGCCCGGCCCTCGCCGCGGCCGCCTGCTCAGTCGTCGTCGCGTCCG
>DATCLF010000410.1:0-11142 GCA_036564055.1 Spirillospora sp.
GCGTAGGACTGGGCGAAGCCACCGGCGGTGGCGGTCACGACCGCCGTCGCCATGAATGCGATGGCCCCCCACCGTGTGATGACCTGTGCCCGGTTGGCAACGCTCATGCGGAGTGTGCTCCCGATTTCCTTACCAAGTGAAAGTTATCGAAGGGAGGCTATCCATTCCATTGGCGTTTCGCGTGGGATTCGCATCACGTCTCGGTTCCATTTTCCCTGACGGGTAAAGATGCGGAGTTTTCGGAAGAGAGCGGTTGAAACGGCGCGAACTTCAACTATCCGGGTCATCCTCGTACATCTCGGACGGAGTCGCCGGGCGGTGCCGTGACCTGCCACGCATCCCCCTCCAGCGTTCTCCGTCCGTCGTCGCCCTCCGACGTGCTCCCTCCGGCGTCGTCCGGCCTCCGAACCGGTCTCTTCGGGTGCGTCCAAGCTGAATTGACGCCCGGAATCGGGGAACGGCAGGAGGAAGGCGACAAAAGGGGGAACTCAACATGTCGCACCCAGGGGGTAACAGCAGAGACATCAGGCGCACGACGCTCCACGAAGGTACGGACGGCACGAACTACGCAGGACGGAGAGGATCGCGGTGAGGCCGGGCACGAGTCCCTGGACGGGGCCAGGCGCCGCACGCGGGACGGGCTCGGGACCCAACACGGCCGACGACGTGCTCGGCGCCGCGCTTCCGCTCGAGGCCGAGGAGCACCTCGACCCGCTGATGGACAGGATCGGCGACGCCCGCTGCGTGCTGATCGGCGAGGCGAGTCACGGGACGCACGAGTACTACGCCTGGCGCGCGGCGCTGACCCGCCGCCTGGTCGCCGAACGCGGGTTCTCGTTCGTCGCCGTCGAGGGGGACTGGCCCGACTGCCGCCGCGTCGGGCGCAGCGTGACGCTCGCGCCCGGGGCGCCCGACGACCCGCGGGACGTCCTGGCCGGCCATGAGCGGTGGCCGGCGTGGCTGTGGGCCAACGAGGAAGCCGTCCGGTTCTGCCGCTGGCTGCGCGACCACAACGGCGGGCTCCCGCCGGCGGAGCGGGTCGGGTTCTACGGCCTCGACGTCTACAGCCTCCGGGAGTCGCTGAAGGCCGTCGTCGACCACGTTCTGGAGCATCGTCCGGAGCACCTGAAGACGGCGCTGGAGGCGTACCGCTGCTTCGAGCCGCACGGCGGGGACCCGCGGACGTACGGCTGGAACACCGTCCTGGTCCCGGAAGGGTGCGAGGAGGAGATCCTCGCCCTGCTGACCCGGCTGCGGCGGCCGGTGACGAGCACCGGCGCCGGCGACCCCGTCGAGGAGTTCGACGCCCGGCAGAACGCCGAGGTCGCCGCGGGCGCCGAGCGCTACTACCGCGCCATGATGGCCGGCGGCCCGGAGTCGTGGAACATCCGGGAGGTCCACATGGCCGACACGCTCGACCGTCTCATGGACCTCCACGGCGAGGCGCCCGGGGGGAACGGGACCGGCAAAGCCGTGGTGTGGGCGCACAACACGCACGTCGGCGACGCCCGCGCGACCACCATGGCCGACGACGGGTTGATCAGTCTCGGCCGGCTCGCCCGGGAGCGGCACGGCCGGGACGCGGTCGTGACCGTCGGGTTCGCCGGAGGCCCCGGCGAGGTGATCGCGGCCGCGCGCTGGGGCGGGCCGCCGGAGATCATGCACGTCGCGCCGCCGGTGCGCGGGTCGCTGGAGGAGCTGCTGGCCGAGTCGGAGCTGCACCGGGGGATGTTCATCGTCCCGCCCGAGGCCGACAAGCCGCACTTCCTCACCGACATGCTCGGGCACCGCGCGATCGGCGTCGTCTACGACCCGGACGACGACCGTCGCCACTACGTTCCGACGAGGCTCGCCGACCGGTACGATGCCCTGTGCTGGTTCCGCACAACCTCCGCGTTGGAGCCGCTCCGCCTCGAACCCGTGCACCGAGGCGAACTGGAGATGTCCCCCACCGGGGTGTGAGAGGTCTTGCCGGAGCGCGAGGGGCCGATGGAGGCTGACGCAACCGTCGGCGCATCGGGAAGACTGGGCGGCGAGTCGGCGCCGTGGGACTGCCAGGCGAACGCCAGGAGCACGCTAGGAGGCGGTGCATGTCACTGACGATGCGGCCGGGGCCGCTTGCAGGTTCGCCCGGTGACGAGGTCAACTTCTCGATCGAGGGGCCGGAGCACCGGCTGTTCATGCACGAGTTCCCGCGACGGGTCCGCGCCGAGTTCGGCGGGGAGACAGTCCTGGACACCGAGCGCGGGCAGCTCCTCCATGAGACGGGGCTGTTGCCCGTTCTGTACGTCCCGGAACAGGACGTGCGGACCGATCTGCTGGAAAGAACCGACCACACCACGCACTGCCCGTTCAAGGGCGACGCCGTGTACTGGACCGTCCGCGTGGGGGACCGGGTCGCGGAGAACGCGGTGTGGGCCTACCCGGAACCGATCGCCGATGCGGCGTGGCTGCGCGGGCTCATGGCGTTCTACTGGCGCAGCATGGACGCCTGGTACGACGAGGACGAGAAGGTGCGCGGCCACCTGCGCGACCCGTTCCACCGCGTCGACGCCCGCCGGTCGTCACGCCACGTGCGGGTCCTGTTGGGCGGGGAGGTCATCGCCGACACGACCCGGCCGGTGGTGCTGTCGGAGACCGGGCTGCCGAACCGCTTCTACATCCCGGCCGAGGACGTCCGCCGTGACCTGCTGACCGAGAGCCCGAAGCGGACGGTCTGCCCGTACAAGGGCGAGGCGACGTACTGGTCGCTGGACGGCGCGGAGAACGCCGCGTGGTCGTTCGAGGAGCCGCTCGAGGCCGCCCTCAAGGTCGCCGGTCACCTGACCTTCGACCACGAGGCGCTCACGATCGAGGCCGAGTGACCCGGCACGGCATCTGAGACGCTCTCTGACACGACATTCGACCTCTGACACAACATCTGACAATGATCCGGACATCGCTCCCGGTGCCGCGCCGTTTCCGTGTCCGGCGGGGCCGGCGCGGTTTACCGCTCGGGTAACTCTGGGCATGTCAAGATTCCGGCAAAATACTTCCGCGTCGGGTCCCGAGGAGGAGCTGGTGGCGTACGCGGCGACCCCACCGCGCCCGGAGTTCTGGGCCGCGCTCGATTCCTCCCAGCGATCGGCGCTGCGCGCCGCCGGGCGTCCCAAGCAGTACCCGGTGAAGGCCCCGCTCGTGTACCAGGGCGACGAGTCCGACCACGTGATCGTCATCGAGCAGGGGTGGGCGAAGGTGACCTCCGCCACCGAGGACGGTCACGACGTGGTCCTGGCGGTGCGGGGGCCCGGCGACCTGCTCGCCGAGAGCGCGGTGCTCGGCGGCCGCTCCCGCTCGGCCACGGTCACCGCCCTGACGCCGATCCGGGCGCTGGTGGTGCCCGCCGCGCGCTTCACCGCGTTCCTCGACGAGCATCCCGACGTGTGGATGCTCGTGACGAGCACCTTCGTGCAGCGGCTCGACGACTCGGACCGGCGGCTGAGGGCCAACGTGGCGAGCCGCGGCACCCGGCGTCTGGCGAACCTGCTGGCCGAGCTCGCCGAACGCTCGCTCCACCACGCGCCGCCCGCGCCGGACGGCTCGATCGAGATCGGCCCGCCGCTGTCGCAGGAGGAGCTCGGAAGCTGGATGGACGCGTCCCGCGAGACGGTCGCGCGGGCCCTGAACGGCCTGCGGCGCGAGGGCCTGATCCGCACCGGCTGGCGCAAGATCGTCGTCATGGACCTGGACGGCCTGCGCGCGTTCGCCAAGGAGAACGAGTGAGGTGACGGTGCGTCCGCCCGAGACCGGGCGGACGCACCGCGTGCCAGGAGCGCCGCCTCGTGGTCACCGGGGCGTCATCGCCCGTCCGTCCGATGAACGACGGCCGGCTCCTCTGCGCCGCTTCCGTTCCCGTTCGCGTGCCCGAGCGGCTCACCGGCCGGCCGTCGCTCGGGGACGACCGCCAGGTCCGCCCGGAACCGCCGGTTGAGGGCGGCGCGCACCCGGGCCACGGGCCGGCGGGCCTGCGGGCTCTCCACCCCGTCGACCGGCGAGGGCATGTCCAGGGCGACGGCGGGCGCCGGACGCGGGTCGGTGATGGCGGCGATCTCCTCGTCCGGCAGCGGCCGCTCGACCTCGGAGTACCCGCCCTCCGGAGACCGGCGTATCACGCCGGTCTCCAGCCCGTGCCGGACGAGACCGAGGTCACGGCGCTGCAGGCCGACGCAGATGCGGTAGGCGACCGCGTACCCGATCGGCGGCCCGAGGACGATCAGGACGCGGAAGAACCAGGTCGTCCCGAACAGCGACAGGTGGAACCGGTCGGCGAGGACGTCGTTGGCGCCCGCGAGCCACAGCGCCCCGTAGAAGATCATGCCGGCGACGCCGATGCCGGTGCGCGTCGGGACGTCGCGGGGACGGTCGAGCAGGTGATGGATCTCGTGGTCCCCGGTCACCCAGCGTTCCAGGAACGGGTAGACGGCGAGGCCGGTGAACAGCAGCCCGGGGACGATCACGGCCGGGACGAGCACGCTCATCGGAACCGTGTGCCCCCACGCGTTGATCTCCCACGCCGGCATGATCCGCAGCGCGCCCTCCAGCCAGCCCATGTACCAGTCGGGCTGCGAGGCCGAGCTGATCGCCCCCGGGTCGTAGGGGCCGTACAGCCAGACGGGGTTGATCTGGAAGAACGCCGCGAGCAGCACGGTGACGCCCAGCACCCACAGGAACATCGACGTGGTCTTGGCGATGAACACCGGGAAGAACGGGTAGCCGCGGACGGTCGTGTTCGAGCTGCCCTTGCCGGGGAACTGGGTGTGGGTCTGCCGCCACGTCAGCACGATCGCGTGCAGCGGGATGAGCGCCGCGAGCAGGCCGGGGATCAGCAGCACGTGGACGACGTACAGCCGCGGCACGATGTCGGTGCCGGGGAACTCTCCGCCGAACACGAACATCACCGCGTACGAGCCGACCAGCGGGATCGACGCCAGCACGCCCTCCAGGATGCGGAGACCGGTGCCCGACAGCAGGTCGTCCGGCAGGGAGTAGCCGAACAGGCCGTTCACCATGACGAGCATGAACATGAGGATCCCGAGCAGCCAGTTCAGCTCCCGGGGCTTGCGGAACGCGCCGCTGAAGAAGTTGCGCAGCAGGTGGACGAGGATCGCCGCCATGAAGACGAGCGTCGCCCAGTGGTGGATCTGCCGGACGAGCAGCCCGCCCCGCACGTCGAAGCTGATCTTCAGGGTGGAGGCGTACGCCTCGCTCATCTCCACGCCTTGAAGCCGCGTGTAGGAGCCGTCGTAGACGACCTCCTGCATGCTCGGCTTGAAGAAGAGCGTGAGGTAGACCCCGGTCAGCACCAGGATCACGAAGGAGTACATCGCGATCTCGCCGACCAGGAAGCTCCACTGGTCCGGGAACGCCTTGCGGAGGGCCTTGCGGGCGAACCCCGTCGTCCCGAACCGCTCGTCGAGGGCCCGCGCCGTCGCGTCCACCGTCCTCGGCGGTCTGCGCCCGCCCGGCCCGTCGCCGGCAGCCCGAATCGCCGCCATCGCCAACGTCCTCTCAGTCACACGTCGCTTGTCGTGCCGCTTCTCCGGTTAAGACCGATGCGGCACGGCGGATGTGACATCGCCGGATGTGGTTCCGCTCACAGGGACGGGCCGGCCCGGAGACGGGGTCCGTCCGGGACGCGGGCCGGTCCGCCGCGGGGTCGGCGGGGTCAGCAGGCGGGGACGACCGGGCGGAAGCGGCGCCGGTAGCGGGGCCGCCAGCGCGTCCGGTAGGCGAGCCGCAGCGGCGGCGGCAGCAGCCGCAGGACCGCGCGGCGGGTCGCCTCCGGGGCGCCGTCGAGGAGCCAGGGGACGAAGACGCCGAACCCGCGCAGGCCGATCTCGCGGCGGAACTCGACGTCGAACGTCCCCCACTCGAACGCGGTCAGGGTCTCGGGGATCAGCGGGAGAACGTCCGACTCCTTGTAGTCGAGCAGCGCGTTCACGGCCGTGCGCAGTTTGCGTGCGTAGTGGGCCACCATCGGACGGTCACGGTGTTCCAACGCCGCGTCCACCGCGTCGAAGAGCGCGACCACCTTCGCCGCGCGCGGCGTCATGGCGTCGAGGACGGGCTTGAGGCGTCCCGGAGCGTCGGCGTCCTTGGCGTACATGACCGTCCAGAGCGTGTTCTTCTCCGTGCGCTCCTGGACGCGCCAGTGGAAGGCGAACAGGGACCAGATGCCGGTGGCCGCATCCAGCGGTGCGCCGGCCTCGTCGGCCGCGGTCTCCAGCCGCGCGGTGTCGCGGCGGAACGCGTCGTACGCGGCGTGCAGCATCGTCAGGTCGAACCGTCTCGGTTCGCCGCCCATGGCGCCTCCCAAGCTCTTCTCCTGCCGTCGACGCGGGCACTCATCGGGCACTCATGGAGAAGATGATTCGAACGGCCCCGAATGTGACGTGGTTCTGGGCACGCCCTGTGTGATGTCCCCCACGGCACCGCCGGATATTCGCCGCGGCCGGCCGGGTGACCGCCCCCGGTCGCCCGGTCCTGTCGCGCGCCGGTACGTTGTCGGGACGCGCCGCCCGCGGGCGGGTCGCGGGCGGCCGGGCACGCGGAGTGAGACGAGAGGGGCCGTGAATGGCTGTTGACGCGGCGGGCACGGACATCGCGTCCCTGCTCCTGCGGATCTCGGTCGGCGGGACGCTGGTCGCGCACGGCTGGAACCACGCGTTCGGCGGCGGGAGGATCGAGGGCACCGCGGGCTGGTTCGCCTCGATGGGGCTGCGGCCGGGGCGGCTGCACGCGCTGCTCGCGACCGGCACCGAGCTCGGCGCGGGCGTCCTGCTGGTGCTCGGCCTGCTCACCCCGCTCGCCGCGGCGGGCGCGGTCGGCACGATGGTCGTCGCGCTCGTCATCGCGCACCTGCGCAACGGCTTCTTCATCTTCCGCCCCGGCCAGGGCTACGAGTACGTCCTCATGATCATCATGGTGGCGTGCGCGCTGGGCGCGCTCGGCGGCGGCGGGGTCTCCCTCGACCGGGCGCTCGGGATCTCCGGTGACCTGTCGGGCTGGACCGGCCTCGCCGTGACCGCGCTCGCGGGCGGCGCCGGCGCCGCGCTCCTGCTGGCCGTCTTCTGGCGGCCGGACCGCCGTCCCGCCGACGACGGGGCCGCGCAGAGCACCGGGCAGAGCGCGGGCTAGGAAACCGAGGGCCGGGAGGCCGAGGGCCGGGAGGACACGGCCCTCGCCAGACGCTCCCGCTGGGGGACGACCGTGTACTTGGGATCCTTCGCCGACTGGAGACCCGCGTAGAAGACGCCGAAGCGCGTGCAGGCCGAGCCCGCCAGGAGCGCCGCCCCGCTCAGCGCCGCCGCGGCCCGGCCGCGTCCGCCGAGCACGGCGCCGCAGGCGGCGCCCGCGGCCGACAAAATCTCGCCCGCCCGCATGAACCGGCCCGCCCCGCCCCGCCCGTACGGCTCGGCGACGAGCCCGGCCCGGCGCTGCATGATCCGTGCCGCCGCCAGCTCCACCGCGGTGCCGGCCACCGCCGCGGTGCGCATCGGGGCCGTCTCGCCGACCGGTGAGGCGATCAGCGCCATCCCGGACGCCGCGGCGGTGGCCGAACCCGCGAACACCGCCGGCAGCTCCCGGTGGACCTCGTGCCAGGCGGGCACCGCGGTGTCGGAGACCAGTACCGCCGTGTAGGTGGCGACGGCCGGTCCGAGGACGGCGGCCCCGGCGGTCGCGGCGGCGCCGAGCCGCGGGAACAGCCCGGTCACGTCGAGGAGCGCCGCGGCGCCCACGGCCGGGCCGTAGGCCGCGAGCAGCCAGGACCCCATGCTCATCGGCGAGGTCGGCTTCATGACGCGCAGCATGTTGGCGAACCGCGAGGGGCGTCCGAGATCGTGGATCAGCGCGGCCGTCGACCCGCCGAGCGCGGCCAGCGAGGAGATCTTCAGCGCGCGCGCGGCGGCGGGCCGCCCGGTGAGCTGCGCACCGGCGGCGAGCACCGACCCCGCTCCGGCGAGACCGCCGAGGAAGAAGTAGCCGGCGATGTCCGCGGCCTTCCAGACGGGCGGATTCAGGACGGGCAGGCCGTAGTAGGACGTGAACTCCGCCTCCGGCACCATCGCCCTCTCGCCCCGCCTCCTCGGGCTCTTCTTCCCGCCGCTCTGCCTCACGGAGCCGCTCATCGTCCGCCCCCGCGACGTCCGTGGGCGGCGAAGACGGCCGCGAGCCCGCCGAGCAGGGCCGCCGCGGCGACGCCCGCGTGCCTCCACATCGACGGCAGGTCGCGGGTGGTGACGACCGGATCGGGCGGCAGCCCGTACACCTCCGGCTCGTCCAGCAGCAGGAAGAACGCCCCGTCGCCGCCGACGCCGTCGTCCGGGTCGTGGCCGTACAGGCGCGCGTCCTGCACGCCGGCGCCGTGGAGCCGCTCGACGCGCAGGGCGGCGCGTTCGCGCAGCTCGTCCAGCGGGCCGTACTGGATCGAGTCGGTCGGGCACGCCTTCGCGCACGCCGGTTCCATCCCCGCGCCGAGCCGGTCGTAGCACATCGTGCACTTCCAGGCCCGGCCGTCGCCCTTGCGCTGGTCGATGACGCCGTACGGGCAGGCCGGGATGCAGTACCCGCAGCCGTTGCAGATGTCCTCCTGGACGACGACGGTGCCGAACTCCGTGCGGAACAGCGACCCGGTCGGGCACACGTCAAGGCAGGCGGCGTGCGTGCAGTGCTTGCACACGTCGGACGCCATGAGCCACCGCATCTCCGTGCCGCCGCCACCGGGTGCGTCTGCCTGCCCGACGTCCGACCGGGCGCGGCGCATCGGCTTGTCCTGCTCGATGAACGCGACGTGCCTCCAGGTGTCGGCGCCGAGTCCCCGGGTGTTGTCGTACGACATCCCGGTGAACTCCAGGCCGCCGTCGGGCACGGCGTTCCATTCTTTGCAGGCCACCTCGCACGCCTTGCAGCCGATGCAGACGGACGTGTCGGTGAAGAACCCCATCCTGGGGGGAGGGTCGGTGTAGCCCGCGTTCTCGGTCACGTCGGGTTCGGGGCCCGCCAGCAGGTTCCGCCCGACCAGGCTGCTCATCCAAGACCTCCCTTCGGCGGCGTTGGCCCCTTTCCCGGCGAGCCCCGCCCTACACCCGGCGTATCGGCGCATTGACGCGGTTTCGGCGCCTGGATAGCGTGCCGGGATGGCGGTTGAACGGGTCGGTTACGCGGGTCCGCTGGACCGGACGCTCGGTCTGCTGGTGGTCGAGGCCTCCGAGAAGGAGGTCGTGGCCGAGCTGGAGGTCACCGACAAGCTGATGCAGGCGTACGGCATCGTCCATGGCGGCGTGTACTGCGCGATCTCCGAGACGGTGTGCAGCATGGGCGCGGCGCTCACGGTCGGGCTCGACTCCCGGGTCGTCGGCATCAGCAACCACACCCGGTTCATCCGCGCCGTGCGGGACGGGAGGCTGACCGCCCGCGCCCGCCCCGTCGACCACGTGGACGACCATCTGACCTGGCAGTCGACGATCACCGACGAGCAGGGACGCGTGGTCGCCGAGGGAACGGTCAACCTGCTGAGGCTGTCGCCGTCCGGCGGCTAGCCCGCCACGCCCGAAGGCGGCGCGCGTCGTCGCGAACCATGCCGGTCCGAGGCCGGCGCGGGCTGTGCCGTCCGGGCGGCTACTCCCGTGTCATCGCCCTCCAGTGGCCCTCGGCGACGGGCCGCCAGGTGCCGTGCCGCTCGTGGAAGACGGCGGCGGCCCGGGAACCGCACCAGTTCTCCGGGAGCAGCTCGGCCGGCAGGTCCGGGTCCAGGAAGGGGAACCGGCGCCACTCCTGCACGAGCCTGGTGTGCGCGGCGAACGTGCGCGGATCGTCGTCGGGACGCAACGCGCGCACGGCGTCGAGGAAGTCCTCGTAGGCGAGCTCCAGCTCGTCGAGGTTCCATGCCTGCGCTGCCACCTGCCGCGCCTCGGACAGGTCGCCGAGACGCCCGACGAACAGCGTGGAGGTGCCGGCGACGCCGATGTCGGAAAGGACCTCCCGGACCTCGGTCCTGCGCTCGGCGTGCGGGCTCACCCACACGCCGGGGGACAGGTTGCCGAGCCCGCTCCAGGCGAGCCGGGTCCGCAGCAGGTGACGGAGCCTGCGGCTGGTCTCGGGGACGCTGGCGAGGACGATGAGCCACCGCCCGTCCCACGCGCCGACCGGCCTTCCGAACCCGTAGATGCGCTCGGTGCCGTCGGTGAGGAGCCGCTCCCCGGCCGGGGTGAGCCGCCACACGGTGCGCCGTCCGCGGCGTTCCCCGGTGATCCAGCCTTCGGAGGCGCTGCGCGACAGCGCCTGCCGGACGGCCTTCTCCTCCACCCCGAGCAGGCCGAGCGCCCGCAGGAACGTCGTCGTCCAGACCGGTTCGCCGGCCGGCAGGACGAACTCGCCCAGCACGGTCAGCAGCAGCGAACGGGCGCTCGCCGCGCCCAGCTCGCGACGCCGCCGGAACGCGGGTCCCCCGTGCGCGGCGCCGTCGCCGGCCTCGCTGTCAACGTCGTCGCCGTCAACGTCGTCGCCGCCCGTCCGGGGCATCGGCTCTCCCTCCGTGCCGCACGCCTGTTCGAGACCGCGTCCAGTATCGCGGTGTCCGCTCCTCGACACCGTCACTCCACATGTCTATTGACTTGCGATTTTTCCCTGTAGAGCATGTGTGACACGGTTCACGGCGAAAGGGAACCCCCGATGACCGCTGAGACGGCGACCGTCCCCGTCACGCCCGAGACGTTCAACGCCTCCGCGTACCTGCTGCGGGCGGCGGACCGGCCGGACGCCGCGTCCCGGACCGCGATCACCGGGCCGGGCGGCGACGTCGCCTACGCCGAGCTCGCAGGCCTCACCGCCGAGGTCGCCGCCGGGCTGGAGGGCTGGGGAGTGCGCGCCGAGGAGCGCGTGATCCTGTTCATGGCCGACGGTCCCGCGATGGTCGCCGTGATCCTCGGCGCGATGCGGCTCGGCGCCGTGCCCGTCCCGGTGTCGACGATGCTGACCGGGGCCGAGCTGGCGGGTCTCGTCAACGACGCCCGCGCGAGGATCATCGTGGTCAGCGACCGGTTCGCGGCGCCCGCCCAGGAGGCGCTCGCGCTCACCCCCGGAGTCCGGCGCGTGGTCGTCGAC
>DATCLF010000411.1:0-2359 GCA_036564055.1 Spirillospora sp.
ACAGCTACACCTCCCAGTACGCCGACTCCGGCGTCTTCGGCGTCTACGCGGGATGCCAGCCGGCCAAGGCCGCGGAGGTCCTGTCGATCTGCCGCGACGAGGTCGCCCGCGCCGCCGCCGAGGGCCTCACCGAGGAGGAGCTCGAACGGGGCAAGGGGCAGCTTCGCGGCGCGATGGTCCTCGGCCTGGAGGACACCGGTTCCCGCATGAGCCGTCTCGGCAAGAGCGAGCTGGTGTACGAGTCGCTGCTGCCCGTGGAGGAGGTGCTGGCCCGCATCGACGCCGTCACCCCGGACGACGTCCGCGCGGTCGCCCGCGAGGTCCTCGGCGGGCCGCGCGCCCTCACCGTCATCGGCCCGGTCGGGGACCAGGAGTTCGCCGCCTGACGAGGCCGCCGCCCGCCCTCCCGCGACGACGGTTGCCGGGACGCGGCCGGCGGGTAATCTTCGCGAATGAAGATCCTCATCAGGCTCGTCATCTCCGCGTTCGCTCTATGGGTGGCGGAGGTCGCCCTGGACGGCGTCGAGGTGACCACGGACGACACGGGGGACCGGGCGCTGACGCTGCTCGCGGTCGCCGCCGTCTTCGGCGTGGTCAACGCGGTGCTCAAGCCGGTCATCAAGGTGTTCGGCTGCGCGTTCTACGTCCTCACCCTCGGGCTGTTCGCGCTGCTGGTGAACGCGGGGCTGCTCATGCTGACGAGCTGGGTGGCCGGGAGGCTGGAGCTGCCCTTCCACGTCGAGTGGTTCTGGCCCGCGTTCTGGGGCGCGATCATCGTCGGCGTGGTGAGCTGGCTGCTCAACCTGCTCGTGTCCGACGACGACTAGCCTTCCCCGCCGGCCGGCTGGATTCGGGCGGGTGCTCGTGGCGATAGGCTCGGGCGCGACACGGGGAACGGACGGAAAGCGACCGGAGGGACAAGGTGATCAAAGTCGGGGTGCTGGGCGCCCGGGGACGCATGGGCGCCGAGGTGTGCCGTGCGGTGGAGGCGGCGGAGGACATGGAGCTCGTCGCCGCCGTCGACAAGGGCGACGCTTTCGACGCGCTGACCGCCGCCGAGGTCGTCGTCGACTTCACCCACCCCGACGTCGTCATGGACAACATCAAGTGGTGCGTCGGGCACGGCCTGCACGTCGTCGTGGGGACCACCGGGTTCGACGCGTCCCGCCTCGACACCGTCCGCTCCTGGCTGACGGAGGGAACGTCGGGCAACGTGGTCATCGCCCCGAACTTCGGCATCGGCGCGGTCCTGATGATGCACTTCGCGCAGAAGGCCGCCCCGTTCTTCGAGTCGGTCGAGATCATCGAGACGCACCACCCGAACAAGGTCGACGCGCCGTCCGGCACGGCCTACCGCACCGCCGAGCTCGTCTCCGCGGCGCGCGCCGAGGCCGGCACGTCACCGTCCCCGGACGCCACCGCCTCCGAGGTGAAGGGCGCCCGCGGCGCCGACATCGACGGCGTCCGCGTGCACTCGGTCCGCCTTTCGGGCGCCATCGCCCACCAGGAGGTCGTCCTCGGCGGGCACGGCGAGATCTTCACGATCCGGCATGACGCCATGGACCGCGAGTCGTTCATGCCGGGCGTCCTGCTCGCCGTGCGCAGGGTGCCCGAGCTCGACCGCCTGACCGTCGGCCTCGAATCCCTCCTCGGCCTGTGATGGAGTTCGCCGGCGAACCCTGGGACTACCTCGCGGCCTCCGAGGTCATCGACATCGAGCACCCCGTCGTCCAGCTGGTCGCCTCGGAGCTGCGCACCGGCGACGACGTCGCCTACGCGAAGGCGGCCTTCGAGCACGTCCGCGACGAGGTCGCCCACTCCCTGGACTCCGGCGACTCCCGCGTCCCGTGGCGCGCCTCCGACGTGCTCGACCAGCGCACCGGCCTCTGCTACGCCAAGTCCCACGCCTACGTCGCGCTCCTGCGCGCGGGCGGCATCCAGGCCGGCCTGTGCTACCAGGACCGCTCGGGCGTCCTGCACGGTCTCACGGCCGCTCTGATCGACGACCGCTGGGTGCTGCTCGACCCGCGCGGCAACAGACCCGGCATCGACGTCCGGTTCTCCGCGTCCGAGAACCGCCTGGCCTACCCGGACGACCCGGTGCGCCCGACCGTTCACGCGGAGCCGCCCCCTGCGGTCCTGGAGGCGCTCACGTCCATGTCGCGTCCCGCCGGGATTCCCGCATCCGTCCTGTGAGCCCGCCCGGCCCGGGGCGGTGCCGGTCAGGCGAGGGCGGTCAGGTGAGGACGGTGAGGTCGAGGGCGGCCACGCGCGCCGGGTCGGCGAGGATGTCGATCTCGGTGATCCTGCCGTCCACGACGGTGAAGCACAGCACGGACAGCGGCCGGCCGTCCTGGAC
>DATCLF010000412.1:0-9808 GCA_036564055.1 Spirillospora sp.
CCTGCAGGCCGGTGTGCTCAAGGGCGAGGTCAAGGACGTTCTGCTGCTGGACGTCACCCCGCTCAGCCTGGGGATCGAGACCAAGGGCGGCATCTTCACCAAGATCATCGAGCGGAACACCACCATCCCCACCAAGCGGTCGGAGGTGTTCACCACCGCCGATGACAACCAGCCGTCCGTGGAGATCCAGGTCTACCAGGGCGAGCGCGAGATCGCCGCGTACAACAAGAAGCTCGGCACCTTCCAGCTCACCGGTCTTCCGCCGGCGCCGCGCGGCGTCCCGCAGATCGAGGTCACCTTCGACATCGACGCCAACGGCATCGTGAACGTCAGCGCCAAGGACCAGGGCACCGGCAAGGAGCAGTCGATGGTCATCACGGGCGGCAGCGCGCTGCCCAAGGAGGACATCGAGCGCATGGTCCGCGAGGCCGAGCAGTACGCCGAGGAGGACCGCAAGCGCAGGGAGGAGGCCGAGGTCCGCAACCAGGCCGACACCCTGGCCTACTCGACCGAGAAGTTCCTGCGTGAGAACGACGAGAAGGTCCCCGCCGACGTCAAGACCGAGGTGAACGACGCGATCGCCGAGGTCAAGAAGGCCCTCGAAGGCAGCGACGTCGAAGCGATCAAGACCAGCAGCGAGAAGCTCGCGCAGGTCAGCCAGAAGATGGGCGCGGCGCTCTACGCGCAGAACGCCGAGGGCGCGCAGCCGGGCGGCGGCGACGCCGGCCCGACCGCGAACACCCAGAGCGGTGACCAGCAGGACGACGAAGTGGTCGACGCAGAGATCGTGGACGACGACAAGCCGAAGGGTGATGCATCGTGACGTCCTCTCCCGACGAGGGCGAGGAGAAGGAGGGCCCGGTGATCCGCGACAAGCGGCGCATCGACCCCGAGACCGGGGAGGTCCGCGCGCAGGCGGCGTCGCCTGCCTCGGACGCTCCCGCCGGCCAGGGCTCGGCGGGGCAGTCCCCCGCCGGGAAGGACGCCGCGGTCACCGACGACGAGGTCTCCTCGCTGCGGAACCAGCTCGCGGAGCGTCTCGCCGACCTCCAGAGGCTCAAGGCCGAGTACGACAACTACCGCAAGCGCGTCGAACGCGACCGCGTCGCGGTACGGGAGCAGGCGCTCGGGCAGGTGCTGTCGGAGCTGCTCCCGGTGCTGGACGACATCGGCCGTGCGCGTGACCACGACGAGCTGCACGGCGGTTTCAAGTCCGTCGCCGAGAGCCTTGAGGCGATCACCAGCAAGCTCGGCCTGACGAAGTTCGGCGAGAAGGGCGAGCCCTTCGACCCGACCGTGCACGAGGCGCTCATGCACTCGCTCTCCCCCGACGTGAACGAGACGAGTGTCGTAGACGTCCTCCAGCCCGGTTACCGCATCGGCGAGCGCATCCTGCGGCCCGCGCGGGTCGCGGTCGCCGACCCCGACCCGAACGCCGCCTCCGGCGAGGACGGGTCGGGCCAGGACGCCGGCGAGTCGGACCAGGCCGCCCAGGCCGGCGGAGAGGGCCGGACCGGTCAGACCGGTCAGGACGCCCAGGCCGAGCAGGACGGCGGCGAGACCCGCGGCGACGGCGAGTGATCCCCGGCTTCGGGCCGAGGGGTCGTGGGGGTCCGTCCCCCGGAGGGACCCGGGGTCCCGTCCCGGCCGTCACGGCCGGGACGGGCCCGCCGGGCGTAAGACCATGAAGCGATTGGCAACAGCAGAAGGCGGGGCGCCGTGAGCACCAAGGACTACCTGGAAAAGGACTATTACAAGGTCCTCGGTGTCGCGAAGACGGCCTCACAGGAGGAGATCAAGAAGGCTTACCGGAAGCTGGCGCGCAAGTACCACCCGGACGCCAACAAGGGCGACGCCGAGGCCGAGGAGCGCTTCAAGGAGGTCTCCGAGGCCTACGACGTGCTCTCGGACGAGAAGCGCCGCAAGGAGTACGACGCCGTGCGGTCCATGCCGGGCGGTTTCCGCGGCCAGCAGGGCGGCGGCTTCCCCTTCGACCTCGGCGACCTGTTCGGCCAGCCCGGAGGAACGAGCGGCGGCGCCGGCGAACGCATCGGCGACCTGTTCGGCGGTCTGTTCGGCCGCACCGGACGCACGGGCACGACCCGGCGCGGCCGGCGCGGCGCGGACGTCGAGACCGAGGTGACGCTGTCGTTCGGCCGCGCGATGAACGGGGTGACCGTTCCGATCAAGCTGACGAGCGAGGGCGCCTGCAACGCGTGCCGCGGGACCGGCGCGAAGGCCGGCACCGTGCCGCGGGTGTGCCCGAACTGCGAGGGCACCGGACAGGAGACGCGCAACCTGGGCAGCTTCGGTTTCACCGAGCCGTGCCGGGAGTGCCGCGGCCGGGGTCTCGTCGTGGACGACCCGTGCCCGGTCTGCTACGGCAGCGGCCGCGCCACCGGCACCCGCACGATCCAGGCCCGGATCCCGGCGGGGGTCGCCGACGGTCAGCGCATCAGGCTCAAGGGCAAGGGCGCCCCGGGCGAGAACGGCGGCCCGAACGGCGACCTGTACGTCACCATCAAGGTGCGTCCGCACCCGGTGTTCGGCCGCAGCGGCGACAACCTCACGCTGACCGTGCCGGTGACGTTCGCGGAGGCGGCGCTGGGCGCGGAGATCCGCGTGCCGACGTTCCAGGGGCAGCCGGTGACGCTGCGCCTGCCGGAGGGCACGCCGAACGGCCGGACGTTCCGTGTGAAGGGGCGCGGTGCGCAACGCCGCGACGGGACGAAGGGCGACCTGCTCGTCACCATCGACGTCCAGGTGCCCCAGAAGCTCGACGACCGGGCGCGTGAGGCGCTCGCCCGGCTCCGCGAGGCCACCTCCGGCGACGACCTGCGTGCCGACCTCCTCCAGCAGGCCAGACAGGAGTGAGTTTCATGTGGGTTGCTCTCCCGATTGCAGGCGGACGGAGTGAGCCATGAACACCGAACCCTTCGGCGACGACACTCCGGTTTACGTGATCTCGGTGGCGGCGCAGCTGTCGGGCCTGCATCCGCAGACGCTGCGCACCTACGACCGCATGGGGCTGGTGACCCCGGGTCGGGCGCCGGGTCGGGGGCGCCGGTACTCGATGCGCGACATCGTGATGCTCCGCGAGATCCAGCGGCTCTCGCAGGAGGAGGGCGTCAATCTCTCGGGCATCAAGCACATTCTGGAGCTGCAGCGCGAGAACGTGCGCCTCCGCGACGAGCTCGCCAAGGCGCATGCCGCGCTGGAGGAGCTCGCGAACGAACTCGAAGCGACCAGGTCCGTCGCGGCGCGGCTGGCACAGCAACGACGGCGGCACGGTGACCAGGGCGGCGGAACCCCCGGTGCCGACCTGGTGCCGATCAGGCAGACCGGCGTCGTGATGTGGCACCAGCGCAACCAGGACCAGAGCTGAACGACGGGGGCTGGGGTATGGACTACAAACTTACACAAAAGAGCCAAGAAGCGATATCGGTCGCGGTCCGGAGGGCCTCGGCCGAAGGACATCCCGAAGTGGAGCCACAGCATCTGCTGGTGGCGTTGATCGCGCTGACGGACGGGACGGCGGTCCCGCTGCTGGAGGCCGTCGGCGCGGACTGGCAGGCGATCCGGCGGCGGGCCGAGGAGCAGCTCGCGGCCATGCCGAAGGCGCAGGGCTCGACGGTCGCGGCGCCGCGTCTGTCCGGGCGGCTCCAGCGTTCGATGAACACGGCGGCGCACCGGGCGCTGCAACTGGAGGACGAGTACGTCTCGACCGAGCATCTGCTGGTCGGGCTCGCGGCCGACGGCGGCCCGGTGGCGGATCTGCTGAAGGAGCACGGCGCGACCCCGGAGGCGCTGCTCGACGCGTTCGGGAAGGTGCGCGGGCACGCCCGCGTCACGAGCGAGAACCCGGAGGGCACGTACCAGTCCCTGGAGAAGTACGGCGTCGACCTGACGGCGGCGGCCCGCGACGGGCGGCTCGACCCCGTCATCGGGCGCGACGCGGAGATCCGCCGGGTCGTGCAGGTGCTGTCGCGGCGGACGAAGAACAACCCGGTGCTGATCGGTGAGCCCGGCGTCGGCAAGACCGCCGTGGTGGAGGGGCTGGCGCAGCGGATCGTGGCGGGGGACGTCCCCGAGTCGCTGCGCGGCAAGCGTCTCGTCGCGCTCGACCTCGGCGCGATGGTCGCGGGCGCGAAGTACCGCGGCGAGTTCGAGGAGCGGCTGAAGGCCGTCCTGAACGAGATCAAGGAGAGCGAGGGGCGGATCGTCACGTTCATCGACGAGCTGCACACCGTCGTCGGGGCGGGCGCGGCCGAGGGCTCGATGGACGCCGGCAACATGCTGAAGCCGATGCTGGCCCGCGGCGAGCTGCGGATGATCGGCGCGACGACCCTCGACGAGTACCGGGAGCGGATCGAGAAGGACCCGGCGCTGGAACGCCGGTTCCAGCAGGTCTTCGTGGGCGAGCCGTCCGTGGCGGACACGATCGCGATCCTGCGCGGCCTGAAGGGCCGCTACGAGGCGCACCACAAGGTTCAGATCAACGACTCGGCGATGGTGGCGGCGGCGACGCTGTCGGACCGGTACATCACCTCCCGGTACCTGCCGGACAAGGCGATCGACCTGGTCGACGAGGCGGCGTCCCGGCTCCGCATGGAGATCGACTCGCGGCCCGTCGAGATCGACGAGCTGCAGCGCACGGTCGACCGCCTCAAGATGGAGGAGCTGAACCTGTCCAAGGAGACCGACGAGGCGTCCCGGCAGCGTCTCGAACGGCTCCGCGCCGACCTGGCCGACAAGCAGGAGCAGCTCACGGCCCTCGTCGCGCGGTGGGACAAGGAGAAGGCGAACCTGAACCGGGTCGGTGCGCTCAAGGAGCGGATCGACCAGCTCCGCGGTGAGGCGGAGCGTGCGCAGCGCGACGGCGACCTCGAGACGTCCGCCCGGCTCACCTACGGCGAGATCCCGGCGCTGGAGAAGCAGCTCGAAGAGGCGGCGAAGGCGGCCGAGGACCGCGACGCGATGGTCAAGGAGGAGGTCGGCCCGGACGACGTGGCCGACGTGGTCGCGCTGTGGACGGGCATTCCCGCCGGGCGTCTCCTCGAAGGCGAGACCGCGAAGCTGCTGCGCATGGAGGAGGAGATCGGCAAGCGGCTGATCGGGCAGACGCAGGCGGTCCGCGCGGTGTCGGACGCGGTCCGCCGGGCCCGCGCCGGCATCTCCGACCCGGACCGTCCGACGGGCTCGTTCCTGTTCCTCGGCCCGACCGGCGTCGGCAAGACGGAGCTGGCGAAGGCGCTCGCGGAGTTCCTGTTCGACGACGAGCGGGCGATGACCCGCATCGACATGAGCGAGTACTCCGAGAAGCACAGCGTGGCCCGGCTCGTCGGCGCTCCGCCCGGCTACGTCGGCTACGAGGAGGGCGGTCAGCTCACCGAGGCGGTCCGGCGCCGTCCGTACTCGGCGATCCTGCTGGACGAGGTGGAGAAGGCCCACCCCGAGGTCTTCGACATCCTCCTGCAGGTGCTGGACGACGGTCGTCTCACCGACGGTCAGGGTCGCACGGTCGACTTCCGGAACACGATCCTGATCCTCACGTCCAACATCGGGTCCCAGTACCTGGTGGACCCGACGATGGAGAACGAGGCGAAGCGCGAGGCGGTGTGGAGCGCGGTCCGCAGCTCCTTCAAGCCGGAGTTCCTCAACCGCCTGGACGACGTGATCCTGTTCGACCCGCTGTCCACCGAGGAACTGACGAAGATCGTGGACCTTCAGGTCGACCAGCTCGCCCGGCGTCTCGCCGAGCGGCAGCTCACCCTGAAGGTGAGCGACGCGGCCCGCGAGTGGCTGGCGCTGACCGGCTACGACCCGCTGTACGGGGCGCGTCCGCTGCGCCGCCTCGTGCAGACGGCGATCGGCGACCAGCTCGCCCGCAAGCTGCTCTCCGGCGAGGTCCGCGACGGCGACGAGGTGGTCGTCGACCTGGACGAGTCCGCCGACAAGCTGACCGTCGGCCCCGCGCAGGGCGTCGCCATGACGAAGTGATCCGTCCGTGGTGACTCATCCGTCCGCCCGGCGTCTCCGGGCGGACGGTCCTTCCGGGCGGACGGGCCCTTTCGAACGCCGCCGCGACCGCGCGTGAACCGGCCGCCGCCGGTGTCGCGCCCCGCGGACCGGCCTCAGTAAGGACCCCCCGCCCGGAACGCCTCGATGATCTGCATCGCCTTCTCTTCGCCGACCTCCTCCAGCTCGTCGGCGAACTTGCCTCGCTGCCATTCGGCGATGATCCCGGTCCGGTGCCATTCGAGGTCCCTTTCGAGGGCCTCGTCGATGATGCCGCCGCCCGCCGGTCTACGGCGCCGCACTATGCCCCGGGGATTGTCGACGGTACTGCCCCCACCGGTGATCGCATAATAGGTCACCTGTTCGTCAGCCATTCGCTCAGTACCCTTCCTTCCGGTAGTTCGGGATGTCGAGCACGCCGTCCGGCATGGGAATCTCGGCGGACACCTCCCGCTGGAAGTCGTCCATTCTTTCGACGGCGCGGCTGTCCGAGCGCGGGTTTCTGATCAATTCATAAGCGGCATGGGTGAGCTGTTTGGCTTCAAAGCTCTCGGGAGTGTGGAACTGCACTTCGAAGAGCCGGCCGTCCGGCGTGCGCCATCTCGAATTTATTCCCTTGTACTCCGACCTGGCCCAGAAATTGCGGCTCTGCACCAACTCGTAGCCGCGCCGCCGCAGATGCTCGGTGACCTCGGCATACCCGCGCACGTAGTCCTTAGGAGAGAACTGGTACGTGTACCGCAGCGCATCGGGCACCGACTCCGCCGCTTCACGCGGGTTTCTGCGCAGGTCCGCCGCCAGTCTCTCCGCGACCTTCTCCTTGAATCTCTCCTCGCCTTTCAGGCGATACTCGAACCCCACCAGCCTCGCACCGGGCACTTCCGTCTCGCCGTCCCGCAGAACGGCACTGACCTCGGGTTCCTTGCTTCTGATGCGTTCGAAGGCGCGGGTGACCGCGTCGTTCTCCGCGGGCCCCAGGTAGCGGCCGCTTTCTCCGCGCCATGAGCCGGGTTCGGCGTCGGAGAGATCCTCAGAGTTCTCGTTCATGTCCTCGGAACGCGGGTCGACGGGGCGCTTCCTTCTCCAATGCTGACGCTCCGAATGCTGAGAATCCGGCTGAGGATCCGAATCGCCCCGATCGGACACCTCAAAGCCGCATCGTTGCCTTTGTCCGCCTTGTCGTGGCACCCGGCGCTTCCCCACCGAGAACGGCGGCCCACCTCGTATGCCCCTTGCAGCCGCCGCAGGAACGTCCCCCCCTCGTCATCCTCGAACGGGTCACGGCGAGCCGGCCGTCGCGGGCGGCCGGACGGTCAGCCGTTGAGCCAGTCGGCGGGGAACTCGTCGCGGAAGCGGTCGAGGGTCTCCTCGTCGCGGGCGCGGACGGAGAGCCAGCCTCCGGCGTCGCAGAGCAGCAGTCCCTGGCCCGTGTAGAAGGTCTCGCCTTCCTCACCCTCGGGACGGGCCGGGAAGGGCAGGCGCGTGAAGCGGCGCTCCAGTTCCTCGAAATCCTCGAAGTCGCCGTGGTCGCAGACGGGTTCGTCCGCCTGGAGCGCCTCGGACAGGACGATCTCGACGCAGGCCGCCGAGAAGGCGTCCAGCCACGGCTCCCAACGCTCCGCCTCCTTGTCGGCGAGGTCGAAACGTACGCGGACGGGCGGGTCCTCCGCGTCGAGGTCGGCGAGAAGGACGCCCCACGACGCGGCCCCCTGGTTCTCCTTGCGGAAGACGAGGGTCTCCTTGCCGTCGTCGACATGGAGGGCGTCAGGGCTCAGCAGCTCATGGAGGTTGCCGTGCAGATCGGTGCGGCGGCCGAACAGCGCGTACGCCTCGCGCAGCGCGGCGGGCAGGCGCAGGCCGAGCCTCGTCTCGGCAGCGGTCAGCTCGGCCTCGGACGTTCCGTCGCCGGGGGACAGCGGCGTGCACCAGGTCGCGGCGAATCCCCTGATGTACGTCCACGCGGCCGCCCGGTCGCGCAGGGCGGAGGGGAGGTCTCGGACGAGGTCGAACGCGTCGGTCACGGCCCGGAACCTACCCCGGTCGCGGTCCAGGCGTTCGACGGATGGTTCTTTTCCGCTGTGAGCAGCGAACCGTTCCGTACAGAACGTACAGATGACAGGGTCGTCGCCATGAGGCTTCTGATACTGGGCGGAACGGAGTTCGCGGGACGGGCCCTCACCGAGGAGGCGCTGGCCCGCGGATGGAAGGTGACGGTCTTCCACAGGGGCCGTCACGAGCCGCCCGAGGGGGTCGAGCAAGTGCGCGGCGACCGCACCGTCGAGGGCGGCCTCAAGGCCCTCGAAGAACAGGTCCTCGAAGGACGAAGGTGGGACGTCGCCGTCGACACCTGGTCCGCCGCACCCACCGCCGTGCGGGACGTCACCCGCCTCCTGCACGGGGCCATCGAGCGCTACGTCTACATATCCAGCCGTTCCGTCTACCGCTTCCCCAGTCCGCCCGGCCTCGCGGAGGAGGCCGAGGTCGTCGACGGCTCCCCGGACGACGGCGAGACCGACTACGCGACGATGAAGCGCGGCGGTGAGCTCGCAGCCCACCAGGTGTTCGGCGATGAGGCGCTCCTGGTGCGCGCCGGGCTGATCCTCGGCCCTTACGAGAACATCGGACGGCTGCCGTGGTGGCTGACGCGGATCGCCCGCGGCGGCGCGGTCCTGGCGCCCGGTCCCCGTGACGCGGGCGTCCAGTACATCGACGTGAGGGACCTCGCCATGTGGACCCTGGACGCCGTCGAGCGGGGTCTCGGCGGCCCTTACGACGTGGTCGGCCCACCCGGCCACACGACGATGGGCGGACTGCTGGAGGCCTGCGTCCAGGTGACGGGTTCCGCCGCCGACCTGGTCTGGAAGGACCCTGAGACGATCCTTGCGGCGGGCATTGAGCCGTGGACGGAACTTCCCGTGTGGCTGCCACCGGGTGACGCCTACGACACCATCCACAGGGCGAACGTCAACAAGGCCCTCTCCGCCGGGTTGCGATGCAGGCCCGTCCAGGAGACCGTCGCCGACACGTGGGCGTGGCTCCGGTCCATAGGCGGGCGGGCACCCCAACGCCCCGACCGTCCCGTCGTGGGCCTGGACCCCGCCAAAGAAGCGGACCTGCTGAGCGGCCCGGCCCCGCGGCCCGGTCCCTGAGGCCCGATGAGACCGGGCCTCCGCACTTTTGCGTTCTGTGGACACGCACGGCGGCGGTCCGCTAGAGACGGTTTATGACCGCTTTGGTACTCGGCCCCCACCTCCGGCACGTGAGCGAGCGCACCGCGACCATCTGGGTGGAGACCGACCGCCCCTGTGAGGTGCGGGTCGTCAATCGGGAGCACGGCGTCGACGCCGGCGCCCGGACGTTCACCGCGCACGGCCACCACTACGCGATCGTCGAGATCGACGGGCTCCGACCGGGCGCACGGATCCCCTACGAGGTGGTGGCCGACGGCGAGACCGTCTGGCCGGAGAACGGCGCCGGGTTCCCCCCGTCCCGGATCAGGACGCTGGACCCGTCACGCGGCCTGCGGATCTCGTTCGGCTCCTGCCGCCGCTCCCCGGGGACGGTCGAACAGTTCGGCTACGACGCGCTCACCGCCCTCGCCGACAAGCTCCGCGAAAGCACCGACGAGGCCGCGTGGCCGGACGTCCTGCTCATGGTCGGCGACCAGATCTACGCCGACGAGCTGACCGACGAGATGCGCGCGTTCATCCGGGCCAACCGCGAGCCGGGAGAACCGCCCGTCGACGAGGTCGGCGACTTCGAGGAGTACACCCACCTCTACAAGCTGGCC
>DATCLF010000413.1:0-13432 GCA_036564055.1 Spirillospora sp.
CTCCGAATCCGTCCGCGATGACCCTGGACGGCACCAATACGTGGATCATCGCGGAGCCCGATTCCGAGGAGGCCGTCGTCGTCGACCCCGGGCCCGAGGACCGCGCGCACCTCAAGCGCGTCCTGGACACCGTCGAGGCCCGGGGACGCCGCGTCGGTCTCGTCCTGCTCACCCACGGCCACCCCGACCACTCGGCGGGGGCCGGCACGTTCGCGCGCCTCGCGGGAGGCGTCAAGGTCCGGGCCCTCGACCCGAGGCACCGGCTGGGCGACGAGGGCCTCGCGGAGGGGGACGTCGTCACCACCGGCGGCCTCGAACTGCGGATCATGGAGACGCCCGGCCACAGCGACGACTCGCTGACCTTCTGGCTGCCGGCGGACGGCGCCGTTCTCACGGGCGACACCGTCCTCGGGTACGGGACGACGGTGGTGGAGGGCAGGCTCGGCGACTACCTCGCCTCCCTCGACCGGCTCCGGCGGTTCGCCGCCGACGTCGAGGCCGCCGTGATCCTGCCGGGCCACGGGCCGAAGCTCGACGACCCGATCGCCGCCCTCGACCACTACATCGACCATCGCCGCGAGCGTCTGGCCCAGGTGGAGGCCGCCGTCGCCGCGGGTGCGCGCACGGCGCGGGAGGTCGTCGAACGCGTCTACGCCGACGTCGACCGGTCGCTCTGGCCGGCGGCCGAGGCGTCCGTCCAGTCCCAGCTCGACTACCTCAACGGCCGCTGAGCCCGCGGCCGGCACCGGGCGGACGCCACCCGGTCGTGTGCCCCTACCTCGAGCGCTTGCGCAGGCGTTCGATGTCGAGGATCACGACGGCGCGGGCCTCGATGCGCAGCCAGTTGCGCTGCGCGAAGTCGGCGAGCGCCTTGTTGACCGTCTCGCGGGACGCGCCGACGAGCTGGGCCAGCTCCTCCTGGGTGAGGTCGTGGTGGACGTGCAGGCCGGCGTCGGAGGGCTGGCCGAACCGCTCCGCCAGGTCGAGCAGCGCCTTGGCGACGCGTCCGGGCACGTCGGTGAACACCAGGTCGGCCATGACGTCGTTGGTCTTGCGCAGGCGCTGGGCGAGCGCCCGCAGCAGCTGCACGGCCACCTCGGGGTGCCCGGTCAGCCAGGGCCGGAGGGCGTCGTGACCGAGCCCGGCGAGCCGGACCTCGGTGACCGCGACCGCGCTCGCGGTGCGGGGACGCGGATCGAACAGGGACAGCTCGCCGAACATCTCGCTGGGACCGAGGACGCTGAGCAGGTTCTCCCGTCCGTCGGGCGCCGTGCGGGTCAGCTTGATCTTTCCTTCGAGGACGACGTAGAGCCGGTCACCGGCCTCGCCCTCGTTGAACAGCGTCTGACCGCGGGCGAGACGCACCTCGGTCACGTTGGCGCGCAGCGCCTTGGCGCCCTGCTCGTCGAGTGCTTCGAAGAGCGGGGCTCTGCTCAGAACGTCCACGTCGCGATCGGTCACGCTTCTCCTCCTCGAACACCTACATGCCTAGTGTGACGTACGTCCCACCGCGTACGTGAGGGCAGGGGCACGGCGCGCCGAAACGCGGGACAGGGCTCGTCCGGCCTCATCAGGCCGCCGCGGTCCCGTTCGCCCAGTGTACGGACCGTGCGGTGAATGCCATCACACCGGTCTGTTCCGCCCTTTCCGGGCGGGCGAGCGGCGGGCGACGGCCCCGTCTCACCGTCGGTCCGAGTCGTTAGTCTGAGCGGATGTCCGAGTCCCCGCCGCGCCGGCTTCCGCGTGGGCGTCACGCGCTCTCCCGGGACGAGGTGGAGCGGGTCCACCGCGACCGTCTCTGCGCGGCCATGGCGGCGGCGATGCTGGAGAAGGGATACGCGGGAACGTCCGTCGAGGACGTGCTGAAACGGGCCCGGGTGTCCCGGCAGAGCTTCTACGCCCTGTACTCGTCCAAGCTCGACTGCTTCATGGCGGCGTTCGACCGCGCGAGCGCGTTGCTGCGCCGCCGCCTGGAGGGATCCGCCGAGGGCGGGGGCGACCCGATGACCCGGTTCGAGCGGGTGTTCACCGCCTACCTCGAGGCGCTGGCGTCGGAACCCGGCTACGCGCGGCTCTTCCTCGTGGACGTGTACGCCGCGGGCCCGGAGGCCGTCCGGCGGCGGTCGGAGATCCAGCACGACCTCGCCGAGGCCCTCGCGGACATGCTGGGGCTGAGCGGCGAGACGGCCGTGTTCGCCTGCCACATGGTCGTGTCGGCGGTCAGCGCGATGGTGACGCCCGCGGTCGCGGCGGGGGACACGGACGCGCTGCGGGCGATCGGCCCGCCGGTCGTCGAGCATGTGCGCACGCTGTGGCGGTCGGGCGTCTTCGACACCTGAGGCCGCGGACGCCCGGGGGCCGCCGGGGCCCGGCGCGAGCCGTGGGAATGATCACCCGGAGGGGCGTGCGGATCGGCGGGCCCGGGCGCGGCGGCGCGGGCGGTCAGGCTGGACGCGCAGCGCGGTGATCACCGTGGCGAGCATCTCGTAGTGGCCGACGAGCATGGTCAGCTCCACGCACTCGGCCTCGGTGAGGTGGGCGCGCAGCCGCGTCCAGGCGTCGTCGTCGATGTCGCGCCGGTGGTGGAGCTGGTCGGCCGCGGTGAGGATCGCCCGCTCGCGCGGACTCCAGCCCCCGGCCGCCGGCCCGTCCTTGAGGCGTTCGACGTCGCGGTCACCGACTCCGGCGCGCCGGGCGAGACGGACGTGGTGGTCGAACTCGTAGCGGCAGTCGCGCAGGTGGGCGACGCGGAGGATCACCAGTTCCGTCTCCCGGCGCGGCAGCCTCCCGCCGGGCATCAGCCGTCCGGCGAACCACAGCCAGCCGCGGAAGAGGCCCCGGCTGCGGGCGAGGGTCAGGAACAGGTTGGGCGGTCCCGTCCCGGCCGCCCTGCCGAGGGCCCGGCACGCCAGCCAGTTCACCACGCCGACGTCGCGCAGGCCGCCCGGCGTGGCGCGGGGCGCCGTCACCGCCCCGCCTCCGAACGTGCGCGCCGCACGGTGCCGGGCCCGCCGGTCTCGGCCGGCTCGGCCTCGGGCTGGGGCGTGGTGAGGGTGACCCGCTCGCGTCGCGCGATCTCCAGGACCTCGCCGAGCCCGCGCTGGACGGCGCGGTCCACGACCGGCTGGGCGATCATCCTGACCGGGAGGAGGCCGCCGACCCACCAGGGCGCCACGATGCGTTTCGAGCGCCGGGCGATCCCGCGTTCCAGCGCGTCGATCCCCACGCGCAGGGGAGCGACGTGCGAGATGAAGCCTCCCCCGACGCCGGCCTTCATGAGGGCCGAGGCGGCCTCGGTGTCGAACCCCCGCCGCGTCATGTCGGTGTCCAGCTCGCCGAAGTAGGCGACGCCGACCTTTGCCCCCCATGGCCGCAGTTCGGCCCTCAGCGTGTTCCCCATCGCCTCTACGGCGGCCTTGGAGGCGCTATAGGCGCCCAGGAGGGGCGCGTGCACGGCCGCCGCCAGCGACGCCACCGCCAGCGCGTAACCGCGCCTGTGGCTGACGTGAGGCCCGGCCGCCCGGAGCGTGTTGTAGACGCCCAGGACGTTCACGTGAAGGCTCTGCTCAAGCACGGACGGGTCGCCGCCGATCATCGGCATCTGCGCGGCCACCCCGGCGTTGGCCACGACCACGTCCAGGCCGCCCAGCGCGTCCACCGCGTCGCCCACGACCTCCTCGACCCGCGAGCGGTCGGTGACGTCGCAGGCCCAGTGGGGAGCGCCGCCGCAGCGGGACGCGACGGAGGAGAGCCGTTCGGGTTCCAGGCCGGCGAGCGCGACCCGTGCGCCGCGCTCGTGGAGCCGGCCGGCCAGGGCGGCGCCGATGCCGCGGGCGGCGCCGGTGATCAGCACGCGTCGTCCGGCGAGAGTCGCCGTCCACCGGGAGGAGCCGAGGATCATCGGGCGACCCTAACACAAAAGAACATGCTCGTCTTTTTAACAGAGGCCCTACCCTGGCGGGATGGCGACCAATGCGGCTTCTCACGCCGGGCGCACACCCCCGGGAGGCCGGGCGGCCGGCGAGACGGGGGGAAAGCCCCGCGGCGGGGCGAACGGCCCGTCGGCGGGCCGGGCGCGTGCGCCCGAGACGCGGCTCGCGCTCGTGCGGCGGGCCCGCCGGATGAACCGGATCCTGGCCGAGACCTACCCCGACGCGCACTGCGAGCTGAACTTCAGCACGCCCTTCGAGCTCCTCATCGCGACCGTGCTGTCGGCGCAGACCACCGACAAGCGGGTCAACATGACGACGCCGGCGTTGTTCGCCAAGTACCCCACCCCGGAGGACCTCGCCGCCGCCGATCCCGAGGACGTCGAGGCGATCCTCAGGCCCACCGGGTTCTTCCGCGCCAAGACCAAGTCCGTCATGGGGCTGTCCGCCGCGATCCGCGACCGCTTCGGCGGGCAGGTCCCGGACCGCCTCGAAGACCTCGTCACCCTGCCCGGCGTCGGGCGCAAGACGGCCAACGTCGTCCTCGGCAACGCGTTCGACGTCCCCGGCATCACCGTCGACACCCACTTCGGCCGCCTCGCCCGCCGCTTCCGCTGGACGGCCGAGGAGGACCCCGTGAAGATCGAGCACGAGGTCGGCGCGCTGTTCCCGCGCAAGGACTGGACGATGCTGTCGCACAGGCTGATCTGGCACGGCCGCCGGATCTGCCACGCGCGCCGCCCCGCCTGCGGCGCATGCCCCCTCGCGCGCCTGTGCCCCTCGTTCGGCGAGGGCCCGGTCGACGAGGAGACCGCGCGCAAGCTCGTCAAACCCGGGCCGTTCTCGTGACCCGCCCGGCGTGCGACCCGGCCCCGGCCCCCGGCCGGACGCCCGGGAAGGAAACCGAAACCTCCTCGGTTGGGACGGGTGTGACCGAGAACGCCCCCACCTGCCCTCCGTGGCTCGACAGGTTCCGCGTGGAAGGGCCCCGGATGCGGGTGCCGCCGTCGTTCCGGCCACCGGAGGACGGGCGTCCCGCCGCCGTCCTGATCCTCTTCGGCGAGGGACCGGACGGCCCGGACGTCCTGCTCACCGAACGCGCCGCCACCCTGAACAGCCACGCCGGCCAGGCGGCGTTCCCCGGCGGCCGCATCGACCCCGAGGACGACGGGCCCGTGTCCGCGGCGCTCCGGGAGGCGTGGGAGGAGGCGGGCGTCGACCCTTCCGGCGTCGAGGTCCTGTGCTCCCTGCCCGAGCTGTACCTGGCGCGCAGCAAGCACCGGGTCACGCCCGTCGCCGCGTGGTGGCGCGAGCCGTCGGAGATCGCGCCCGGCCACCCCGGCGAGGTCGCGGCGGTGGCGCGCGTCCCGATCCGCGAGCTCGTCGACCCGGCGAACCGGATGATGGTGCGGCATCCGTCCGGGCTCAGGATCGGGCCGGCGTTCCGCGTGCGCGACCTGCTGGTGTGGGGGTTCACGGCGGCGCTGCTGACCCGGGTGCTCAAGGCGGGCGGATGGGACCGCCCATGGGACACGAGCCGCGTCGAGGACCTGCCGCCGGAGATTCTCGATCTCGCGTCCCGAGGATGAGAATCTCGCCACGCCGGCGAGGATGATCGGTCCGCGCCGCCCTTTGTGGGACAAACCGCAGGTCAGGAGGATGATCTCCGTCGAAACGGCGGCCGCCGGGCCCCGAAGTCACACTCTGCGGCTACGCGAGGCACGAGAATCTGGTCCGCCGAGGGGACGTTATGCGGCGGTGCGGCCTTATACGGTGAAGCGGTGCTGCACGACCACGTTCTCGATCTGATCCTGCTCGTGCTCGTCGTGCTGTTCGGGGTGTCGGGCTATCGGCAGGGCTTCATCGTGAGCCTGCTGAGCTTCGCCGGCTTCGTCGGGGGCGGTGTCGCGGGGGTGCTCATCGCGCCGCCGATCGCCGAGGCGGCCGTGGACGGCGCCGCGCAGCAGGCACTTCTCGCCATCGTGATCGCGTTCCTGTCCGCGACGTTCGGGCAGCTCGCCGCGTCGTCCATCGGCGCCGTGCTGCGCAACCGGGTGACCGGTCTGAACGCGCGCACCGCCGACGCCGTCGGCGGGACCTTCGTCAGCGCCGTGTCGCTGCTGGTCGTCGCGTGGTTCTTCGGGACCCTCGTCGCCAACTCCGAGTTCAAGCCCGTCCGGACCCAGGTCAAGGGCTCCACGATCATCGGCGCGGTCGACGACGTGATGCCGGAGACGGCGCAGACGTGGTTCACCTCGTTCCAGGGGTTCGTGAAGAGCAGCGAGTTCCCGCAGGTCTTCAACGGCCTCGGGGGCGAGTCGGTGGTGCAGGTCCCGCCGCCGGACGAGTCGGTGCTGAACACGCCGGCGCTCAAGACCGCCCGCGCCAGCATCGTGAAGATCGTCAGCACGGCGCCGCAGTGTCAGCGCCGCATCGAGGGCACGGGCTTCGTGTTCGCGCCCGAGCGCGTCATGACCAACGCGCACGTCGTCGCCGGCGCCCGCGGACCGTCCAACGTCGCGACCGTGAACGGGGAGACGGGCCGGGGCCGGGTCGTGCTGTACGACCCCAAGCGCGACATCGCCGTCCTGCACGTGCCGGGGCTGCGGGCTCCGGCGCTGAAGTTCGCCGGCGAGGCGCGCGTCCGCGACAACGCGATCATCGCGGGCTTCCCGAAGAACCAGCCGTTCACCGCCGGCGCCGCCCGCATCCGCGCCCGGCAGACCGCGCGCGGCCCGGACATCTACCACACCGGCCAGGTCAGCCGGGAGATCTACGCCATCCGCGGCAAGGTCGAACCGGGCAACTCCGGTGGGCCGCTGCTGACCACGGACGGCCGTGTGTACGGCGTCATCTTCGCCGCGGCACTGGACAGCCAGGCCACGGGTTACGCCCTCACGGCGGCCGAGGTCGCCCCGGATGCGCGCGCCGGACGCTACGCCACTAGGCCGGTGTCCACGCAGGGGTGCTCCGACTGAGCCTGGCCCGCGTCGCTCTGGCTATGCCGTGGTGAGGCGGAGGCTGATCGGGCCGTCCTCTGGGGCGTCGGCCAGTGCGCGGGCCCGTTGCACGATGCCGTGGACGTCGATGTTGTGGGGAGGGGCCGCTTCGTAGGGGACGAGACGTTCGGCGGCGCGGGTGAGGAGCGCCTGGGCGCCGCGGGTGTTTCCCCGCCGGAGGTGCGTTATCCCCACGGCGACCTGAGCCAGGCCCCTCCACAGCTCCCGCTCGGGTTCCGGAGAGGCCTTCCAGACCGCCTCCAGGACCTCGTGCGCATGGAAGGGCCGGTCGGCGTCCAGAAGGCGCTGTGCTTCGATCAGGGCTTCTCCTGGGGGCATGTCGAGGTCGTCCGGCATCGTCGGTGTGCCGGACGCGCCGCGCGGCAGAGGACGCCCGTAGGCGTCCCGTGGGCGTGCGTTGCGTGGGCGTCCCGACTCGTCCCGATCCCGCATGGCTCCCACCGTACGCTTCGCCGCACGCGGTCACCCCGGGCGTGGTTGTGCGCGAGCGTGCCCCGCCGGAGGTCAGCTTTCGGGTTCGGGGTCGGCGAGCCAGCCGAGGAGCTGCGCGTCGAACGCCTGAGGACGCTCCTGGTGCGGAAAGTGCCCCGCCCCTTCGATGAGCTTCCACCGGTACGGGGCCGCCACGTAGCGGCCGGAGCCCTGGGCGCTTGACGGGAGCGTGTACGTGTCGAGCGCACCGTGCAGTTGGAGCGTGGGCACCTGGATGGGCGCGCGCATGCGGTGCGCGTACCGGATCCCGTCCGGACGGACCAGGGACCGGATGAGCCAACGGTGGTACTCCAGGGCGCTATGGGCGACCCCCGGGATCTGGACGGCCTTTCTCACCAGCCGTTCTGTCCGTTCGTCCGGCCAGCCGGGACCCGACCAGTCGCGCAGAAGCCTCCCCACGAACGCGGCGTCGTCGCGGACGAGGAGCCGCTCCGGCCACAACGGCAACTGGAAACCGAACGTGTGACGCGTCGCCCACCCCTGACCGCGAGGGTCGGTGACGACGGCGTGGCGCAGACGCAGCGGATGCGGGGCGCTCACCACCGCCAGCCTCTGGACGACCTTCGGGTGGTAGACCCCCATCGTCCAGGCCAGCAGGCCGCCCCAGTCGTGCCCGACGACGACCGCGTTGGCCTCGCCCAGCGCGCGGATGAGGCCCGCGGCGTCCCCCGCCAGCGTGACGAGGTCGTAGCCGCGCGGCGGCTTGTCGCTGCCGCCGTATCCGCGCAGGTCCGCCGCCGCCGCGCGGTACCCCGCGGCGGGCAGCGACTCGAGCTGGTGGTGCCACGACCACCAGAACTCGGGAAAACCGTGCAGGAGCAGGACGAGCGGCCCCTCACCGGCCTCGGCGACGTGGAACCGCGTCCCGCCGGCGCTGATCTGCCGGTGCGTCCACGGTCCGTCGACCTCGATCAGTGACGTGTCCCTTCCTGCCATGACGCGGGTCAGGCCGTCAGTTCGCGCGCGTCGGAGCCCTCCAGCCCGCGCGCGTCGGAGTCGTCGCGGCGCCGCAGGGCGGCCAGGTCGTCCTTCAGGGTTCTGCGGGTGCGCTTCGGCCCCTCGATCTTCTTGATGAACCGCTTCGCCACCAGCATCAGGACACCGGCGAGCAGCACGTACAGAAGCGCGACGATGAGGAACGCGAGCCAGTGCCAGACGCCGAGCCCCACCAGCCCGTACGCGAGGGAGATCGACAGGAGGATGACGACGACCCCGCCCATCACCGCGGCGATCGTGAACATCACACCGCTGATCGCGGCCTTCTTGGCGTCGGCCTTCAGTTCCATCTTGGCCAGGTCCATCTCGGCCTTGATGAGATTCCTGACGTTGTCCGACGCCATCGCGACCAGTTCGCCGATGGACATGTCCTCGACGCGCTCGCCGCGTGCAGCCTCCGACATATCGCTTACTCCTTAGCCCGGGCGCGTGGACGCGCCCCTGTCCGGAAGACGACGACCGCGGCCGCCGAGGCGGGAAAGGCCTCCCGTCCGGGACCGCAGTCGCCACTCTCTCGAATTGTGACGGGTCGGTATAGGCCAAACCGCCGATCAGCAGCGAAAAGGTGAAACCCGACGGCGGCCCGCGCCCGGTGCGACGACCGGGCGCGGGCCGCGTCATGCCGTTCGGCGGTGAGACCCGTCGGAGCCGGCTGAGGCCGGCTCACCGGGGGCCGGCTCGCCGACGAGCCGGGATCAGTCCTCCGGCTTGGCGTTGGGCAGCTTCTCGCGGATCAGGTCCATGACCGTGCTGTCGGCGAGCGTGGTGACGTCGCCGATGCTGCGGTTCTCCGCGACGTCCCGCAGCAGCCGTCGCATGATCTTGCCGGAGCGGGTCTTGGGCAGCTCCGGAACGATCATGATCTGCCGCGGCTTGGCGATCGGGCCGAGCGTCTTGGCGACGTGGTCGCGCAGCTCCTTGAGGAACTCCTCGCCCTCGACGTCCCCGTCGGCGTCGCCGCGCGGGATGACGAACGCCACGATCGCCTGCCCGGTGAGCGGGTCGGTCGCGCCGACCACGGCCGCTTCGGCGACCTTCGGATGCGAGACCAGGGCCGACTCCACCTCCGTGGTGGAGATGTTGTGGCCGGACACGAGCATGACGTCGTCCACGCGGCCGAGCAGCCACATGTCGCCGTCCTCGTCCTTCTTCGCGCCGTCGCCCGCGAAGTACAGGCCGTCGAACCGCGACCAGTACGTCTTGACGTACCGCTCGTCGTCGCCCCAGATCGTCCGCAGCATCGACGGCCACGGCTCCTTGACCACCATGAAGCCGCCGCCGCCGTTCGGCACCGACTGGCCCTGGTCGTCCACGACGTCCGCGGAGATGCCCGGCAGCGGGCGCATCGCCGCACCCGGCTTGGCCTCCGTGACGCCGGGCAGCGGGCTGATCATGATGGCGCCGGTCTCGGTCTGCCACCACGTGTCCACGACCGGGGTCCGGTCGCCGCCGATGTGCTTGCGGTACCAGACGTAGGCCTCGGGGTTGATCGGCTCGCCGACCGACCCCAGCACCCGCAGCGACGACAGGTCGTACTGGGCGGGGATGTCGTCTCCCCACTTCATGAACGTACGGATCGCGGTGGGCGCGGTGTAGAAGATGCTGACCTTGTACTTCTGGATGATCTCCCACCAGCGTCCCTTGTGGGGGGTGTCCGGGGTCCCCTCGTAGATGACGCCCGTGGAGCCGTTGGCGAGCGGCCCGTACACGATGTAGGAGTGTCCGGTGACCCAGCCGATGTCGGCCGAGCACCAGTAGACGTCCGTCTCCGGCTTGAGGTCGAACACCGCCCAGTGGGTGTACGCGCACTGCGTCAGGTATCCGCCCGTGGTGTGCAGGATGCCCTTCGGCTTCCCGGTGGTCCCGGACGTGTACAGGATGTAGAGCGGGTGCTCCGCGTCCATGGGCTCGGCGGTGTGCTGGTCGCTCTGCCGGTCGACGACCTCGTGCCACCACAGGTCGCGTTCCTTCTTCGCCACCGGCTCGCCGGTGCGGCGCACCACGAGGACGTGCTCGATCGACGGCGTCTCCTCGACGGCCTCGTCCGCGATGCCCTTCAGGTCCGTGGGCTTGCCGCGCCGGTACCCGCCGTCCGCGGTGATGAGGAGCTTGGCGTTGGCGTCCTCGATGCGGGCCCGCAGCGCCGACGACGAGAAGCCGCCGAAGACGACCGAGTGGGTGGCGCCGATGCGCGCGCACGCCAGCATCGCGATCGGCAGCTCCGGGATCATCGGCAGGTAGATGGCGACCCGGTCGCCCTTGCGGACGCCCAGTTCGAGGAGGGCGTTCGCCGTCTTGTTCACCTCGCGCTGCAGGTCGGCGTAGGTGAGGGTACGCGTGTCACCGGGTTCGCCCTCCCAGTAGTAGGCGACCTTGTCGCCCTTGCCCGCCTCGACGTGGCGGTCGACGCAGTTGTAGGCGACGTTCAGCCGGCCGCCCACGAACCACTTGGCGAACGGCGGGTTGCTCCAGTCCAGGACTTGGTCCCAGCGCTTCGACCAGGTGAGCCTGTCCGCCTGTTCCGCCCAGAAGGCCAGGCTGTCCTCCGCTGCCCGCTCGTACGCGTCGGCCTTGACGTTGGCGGACGCGGCGAGCTCCGGGGGCGGGGCGAAGCGCCGTGTCTCCTGCAGAAGGTTCGACAGTGTCTCTTGGCTCTCGCTCAACGCGCACTCCTTCTAGCTAGAGCGGGGTCGCCCGGCACCCCCCACTTCACCAGGAAGGTCCCGGTCACCACAAGCCACCCCCTACAAGCGGGTGAAGAGCGTGGTGAAGAGGGGTGTTGGAGCACATCCATGGCCGCTTTCCACGCTGCCACATCGCAATCGCCTTCGTGTCATCGGGCGGTCGAGGCGTTGCGCGGGTGCCGCGATGCAGTGAGCGGGGTGAAGAGTGAATGCGGTGAAGTGGGTGGGTGCGGCGGGGTGTTGCGTGGGCGGTGTCGAGGACCGCATAAGGTCGGGCCGTGACCGATGCGCTTGCTGATGTGGCGAACCTCCCCGGCGTCGCCGGCGCCGTCGATGACGCGCGTTCCGCCGTGGACCGGCTTCTCGGGCATCGCGTCCTGCGGCGGCGCAGCGCCGAGGTGTCCACCGAGTCGGCGTTGCGCGGGGCCCGTGCCTCCGCGGTCCTGGAGGGCGCCTCGGTCGAGCTCGACGAGCTGCGCACCGCCGGGCGCCCGTCCGACCCGGCCGTGCAGGGGTCTCTGCGCGTGTCCGCCGAATTGGGGACGCTGACGGAGACGTGGCGGAAGGCGCCCCGGCAGGCCCTTGCGCGGCTTCACGTCCTCGCGGCGGCGGACGCGGTGGACAGCGCCCATCTCGGACGTCCGCGCCAGGACGACGGGATCGTCAAGGACGCGCTGGATCTCGGTGAGGCCCCTTCGCCGTCCGAGGTGGCGGCCCGCCTGGACGCCCTGAGCGTGTTGCTGACGCGGCCGACGAAGGCGCCCGCCCTGGTGGTCGGTGCCATCGTGCACGGCGAGCTGCTGACTCTGCGTCCGTTCGGCTGGGGGGACGGGCTCGTCGCCCGTGCCGCGCAGCGGCTGACGTTCGTCGCCCGTGGCCTGGACCCGAAGTCGCTCGTCGCGCCGGAGGTCGGGCATCTGGAGTCGGCCGGCGCCTACGCCGAGGCGCTGCGCGGCTACGCGTCCGGCACTCCGGAGGGCGTCGCCGGGTGGGTGGTGCACTGCGCGGCGGCGGTGGCCGCGGCCGCGCGTGACTCGCAGGCCATCTGCGAGGCGCTCATGCGCGGCTGACCGAGCCCCTGACACATGGCCGCTGACACCGGCCCTGACATCGGACGTCACGGCATCGACCGTTCGGCTGTGCGCACAGCGGGCGGCGCCCCTGTCGCGGGACGCCGCCGCCAGCACGTCACACCGGGTTACCAAGCGTGCACCTGTATTCGTCGAACCGGGTCAAGCCCGTCTCGACAAGCCTCGCGCGGCTGATCGGCGCGTGGGTGCCCGGGTGCCGTGCTCGGACACATGGCCCGTACACCCTGTGTACGCCTCATTTGCCCTGTTGACAAGGCATCTTTCGTAAATCTGCGCCGGTGGGAGCCGCCCGTGCCGGCCGTGACGTCGGTGGCAAGTGGGGTCAAGTCAGGATGTAACCCTCAATTCCGGACTATCCGGAACTGCCCATCGGGACGGAGAATTGATCACGCACCGTGATCGCTTTCCGTTTGCCGTCCGGGATCCCGGCGGGGCGGCCGGAAAGATCTTTAGTTCTCCTGTACGCTCCCACTCCCATCCCTATGCACACCGCGTGCATGGGGATCGGGTGGCTCCGTCGAGGGTGACGGCATCTCGCCGGTACGGTCTGGAGAGGTTCGTCCAACCAGGTGAGAAATATCGTCGCCTCGGTGAGGCGCGATTGCGCCTCGACGGAACTCTCAAGCGTCGGGCAGCATAAGTTGTAACTGCCTAGACTGGAGTCAGTAAGTTTGCCTCTGCTATAGAGCGGACTTGCGTTCGGCTTACGTCGAACTCCGCGGGACTTTCTTGGGAAAGCGGGCCGGCTCTACCCCCCGGAGCCGGACCGCCAGGCGACCCCCGCTCTCCCCCCCGGCGGGGGTCGCCCAGCGTCAGCGGCCGGGCGGTGGCGCCCACCTCCACGCCACCGCCCTGCCGCCGACCAATTCGCCCTTCTCACCAGGGTCGATGGAGTCGAAATAGGCGTCGCCGCGTTTACCGCGGGTTCGGCGTCGAAGTTATCCACAGTTCACGGAACGTCTTCCGTGCCCTCACGCAGCGTCGCAGGGTGGGTGTCTCCGAACGTCGAAGGAGGCACCGATGAATCTCACGGCACTGATCGTGACGGGCGATCCCGCCCTCGCCGACGCCCTGGTGCGGCTGGCGGCGGCCGCCGACGCGCACGCCGAGGTCGCCTGGGGCGCCGACGAGGCCAGGGCCGCCTGGACGCTCCCGTCCCTCATCCTCGTGGGCGCCGACGCCGCCGAGGACGTCGCGTCCGCCGGCTTCCAGCGCCGTCC
>DATCLF010000414.1:0-2609 GCA_036564055.1 Spirillospora sp.
GGAACTGGCGGAGCAATTCCCAGCGTGGTGCGGTGTTCGCCAGCACTTCCGGGTCGCGTTCTCCCGGCCGCGGCATGACGCGCCGCAGGCGCTCGTTGAATTCGCCGTAGTCCACGATCTTCGCCACGCGGGCATCATAGAGCGACGAAGCCGTCGATATTCCCCAGAACGGATGATCCGAACCCCGTCAGGGTTCTGAGCGTCCGGTGCTTCAGGCGGCCCGTCACTCCGGGCGGAGCGCCTCCGAAGGGGCCTGCCGCACGCGTCGAGGGTGAGCGGACGTCCGTGTCCCGGTGACCCGCCACAGGTGTGCGCAGCCTACGGCAAGGCCGTCCGAGCCGGTCGGTGACACCGTCGCGACCCTGCCGACCTCATGGTCCTCGCGGCGTCCAGCGCGGCCGCGTGTCGCGTCGAGCGACCGTCGATGCTCCTCCGCAACGGTGACCGCTGTCGAGATATGTTCACCGCATCCGGTCGGTGAAACCGCTCGCGTCACTGGTCTTCATGCTCGTGGTGGTGGCGTTCCTGTTCTTCTCGGCCTTGGTCTTGATCCCCGACCTTCTCGAGAGGGAGATCCCCAATGCCCTTGCGGACAGGACGGCCGGCGACTGGGCGGAAACGCTGTACGGGCTCTGCCTCACCGTGGTGTCGTGGTACTTCTTCCTTTTCATGCTCTGGGGAGGCTTCATCTCGCTGGTGCACGTGTATCGCACCGCCGACATCAACGAGCTCCTGCCTCCGATCATCGGCGCCGTCCTGGCGTGGGAAGTCGCGCTCATCGACCTGTTCACCAGCGCCTACACCGGCGTCCCCTTCCAGGTGCGCGCCGCGTTGATCTTCGGCGGCCCGCTGTCGGTCACGGCGGTGAGCGCCTGGGAGATGTGGCGCCTGAGACGCTTCGGCATCACACTGCGGCGGGCTTTGGGCCGCTGACGCCGGCATCGCGCCTCGCGGCCCGCTCGCCCCGCCCGCTCCCATCCGGCCTCGTGTCCCGCCTCAGCCGACCGTAACGATGATCTTGCCGTGGACGGACTGGTCCATGAGGCGGCCGGCGGCCTCGCCGATGCTCGTCCAGGGCAGGACGTCGTCGATCGGGACACGGAGCCGGCCGTCGGCCACCAGGCCCACGAGCCGGGACAGCATCGGGCCGCAGTCGGTGCCGGCCGCGAGGAGGTTGCCGAGCCACAGCCCCTGGAGCCGGGCGCCGGGCGTGGAGTAGAACTCAACGGGGTCGAAGGCGGCGGGCTTCCCGCTGCCGTTGCCGAAACTGACGCAGATGCCGCCGGGGGCGAGGGCCCCGAGCGCAGTCCCCAGCGAGTCGCCGCCGACGCCGTCGAGGATCACGTCGTAGCGCCCGGCGTCCCTGGCCGCGCCGATGCCGGTGAAGACGGTCGCGTGCGGGATGCCGTCCGCCCGCAGCCGCTCGGGCAGTCCGGGCCGGCGGCTGATCGCGAAGACCTCGGCGCCGGCCAGGTGCGCGAGCTGGCAGGCGTAGCGGCCGACGCCGCCGGCGGCGCCGGTGACCAGGACCTTGCGGCCGAGCAGCGTCCCGGCCGACTCCAGCGCGAGCAGCGCGGTGATCCCCGCGACGGGGAGGGCGGCCGCCTGCTCGGCGGAGACCCCGGCGGGGATCTCGGCGAGGACGGACGCGGGCGCGGTGACGTACTCGGCCCAGGCCCCGTGGGGCGCGACCACGCCGTAGACGCGGGTCCCCGCGGGCGGGGTGCTGCCGTCCGCCGCGGTCTCCTCGACGACCCCGGCGAAGTCCCATCCGGGGATGTAGACGTCTGTGGCCGCGAGCGCCCGCCGGGTCTCGCCCGCGTTCAGAGACAGGGCTTCCACCCTGATCAGGGCCTCGTGGCGTCCCGGTTCCGGCCGGGGCACGTCCGACAGCCGGAGGCGCCGCGCGCCCTGGGGGTCGGTGACGACGGCTCGCATGGTCCCTCGCTTTCCGAGAACGACGATTTCCGATAACGGTCGTTCTCGGTATAGCAGGGGCGACATACGGAAGTCAACGCTTCCGTTAAGAGGGTGGGGGAGATACGGAAGCGGTCGTTGCCGTTAGGCTTCTCGCGATGAACGGAGACGGGTGACTGGAGACGGGTGAGCGGGGACAGGTGAGCGGGGACAGGAGGCGGGGACGGCCCCGGGACGCGTCCGTCGACCGGGCGGTCCTGCACGCGACGCTGAGCCTGCTCGACAGCCACGGGTACGCCGGGCTGCACGTCGGGGAGATCGCCCGCACGGCGGGCGTCGGTCTCGGCTCGCTCTACCGGCGCTGGCCGACCAAGTACGCCCTGGTCGTGGACGCGCTGCGGGCGGCGGCGTCCGAGCGCGTGCCCGAGCAGGGCGACGATCCGGTGGACGACCTGGTGGCCGGGCTGACGCAGATCGCCGAAGGGCTCCGCCACCGGGGCGCGCCGCTGCTCGCGGTACTGCTGAGCGAGCCGGCCTCCGAGCTGGCCGCGGCGGTCCGCGAAGCCAAGATCAACCCGATCCGGACGGCCATCCGGGAGAACCTGCGCCGGATCCTCGGCCCGGTACCCGACCTGGAGACCCGGGCCGACGCGGGACCGGCGTTGATCTTCGTGCACATGATGGTCCACGGC
>DATCLF010000415.1:0-27649 GCA_036564055.1 Spirillospora sp.
CACCGCGCCCGGCCGGGCGGGACCCGTGTCAGGCGGGCCGGGGGATGGACTTGTGCTCCACGTACGCCCGCAGGCCCTCGGGGCCGAGCTCGCGGCCGATCCCGCTGTTTTTGCAGCCGCCGAACGGGGTGTTCGGATCGAGGGTGTACATGTTCACGCCGCAGCTTCCGGTGCGGATGCGGCGGGCGACCTCGAGGCCGTGCTCGACGTCGGACGTCCAGACCGAGCCGCCGAGCCCGTAGTCGCTGTCGTTGGCGATGCGGACGGCGTCGTCCTCGTCCTCGTAGGGGATGAGCACGAGCACCGGCCCGAAGATCTCCTCGCGGGCGATGCGCATGTCGTTGTCGACGTCGCCGAACACGGTCGGGGCGACGTACCAGCCGCGGTCGTGGGGGCGGTTCAGCCCGCCGGTGATCAGTTTGGCGCCCTCGTCCTGGCCGACGCGGATGTAGTTCTCCACCCGTTCCTGCTGCCTGCGGGAGACGAGCGGGCCGATCTCGGTGTCGTAGTCGGCGGGGTCGCCGACGTTGAGGCCGCCGACCATGGTCGCGAGGGCGTCGGCGACCTCGTCGTAGCGGCGGCGGGAGGCGAGGATGCGGGTCTGCGCGGCGCACGCCTCGCCGTTGTTCATCAGGGAGGCCAGCTTGAAGCCCTCGATGGTGGAGGCGAGGTCGGCGTCGTCCAGGATGATCGCGGCGGACTTGCCGCCGAGTTCCAGCGTGACGCGCTTGAGCTGCCGGCCGCAGACCTCGCCGATGGCGCGTCCGGCGGCGGTGGATCCGGTGAAGGCGACCTTGTCGACGTCCGGGTGCGCGACGAGGTGGGCCCCGACCTCGCGTCCCGCCGGGACGATGTTGACGACGCCGTCGGGGATGCCGGCCTCCCGGATCCACTCGGCGAGCAGGAAGGAGTCGAGGGGCGTCTCGGGGGACGGTTTGGCCACCACGGTGCAGCCGGCGATCAGGGCGGGAGCGAGCTTGAGCATCAGCGTGAACTGCGGGACGTTCCACGGGACGATCGCCGCGACGACGCCGACCGGCTCCTGGGCGACGGTGACCGGGCCGAGCATGCCCTGCCGCTCCTCTTCCCAGGTGTAGGTGGCGGCGAGGTCCACGTAGTACTGCAGCACCATCTGCGGGATGGCCGCCTGGCCGAACACCGAGAACGTGATCGGCGAGCCCATCTCGGCGGTGACGAGGTCGGCCATCTCCTGCTGGCGCTCGGCGTAGATCGACGACAGCCGCCCGACGATCTCGGCGCGTTCCGCGGGCGTCATCCGGGGCCAGGGTCCTTCGTCGAAGGCGCGCCGCGCCGCGGCGACCGCGGCGTCGATGTCGGCCTCGGTGCCTTCGGGCGCCCTCCCGATGACCTCCTCGGTGTGGGGGGAGACGACGTCGATGGTGCCGGTTCCGGCCGGGGTCGCCCAGTCGCCGCCGATGAACAGCCGATCGTGTTCGCGCATGCTGCCGTGCCCTCCTGACCGAATGCTTGCTTGGGCGGTTGCGCCCAGCATCGCACGACGCCCCCGCCCGGTGGAAGACCGATGAGACCCGAGTCTCACCTCGCGTCCACCCGGCCGGCGGACCACTCGGGCCGCCGCCCCGCACCGGTGGCCGGGGGATCGCTAGAGCAGGTGGGCGTTGGGTTCCCGGGCGCGGTCGGCGAGTTCGGGGATCTCCGTCACCTCGACGCCCGCCGCCGCGAGGATCTCCGCGCCCGCGCCCTCGGTGAACAGGGCCGGTTCCCGCCAGGCGAACACCACGCGCCGCACGCCCGACGCGGCGATCAGCTCGGCGCACGGGCGCGGCCGCGAGGCCCGGTGCCCGCACGGTTCCAGGGAGCTGTAGACGGTCGCGCCGGTCAGGTCGCCGGCCGCCCTGGCGAGGGCGGCTTCCTCGGCGTGGTCGTGCGGGTCGTGCTCGCGGGAGAAGCCGCGTGCGATCTCCCGGCCGTCGGCGTCGACGATGACCGCGCCGACGGAGAACGCGGTGCGCGAGGGCGGGCACCGCTTCGCCAGGTCGCACGCCAGCCGCAGCCAGGCCAGGTCGTCGGGGGCCGCGCCGTTCGCGCCGCCGGCGACGGGGCCGGGCGTCGCCGAGCCCTCCGGTACCGGGGATTCCGGTGCCGAGCCGTTCGGTGCACGGCCGTGCGGGACGGGTCCGTCCTCGGCGGGGTCGCGGGCCGGGTCAGTCACGTGCCTTCCCGGGCAGGTAGCGCAGCAGCGCGAGGTCGCCGATGCGGGTGACCTCCGCGAGCCGCATCGGGCGGTCCGGCGACTGCGGGAACACCCCGGCCCGGACGAAGCGCGGCGCCGCCGGGTCGCCGATGAAGAACGGCGCGACCACGAGCTGGATCTCGTCCACCAGGTCCGCGGTCAGGAACAGCGTGTGCACGGCGCCCCCGCCCTCGACCATCAGCCGCCGCACGCCCCGCGCGGCGAGGTCGCCGAGCACACGGTGCGGCGAGACCCGGTGCGGAGAGACGGGGTCGCCCGCGTCGACCACCTTGGCCAGGTCTCCGAGCCGCGCCGCCAGCTCCCCGGTCGCGGAGGGCGGCGCGTACACCAGCTTCGGCGCCGCGCCCGTGGTGAAGAACCGCGCGGCCGGGTCGAGGTCGCCGCTCTCGGTGAGCGTCACCTTGGTCAGGTCGGCCGGCAGCCCCCGCGCGACCCGCCGCTCGCGCCGCGTCTCGGACCGGATGAGCAGCTTCGGGTCGTCGGCCCGGATGGTCCCGGCGCCGACGAGGATGGCGTCGCAGCCCGCGCGCACCGCGTCGACCCGGTCGAAGTCCGCGGGACTGGACAGCCGCAGCCGCTCCGGCGACGCGTCGTCGATGTAACCGTCGGCGGACATCGCGCAGCTCAGCAGGACGTAGGGACGATCGCTCACGCCGCAACCCTACGGGAGCGGCCGCGGCGGGGACGGCGGGGCCGCCGGAGATGTTCGGGGCGGTCCGGCGTTTCTGCGCCGGTTGTGTCGGACGTGGTGCCTATGGTTGCTGCGACATGCGATTCCTGCACACCTCCGACTGGCACCTCGGCAGATCGTTCCACCGCGAGGATCTGCTGTCCGCGCAGGCGGCGTTCGTCGACCACCTCGTCGAGACCGTCGCCGCCGAGCGGGTCGACTGCGTGCTGGTCTCCGGGGACGTCTACGACCGGGCCCTGCCGTCCGTGGACGCCGTCCGGCTGTGCGACGAGGCGCTGCGGCGGCTCGCCGCCCTGACGAGGGTCGTGCTGATCGCGGGCAACCACGACTCGGTCCGGCGCCTCGGGTTCGGGGCGGAGCTGATGGACGCCGCCGGCGTGCACATCCGCACCGACTTCGCCCGGGTCGGGGAGCCCGTCGTCATCGGGGACGCCGCGATCTACGGCATCCCCTATCTGGAGCCCGAGCTCGTCCGGCAGCCGTGGAAGCTGGACGAACGCAGTCACGCCGCCGCGCTCACCGAGGCCATGCGCCGCGTGCGGGCGGACGCGGCGCGCCGCGCGGAGCGGGCCGTGGTGCTCGCGCACGCGTTCGTGACCGGCGGCGCGTCCAGCGAGAGCGAGCGCGACATCTCGGTCGGCGGGGCGTCGCAGGTGCCGCGCTCGGTGTTCGAGGGCGTCGACTACGCGGCGCTCGGCCACCTGCACGGCAGATGGAGCGTCACCGACCGCGTCCGCTACTCGGGATCACCGCTCGCGTACTCGTTCTCGGAGGAGAATCACGTCAAGGGCTCCTGGCTGATCGACCTGCGCGACGGCGAGATCGCGTCCGAGTTCGTGGAGGCGCCCGTCCCGCGCCGCCTGGCCCGCGTCCGCGGACGCATCGACGAGCTGCTCACTGACGCGTCGTTCGAGCGGTACGAGGACCACTGGCTCCAGATCACGCTCACCGACCGGCACCGTCCCGCGGCCGCGATGGAACGGCTGCGGCGCCGGTTCCCGCACGCGCTCGTCCTGACCTTCGAACCCGAGGGCGGGGCCGACGAGACGCGCACCTGGTCCGAACGGGTCCGCGAGCGCTCACCCCTCGAGGTCGCCGGCGACTTCGTCGCCGAGGTCACGGGCGAGCCCCCGTCGCAGGCCGAGCGGGCCCTCCTGCACGACGCGTTCGAGCACTGCCGCCGCCGGGAGGCCCTCGCATGACCGGGGCTCCACCGCGCGGACGGGCGCGCCGGGCGCGGCCCCGGCGGCCGCGCCGGCGACGCCGGGCGGGAGGCGGCGCATGAGGCTGCACCGCCTGCGGATCACCGCGTTCGGCCCGTTCTCCGGCACCGAGGAGATCGACTTCGACGCGCTGTCGGACGCCGGGCTCTTCCTCATCCAGGGTCGCACCGGCGCGGGCAAGACCAGCGTCCTCGACGCGATCTGCTTCGCGCTCTACGGCCAGGTCCCCGGCGCCCGCAACGCGGTGAAGGGCCTGCGCAGCGATCACGCGGCCCCCGGCGCGGCACCGGCCGTCATGCTGGAGACGACGATCCGGGGACGCCGCCTGCGCATCACGCGCTCGCCCGCGTGGGAGCGGTCGAAGCTCCGCGGCGCCGGCACCACCACCGAGCACGCCAGGGTCATCGTGGAGGAGCTGGAGAACGGCTCCTGGACCGGGCTCACCACGCGCCTGGACGAGGCGGGCGACCTCATCTCCGGGCTGCTCGGCATGACCGCCGTCCAGTTCTGCCAGGTCGCGATGCTGCCGCAGGGCGAGTTCGCGGGGTTCCTGCGGGCCGGGGCCGACGAGCGCCGGCGGGTCCTGGAACGGCTCTTCGCGACGGAGGTGTTCACCGAGGTCGAGAAATGGCTGGCCGAACGGCGGGCCGCCACGGGACGCGAGGCCGCGGAGCTGGCCGCGCGGGCGTTCTCGATCGCCGGCCGCGTCGCCGAGGTGACCGGTGCCGCGCCGCCGCGGGGGGAGCGGCCCGCGGTCCCGGCCCCGCGCCGCCCCGAGTCCGGGCCCGAGCCGTCCGCCGACACGGAGCTGCTGCCCGCGTGGGCCGCCGAGCTCGCCGCCGAGCACGAGGACGTCCACGCCGTCACCGAGGAGCTGCGCCGCGAGGCCGAGACCGCGCTCGACGCGGCCCGGGACGCGCTGGAGCAGGCGAGGACGCTCGCCGAACGGCAGCGCCTCCACGCCGAAGCGCTCGCCCGCCGCGCGGCCCTGCGCGAACGCGCCGAGGAGAAGTCGCGCATGGCGGCGCGCCTGGACGCCGCCGCCCGCGCCGACCGGGTGGTCCCGCTCGTCCACGCCGTCCGCACGCGCCACGAGGAGGCGCGGCAGGCGCGGCGCAGGGCCGACCGGCAGCGCGCCGCGGTCGCCGCGCTGCTGCCCCCGAACGCCCCGGAGGACGTCCTCCTCAAGGCCGAGCGCGCCCGCCGCGACGAGATCGCGACGCTGGAGGAGGCGCGCGGCAGGGCCGCCCGGCTCCGGAAGATCGCGCAGGAGCGGGACGACCTGGCCGGTGAGCTGCGCCGCCTGGAGCAGGAGGAGGCCCGTGTCGCCGCGGCCCTCGCCGAGCTGCCCGGCGTCGTGCAGTCCCGCCGCGCCGAGCTGGACGCGGCCCGCGCCGCCGCGGCCGGGCTCCCCGCCGCCGAGGCCGCCGTGCGGGAGGCGGCGCAGCGGCTCGACGCGGCGCACCGCCGCGACCGGCTGGAGCACCGCCTCGCCGAGGCCGAGGACGCCTACCGGGCCGCGGTCGACACCGCGCAGGCCGCCCGGCAGCACGTTCTTGACCTTCGGCAGGCGCGGCTGGACGGGATGGCGTCCGTCCTCGCCGGCGAGCTGAGGGACGGCGAACCATGCCGCGTCTGCGGCTCGACCGAACATCCGGCGCCCGCCGCGCAGGCCGACGCGATCCCGGGCGAGGACGAGGTGGAGCGCGCCCAGGCCGAGGCCGACGAGGCGCAGGAGGCCCGCGAACGCGCCGGGACCGAGCTGGAGGCGCTGCGCACCGAACACGACCACCTGCTGGAGATCGCCGGGGAGGCCGGCGCGGGCGATCTCGCCGAACGGCTCGCGGCGGCGGAGGCGGAACGCGAGGAGGCCGAGGCCCGCGCGGCCGAGGCCGACCGGCTGGAGGCCGACCTCCACCGCGACGAGCGGGAACTCGACCGCGTCCGCGACGAACGCGAGTCGGTCGCCCGGAGCCTCACCGAGGTCCGCACCCGGGACGGGGAGCTCGCGTCCGAGCAGGAGAGACTGTCCGCCGAGCTGGACGAGGCGCGCGGCGACGACCCGACGATCGAAGCGCGGATCGCCCGCCTCGAACGCGAGGCCGACGCCCTCGCCGAGACCGTCGACGCGCTGCGCGACCACGGCCGCGCCGCGGGCGAGCTCGCCGCCGCCCGCGCGAGCGCGACGGCGGCCGCGGAGGCCGAGGGGTTCCGCACCCTCGACGAGGTCCTCGACGCCGCGATGGCCGACGAGGACCAGGGCGACCTGCGCGACCGGATCCGCCGCCTCGACGACGAGGAGGCCGCCGTCCGCGACCGGCTCGCGGATCCGGCGCTGGTGAGGGCGGCCGCCGAACCCGCCCCCGACCTCGCCGCCCTGGAGGCGGCGCTCGGCGAGGCGGAGGCGAGGCACGCCGAGGCCCGGAGCGCCGCCGACCGCGCCCGCCTGCGCCGCGACCGCCTGGCGGAGCTGCGGGGCCTGCTCGGCGAGGCGGTCCGCGCGTGGCGTCCCGCTGCCGCGGACCACGCGGTCGCCGAGCGCCTCGCGGGCCTGGCGTCCGGCAAGCACGCCGCGAACCGGCACGCGATGTCGCTGTCGGCGTACGTGCTGGCCGCCCGGCTGGAACAGGTCGTCGCCGCGGCGAACGAGCGGCTCTCGCGCATGTCCGGCGGCCGCTACGCCCTCGTGCACACCACGGAGAAGGCGGCCGCCGATCGCAAGCGGGGGGCGGGCGGGCTCGGCCTGCGGGTGGCCGACGCCTGGACGGGCCAGGAGCGCGACCCCGTGACCCTGTCGGGCGGGGAGTCGTTCATCACCTCGCTGTCGCTGGCCCTCGGTCTCGCCGACGTCGTCACCGCCGAGGCGGGCGGCACCGAGATCGGCACGCTGTTCGTGGACGAGGGCTTCGGCACCCTCGACGAGGAGACGCTCGACGAGGTCATGGACGTTCTGGACGGTCTGCGCGACGGCGGCCGGGCGGTCGGCGTCGTCAGCCATGTCAGCGAGCTGCGCGCCCGGATCCCCGCCCAGCTCAGGGTCACCAAGGACCGCGCGGGCTCCACCGTCGCGATCACCGTCTGACCGGGCGATCACGGTCGGATCGGGGACAGGGACGTTCACGGGCGGCGGCGCTCCGTGGAGGCGGCGCCCAGGGGGACGGCGCTCAGAAGGCGGGGACGTTCACCGGCACAGGGCGCGCCGCGCGCCGCCCCGCCCCGTCCGGGCGGCGCTCCGAAGGCACACGCCGGGCCTCACACCCCGGGGTTCACATGCCGGCCACGCGCGCCGGGGTCACGCGGCGGGCCTCGCGGTCGTCGAGTGAGCGGTCAGGAGTCAGAGGTACAGGCCCGTGCCGTGCTCCGGGCGTTCGCTGGCGATGGCGTGCAGGTCCCGCTCGCGCATGACGAGGTAGTTCTCGCCCTGGATCTCCACCTCGTACTGGTCGCCGGGGTGGAACAGCACGCGGTCGCCCGGCTTGACGTTGCGCACGTGGTGGCCGACTCCGCAGACCTCACCCCAGACCAGGCGGTTGGTCTGCTCCACCGTCGCCGGGATGACGATCCCGCCCGTGCTACGGCGCTCACCGCTGTCCTTCTCGGTTTTGATCATGACGCGGTCGTGGAGCATCTGGACTTCGAACTTCGGCTCGGACACGCTGGGAAGTTTAGCTGCCGACGACGATCAGAACGTTCCAGCGAAACCGGCAGATCACCGGTAGGTACGGCCGGTCGAGGACGAGATTCGCGCGAGCAGCCCGCGCGGCACGAAGCGGGCGGCGCCCACGATCGCCTTGTACTGCGGACTCGGCACGCTCACCAGGACTCCGCGCCGCAGGTCGCGCAGAGCCGCGTCCACGACGTCGTCCTTGTCGAGCCACATGAAACCGGGGACGTCCGACACGTCCATCCCGGCGCGGTCGTGGAATTCGGTGTGCACGAAGCCGGGGCACAGCGCCATGACCCGCACCCTGCCCCGCGAGCGCGCCCGGATGTCGGCGGCGACGCCCTCGCTGAAGGCGACCACCCACGCCTTCGACGCCCCGTAGGTGCCGCGCGTCGCGAACGCCGACACCGACGAGACGTTGACGACCCCGCCGCGGCCGCGGTCCAGCATCCCGGGCAGGACCGCGTGCGTGAGCCGGAGGACGGCCTCGCAGTGCACCTTGAGCATCGCCAGCTCGTCCGACACGGGGACGTCGAGGAACTTCCCCCCGTTGCCGAACCCGGCGTTGTTGATCAGGAGGTCGATGTCGTCCCCGCGCACGCGTTCCTCGGCGGCGGCCAGGCCCTTCTCGGTGGACAGGTCGGCGGTCAGCGTCTCGGTGCGGACGGCGTAGGCGTCGCGCAGGTCGGCGGCGGTCCCCTCCAGCCGTTCGGTGTCGCGGGCCAGCAGGACGAGGTCGAAGCCGTCGGAGGCGAGACGGCGGGCGAAGGCGGCGCCGATCCCCGCGGTGGCGCCGGTGACGAAGGCGGTCGGCATGGCCGAAGCCTATGCCGATCCCGTCCGCGGTGCCGATCCCGCCCGCGGGGCCGACCTGTCTGCGGAGCCGACCCCGGCCGTGCCCGTCAGCCGGGGAAGGGCGCCGCGCCGGTGACCCGGCGCGCCCGGAAGTGCCGCGGATCGGGGCGGCGGGTCGCGCGGCGGTAGGCGAAGGTGAACCCCGGCCAGTTGTTGACGACCATGCCGTCGGCGGTCATGTACCAGCTCCGGCATCCGGTCTCCCACACGGTCGCGCGCATCCGCTCCCGCACCCGCCGGGTGAACGCGTCCTGCACGTCCGGCCGGACGTCGATCCAGGCGAGCCCGTGGCGGCGCATCGCCTCCACGCAGCCGAGCACGTACCGGAACTGCGACTCCAGCATGTAGATGATCGAGTTGTGGCCGAGGTTGGTGTACGGCCCGTACAGCAGGAACAGGTTGGGGAAGCCGCTGACCATGATGCCGAGATGCGCCTGGACGCCGTCCCGCCACGCCTCGTTCAGCTCGCGGCCGTCCCGTCCGACGATCTTCATGGGGGCGAGGAACTCGGTGGTCGCGAACCCCGTGGCGTAGACGATGACGTCGACGTCGTAGTCGCGGCGCGCCGTCCGGACGCCGGTCGGCGTGATCCGTTCGATGGGGTCGGTGACCAGGTCGACGTGCGGTCGGGCGAGCGTCGGATAGTAGTCGCTGGAGATGAGGATCCGCTTGCAGCCCATCGGGTAGTCGGGGACGAGGGCCGCGCGCAGGGCGGGGTCGGCGACCCCCTCCTTCAGGTTCCTCCAGAACCGGTACTCGACCAGGGACATCAGCTTCGGGTACTTGATGAACCCGAGCGCCCGTGACTCGTACACGGCGTAGATGCGGGCGCGGTTCAGCTCGTACAGCCACGGCATCCTCGTCAGGACGGCCTTCTCCCACGTCCGGTAGGGCCGGTCCGGTTTGTCGATCACGTACGGCGGGGTCCGCTGGAACACCCGCAGCTCCGCCGCCTCCTTGGCGATCTCCGGGACGATCTGCACCGCGCTCGCGCCCGTTCCGATGACCGCGACCCGCCTGCCGCGCAGGTCGGCGTCGTGGTCCCAGCGGGCGGAGTGGAAGCTCGTCCCGGCGAAGGAGCCGCGCCCCGGGATGTCCGGAAGGACCGGCCGGTTGAGCTGCCCGCAGGCCGCCACGAGCGCGCGGGACTCCAGCAGGTCGCCGGCCGCCGTGGAGATCCGCCACAGCGCACGCTCCTCGTCGAAGCGGGCCTCGGTCACCTCGGCGCCGAACCGAGTCCGCTCCAGGACGCCGTACTTGCGGGCGCAGTGCCGCAGATAGTCGAGGATCTCGGCCTGCGGCGGGAAACGCCGCGACCAGTCCGCCTTGCGCTCGAAGGAGAACGAGTACAGGTGGGACGGGATGTCGCAGGCGGCGCCCGGGTAGGTGTTGTCGCGCCAGGTACCGCCGACGTCGTCCGCCTTCTCCAGGACCACCACGTCGTCGATGCCGGCCTGCCGCAGCCGGATCGCCATCCCGATGCCGCCGAACCCGCTTCCGATGATCACTGCGCTGTGCACCATGGCCCGTCCGGCCTCCGTCCCGAACACCGTTCTGTCGCGGTCTCCCCGAGCGTAGGTGACCTTGCGGGCACTGAACAGACGCGCGGACGCGCCTTCGGCGCGCCGCAGGCGGTCGTTCCCGGCATGATCATCGCCGGTCGTCCCGCCCCGGATCAGGCACGCGGACCACCGGAGTTCTGGAAAGATCGCGTCATGTCCGACGACCTTCGGGCGCATCCGGACGCGCTCGCTCCGCCGCGGCCGGCGCGGGCGCGGCGCCGCCGGACGCGCGGGCCCGTCCCCGCCGGGGTGCCCGCGCACGGCCTCGGCCCCGACGGCTCGCCGGCCCGCGACCTCGGCGCCTACCAGGCGGTCCTCAAGATCGAGGACCCGCTGACCGTCGCGCTCACCGATACGAGAGCCGGACCTCGCCGTCCGCTCGACGAACGTCGCCTCCCGTCCCGGCGGGGCGGCCGCGGACGAGCCGGCGTCAGGCCCGCTGACGGCCGACGCCGGGGTCCGCGCCGATGCGTTGCGCCGTGTCCTGCCCGGCACGAGGATCGCCGGCCGCTGCTCGGTCGAGGGCCGGTTCCTCGTCGTCCGCGGCGAACTGCGCACCTACAGGATCCACCTCGGGTCCGCGGCGGTGCTGATGAACCCCGGCGGCACCCGGCTGCGCGTCGAACCGCCGAGGCGCCCGAGCCCGAGGAGCCTGTTCCTGCCGTTCGAGGACGAGCACCTGACGCTGATCCTCGCGACGGCGTTCCTGCTCGCCGCCGACCGCAGGATCACCGACGAGTCCGTGCTGCACCAGATCAGGAGGGGAGCCTGATGGATCTCACGGCGCGGCTGCTGCGCGCGATGACGGATCCCGCCCCGGAGGACGAGGACCTCGTCTACCGGCGTCCCGACCTGTCGCGCCTCTCCGACGTCGACCTCGGCACGCTCGCCCCGGCGGCGTACGGCGCGGCGAAAGCCGCCTACACGGCGACGTCCGTGCGTTTCCAGGTCGAGGACGAGTGCAAGAAACGGCAGCCGCGCTACACCCCCGAGGCGTGCGAGCGGATGTTCGCGGCCCTCGTCGCCGGGCTGGAGAAACGGAACTGGGCCGACCTCACGCTCGGCGCGGGCTCTCTGCTGCGCTGCACGGGGCCGTGGCCGGACGTCTCGGGCCCGGCCCGCACGCTCGTCGAGTTCCTGCTGGAGGCCGGCCGCCTGAAGCAGCCGTTCGCGCTTCTCGCGGTCGCCGGCCTCGCCGGCGACGACCTCCTGTGCTCGGTCGGGGCGCGTCTCCGCTCGACGGAGTCCGGCCCGATCGCCTTGGACGAACTCGACGTCATCCTGCGGCTCGCCCCCGAGGAGCGGTTCCTGCTGACCGAGCTCGAACGGGCCCACTCGTACACGTCCCCGCCGCCCCTGCCGGACCTGTGGGACCGCCTCGCCGCCGTTCCCGCCTACGGCGCGTTCGCCCGTCCCGCCCTCGACGCGGCCGCCGACCGGGCCCGCGCGATCCAGTCGGGGGAGATCCCCTACCGGCCGGACAAGGCGTTCACCCCCGGTGAGGTCGGCGCGCTGGGCCGGGCGGCGCGGCTCGTGCTGCTGCGGGACGAGCCGTGGCTGCCCGAGTACGTCGACCGCCTGCTGCCCGACATCGCGATCGCACCGACCCGGGCGAAGACGCTCCCGTCGCAGAAGCTGCTGTACGAGATCGTCCGGGCCGCGCAGGAGTTCCCCACCCCCGAGGTCATCACGGCGATCCGCACGGTCCGCGGAAAGGTCCGGCACCAGGGCGTGCCCAAACAGCTCGACAAGATGCTCAAGAAGGCCGACGCCGCCCTCGCCGAACGTCCCGAGGTCGCCCTCCGCCTCCCCGATCTCGGTTTCGCCCCCGACGGCACGTTCCGCCGGGACCTCGGCGAGCACACGGCGGTCGTCTCCGTCGCCGACAAGGCCGAGCTGACGTTCCGCAAGGGCGACACGACGCTCAAGAGCCTTCCCGCGGCCGTCCGCCGCGACCACAAGGACGACGTCACGGAGCTGCGCGACCTCGTCGAACGGATCAACGCCCAGCTCGCCACGCTGGCGCGGGCGCTGGAGGGCGGCTACACGGTCGACGCCGCGCACCCGTTCGGCCGGTGGCGGGACACCCTGCTGCGCCACCCGATCGCCGGACCCACGGTGCGGCGGCTGATCTGGGAGGTCGAGACGGCCCCCGGCCGGTGGCGGGCGGTGCTGCCCGCCGACGCCGACCCGCCGGACGCCGCCGGGGACGCCCGCGTCCGGCTCTGGCATCCGCTCAGAGCGACACCGGAGGAGGTCGAGGCGTGGCGGGACCTGCTCGTCGAGCGGCGGATCCGGCAGCCGTTCAAGCAGGCGTTCCGTGAGGTCTACCGGCTCACCCCGGCCGAGGAGGAGACCCGCGTGCACTCCGAGCGGTTCGCCGGGCACCTCGTGCACTATCGCCAGATGTTCGCGCTGTTCCGGGCGCGCGGCTGGGTCAGCGGGCTGCTCGGCCCGTGGGACGGCGGCTCCCGGGACGAGGCGGTCCGCACGCTGGCGGCGGGGGAGTGGCGGGTCCGCTTCGACCACCGCCTCGCCGACTGGCAGGCCGACGGTGAGATCGCCGGCACCGGCCGCGTCCGGTTCGCCCGCCGGGAGGACGGCGCCTGGCGCGACGCGCCGCTCGCCGACGTGCCGCCGCTGGTGTTCAGTGAGGCGATGCGGGACGTCGACCTGTTCGTGGGCGTCACGTCCATCGCCGCCGACCCCATGTGGGAGGACGGGGAGGCGCTCGACTACTGGGTCCGCGAATGGCACTCCGACGCCGGCGAGTCCGCGCGGGTCCGCAGGGACGCGCTCGAGCGCATCCTGCCGCGCACGAAGATCGCCGACCGCTGCACGCTCGGCGACCGCCACCTGATCGTGCGAGGGAACCTGCGGACCTACAAGATCCACCTCGGGTCGGCGAACGTCGTGATGGAACCGGACGACCTGTTCCTGTGCATCGTCCCCGAGCCGCGCCGGCCGGGTGCCGAGGTGTTCCTGCCGTTCGAGGAGGAGCGGCTCACGCTGATCCTCAGCAAGGCGTTCCTGCTCGCCGCCGACGACACGATCGAGGACGAGACGATCCTCCGGCAGATCACCCGGGAATCGTGATGGCGGCGGTGACGTTCCGCGACGAGACCGCGACCGGCAGGACCATCACCGAGTTCCGGGTGGCCGGCCTGCCGGAGCGAATGACGGTCCGTGAGCTGATCAGGCTCCGGGTGCGCGAGGAGGCGGCCCGGCACAACGCCGCCCCGTCGGACCGTTTCGCCGGCCTCGTCCGCCCCGACGACGCGACGGACGAGCTCGACGGCTGCCGCCTCCGCGAGCCCCGCCGCATCGACGGGGAGCGGCAGGCGAAGATCGCCGAGGACGCGTTCGGCCGCAACGGGTTCGTCGTCCTCGCGGGCGACCGTCAGGTGGAGGACCTGGACGAGGAGATCGACCTCGACGCGGAGCTGGTGTTCATCAAGCTCGTCCCGCTCGTCGGCGGCTGACCGGCCCGGCGGCGCCGCGCCCGCGGGCCGGGCGGTCAGGTGTCGACGAACGACTGCGGGACGATCACCCGCAGCGCGTTGCCGAGCAGCCGGATCGACACGGGCGTGCTGCCGCGGATCTCGCCGTCCACGTCCACCCGCAGCGGCGGATCGGTCTCGATCCGCGCCTCGGCGGTGGTGAGGAAGGCGGGCTCGGACAGGCTGCGCCACTGCCCGGTGAGGACGTGCCGGGCCGCCGCCGACGCCAGCCGCAGCCGCCGCTCGTCGCCGAGCCGGTAGACGGCGAGCAGCCGGTCGTCGGGGCTGGCGTCGCGAGCGATGCGCTTCCCGCTCTGGTGGGCGCCGTTGGCGATGTTGAGCTGGTGGGTCGTCAGCTCCGTGGTCGTGCCGTCGATCGTGATGCGGGCCGTGAAAGGCCGGTGCGCGGGCAGCAGCCGCGCCGCGGTGAGCGCGTAGGCGCTGCGGCCCAGGTACCGCTTGAGCCTGTGCGGGACGTGCTCGGCGATGTGCACCGACAGGCCGAGGCTCACCATGTTGGCGAAGATGTGCTCGCGGTCGCCGTGCCGGTCGCCGTTCTCCTCGCCCCGCGAGTCGCCGGTGCTCTCGAACCAGCCGACGTCCACGTCGGCGACCTTCCCGCCGCCGGGCGTCCCGACGGCGAGGGTGCGGACCGCGCCGCGCAGGTCCATCGGGAGTTCGAGGCTGCGGGCGAAGTTGTTGGTGGTGCCGAGCGGCAGCACGCCGAGCGCGATGTCGCGGTGCGCGAGCCGCCCGACGGCCTCGGCGATCGTGCCGTCCCCGCCGCCGACGACGACGAGGTCGGGTTCCAGGGCGAGGACGTCGGCGAACAGCTCGCGGAGCCGGGTCGGGTCGGTCACCGGGAACACCCGGGTGAACTCGAGGCCCGCCTCGCCGAGCATCCGCAGGGCCCGCCCGTAGAGCCGGCGGCCCCGCCGCGATCGGGAGTTGATCACCAGCGCGGTGCGTCCGCCGCCCGTGATCGCCGCCTCCAGCTCGGCCTTGCTCCGCATCCAGGCGCTCCGCATCTCGACCGGTGGCTTCCCCGTCCGCGTTGCCGCGCGGGGGAACAGGACCGGGAGGTCCGGCCCTGTCGGCGGAGAATACTCGATCCCCGGTTAGGGTCGGGTCGTGACCGAACCTCGTTCTGATTCCGGTGTTCCCGCGTTCTGGCAGGCGCTCGGCCTCCCCGGCATCATCGACGTGCACGTCCACTTCATGCCCCCGCGGCTGATGAGCGCGGTATGGGCGTACTTCGACCGGGCCGGTCCGCTCATCGGCGGCGAGTGGCCCATCCGGTACCGCGACTCGGAGGAGGAGCGCCTCGCCTTCCTGCGCGGGCTCGGCGTCCGCGCGTTCACCTCACTGGTGTACCCCCACCGTCCCGGGATGGCCGAGTCGCTGAACGCCTGGGCCGCCGGGTTCGCCGCACGCGTGCCCGAGTGCATCCAGACCGCGACGTTCTTCCCCGAGCCGGGCGTCGAGGACTATGTGGCTCGTGCCTTGGAGACCGGGGCACGGATCGTCAAGGTCCATCTCCAGGTCGGCGGGTTCGACCCCCGCGCCAAGGAACTCGACCCGGTGTGGGGCATGCTCGCCGACGCCGGGGTGCCCGCCCTCGTCCACGCCGGTTCGGGGCCGGTCGCCAACGGCTACACCGGGCCGGGGCCGTTCGGGGAGGTCCTCGACCGGCATCCCAGGCTCACCACGATCGTCGCGCACATGGGCGCACCGGAGTTCGACGGCTTCTTCGCGCTCGCCGACCGTCACGACCGCGTCCACCTGGACACGACGATGACCTTCACCCGCTTCCATGAGCTGGGCGCCTTCCCTCCGGAGCTGCTGCCCCGCCTCCGGGACCTCGGCCTGGAAGGACGGATCTTCTTCGGCACCGACTTCCCGAACATCCCCTACGAGTACGCCCACCAGCTGGAGGCGCTGGCCGCGCTCGGGTTCGGCGACGATTGGCTCCGCACCGTCTGCTGGGACGGCCCGGCCGCCTTCTTCGGCCTTTCCTGACGGGTCCGGCGCCTCGGGAGATCAGTGGCCGCAGGACGCCGGGCCCGCGTGCTCGTGCGCGGCGCCCGCGTCGCCCACGTGGCGGGGACCGTGCGGATCGTCGCAGTGCCCCCGGCCCGTGCCGGAGGGGTCGTCCACGTGGTCGACCTCCAGGGTCGTGTGGGTGATCCCGTAGGCGTCCCGCAGCACCTCCTGGAGGTCGCGGCGGACGGCGTGGCAGTCGCCCCCGACGTGGACGAGCACGTGCGCCGACAGCGCGGGGAACCCGGAGCTGACCTCCCACACGTGCAGGTCGTGCACCTCCTCCACGCAGGGACGCCCCGCCAGCCTGGTGCCGAGCTCGGTCGGGTCGATGCCGGACGGCGCGGCCTCCATGAGGACCCGGCCCGCGTCCCGCAGCAGGCCGTACCCCGCCTTGAGCATGAGCGCGGCCACGAGGAGCGAGGCGACCGCGTCGGCGCGGGACAGACCCGTCGTCCACACGACCAGACCGGCGACGGCCGTGGCGACGAAGGCGAACAGGTCGTTGAGGATGTGCTGGAAGGCGCCCTCGACGTTCAGGCTTCGCCGGTCCGCCCTGCCGATCAGCACGGTCGCCGTGACGTTGACCGCGATGCCCGCGAGGGCCGTCCAGAACACGAACTGCCCGTCCACGGCGGGCGGCTCGATCAGCCGCCTGACGCCCTCGTAGACGAAGTAGACCGTGAGCAGGATCAGCGTCAGCCCGTTGAGCTGCGCCGACAGGATCTCGGCGCGGCGCAGCCCGTAGGTGAAGCCGCCCGCGGGCGGACGCGCCGCGATGCGCATCGCGACGAGCGCGAGCGCGATCGCGAACGCGTCGGTCAGCATGTGCGCGGCGTCGGTGATCAGCGCCAGCGACCCGGCGATGAGGCCGATGACGACCTCGCCCGCCATGAACGCGAGGATCAGCGCCAGCGCCGCGCCCAGCAGCCGCCGGTCGGCGCCCGGGGACACCGCGTGCCCGTGACCATGACCGTGTCCGTGTCCATTTCCGAGGCCGTGGCCGTGGGCATGTCCGCGGCCGCGTCCGAGCCGGCGCTCGCGGACGCGTCCGAGCCGGCGCCGGGCGCCCCGCGGACGGTCCTCCCGGTCCCCGGTCATGCGCCTTCCTCCCCGTGGCCGACGTGGGTGAGGGCGAGATCGAGCAGCATGCGGACGTGCGAGTCCGCCAGCCGGTAGTACGCCCTCCGGCCGGACCTGCGGACCCGCACGACGTGGTTGGCGCGCAGCAGCCGCAGCGCGTGCGAGACCGCCGACTCCGAGTGCCCGCAGGACGCGGCGATGTCGCACACGCACATCTCTCCGCCCTCCAGCAACGCGGTGATCACCTTCAGCCGACCCGGGTCGGACAGCAGGCCGAACACCTCCGCGAGCTCGGCGATCGTCTCCGTGTCCGGCAGGGACGCGGAGACGAAGGCGACCTTCTCGGGATCGACCACCCGGACGGTGCACGCGTCGGCGGGTGCGACATCTGAAGCGCTGCTCATATGAGCAAATATAGATGAATGTCAGATGTCGGTCAGGGGCCGCCGTGGCCGGGCCTTCCGGCTGCGGTCGCGGGACCGGTGCCGCGCCCCGCCTCCGCCCGGGGACGATCCGCCGCCTTCCATACCCGAATCACCCGAGGTCACGCCGGGTGGACCGAAAGCGTGTCCCGCGCCCGCCTCTTTATACTTCTTTGAATATCGATTCGGCGGAATACCGTTTCCTGTTGGTCATCCGTCCGCTCTCGGGCGCCCGGAGGGGAGTGTGAATGGCGGACCCGACTCCCCTCTCCCCGTCCGATCCCGAGCGCCTCGGCCGCTGGAGACTGCTCGGCCGGATCGGCAGCGGCGGCCAGGGCGTGGTCTATCTCGGGCGGCCGGTGAAGGCCGGCAGGCGGCGGCCGGAACGCGTGGCCGTGAAGCTCCTGCGCGCCCAGCTGCTCGGCGATCCGGAGGCCCGGGAGCGTTTCGTCCGCGAACTCGCGCTGCTCCGGCGGGTCGCGGGGTTCTGCACCGCGCAGGTGCTTGAGGCCGACGTGGACGGCGACCTGCCCTACATCGTCAGCGAGTACATCCCCGGCCCGTCGCTGCGGACCCTCGTCCGCGAGGAGGGGCCCCGCACCGGCGCCGACCTCGACCGCCTCGCCGTCAGCTCGGTGACCGCCCTGTCGGCGATCCACCGCGCCGGCATCGTGCACCGCGACTTCAAACCGCAGAACGTCCTGATGAGCCCGGACGGGCCCCGCGTGATCGACTTCGGGGTCGCCCGCCTGTTCGACGCCGTGACCACGCCGAACGGCCAGACGATCGGAACGCCCGCCTACATGGCGCCCGAGCAGTTCTCGGGCCGCTCGGAGCCCGCCTCCGACCTGTTCGCCTGGGCCGGCACCCTGCTGTTCGCCGCCACCGGCCGCGACCCGTTCGACGGAGGCCCCGCGGCCGCCGTCATGTACCGGGTCATTCACGAGGAGCCCGACCTCGGCGCGCTGCCGAAGCGGCTCGCCGAGGTCGCCGCCGCCTGCCTCGCCAAGGACCCGGACAGGCGCCCGTCCGCCGACGAGGTGCTGTTCAGGCTCCTCGGTGAACGCGGCGACACCGCCCCCGTGAAGGAGATCGCCGAGAGCCTCAGCGCCTCCACCCGGAAACCGGACCCGGCGATGCAGTCCACCGATGACCCCGCCGCTCGGTCGTCCGGCTCGCAGGGACGGTCGTCCGGCCCCGCGGCGGACGGCTCCGACGCCGAGACGGCCGGCGCTCTGGTGCCGGTCACCTCGGACGAGCCGCACGACTCGGAGGAGCCGCGCGACGGGACCACCGACGGGTCCGCCGACGGGCCCGCCGACGGGTCCGCCGACGGGCCCGCCAACGGATCCGGCGACGGGCCCGCCGACGGATCCACTGACCGGTTCGGCTGGGACGCGGGCCCGCCGACGGTGCCGACGGGGACCAGGTGGAGCGCCGCGTTCGGCGAGGTCCGGAGGGGACGGCTGTACCGGCCGCTGCCGCGCGGCCCGGCGCTGGTGGCCGGGCTCGGGCTCGCGGTGCTGCTCGCCGCACAGGACGTCGCCGCCGTCGCGGACCTGGTCAGGCGGCCCGAGTTCGGCGCGGGCCCGCGGGGCCAGCCGCTGCTCGTGGTCGCGTCCTCGTTCGCCGCGCTGGCGGCGATCACGCTGCTCGGGGCGCTCCTCGCGTGGCGCGGCAGCCGCGCCGCCGCCGGGACGGTCATGGGCGCCCGTGTCGCACGGGTGGTGATGTGGGGCGCGTGGGGGGCGGTCGCCGGGGTCGAGCCGTCCGCGTTCGCGGCGCACGTCGCCCTGACCGTCGCCGCGCTGGTCCTCCTCGGCCGCGCCCTGATGCGCCGGCCCGTCCCGCCCGCACCCTGACCCGCACCGTCATGACCGGCACCGTCATCACCGGCACGGCCGGCCCGTCGCAGTGCGGCCGTTCGGTGCGGCTTACGTGTTGCGCTCCGACCACTCCCTCAGGTCGCGGCGTTCGATCGCGGCGGCCATCAGGTCGGGGAACGCGTCCGGCGTGCAGGCGAACGCGGGGACGCCCATCGCGGCCAGTGCCGCCGCGTTCTCGCGGTCGTAGGCGGGGGCGCCCTCGTCCGACAGGGCGAGCAGCACCACGACCTGCACGCCCGCCGAGGTCAGCGCGGCCACCCTCCGCAGCAGCTCGTCCCTGACCCCGCCCTCGTACAGGTCGCTGATGAGCACGAAGATCGTGTCGTTCGGCCGCGTCACGAGCCCCTGGCAGTAGGCGACGGCCCGGTTGATGTCGGTTCCGCCGCCGAGCTGCGTGCCGAACAGCACCTCGACCGGGTCGTGCAGGTGCTCGGTCAGGTCGACCACGTTCGTGTCGAACACCACCAGCGACGTCCGCAGCGACCGCATGGACGCCAGCACCGCGCCGAACACGCTCGCGTACACCACCGACGCCGCCATCGACCCGCTCTGGTCGATCGCGAGGATCACCTCCCGTTTCACGGCCTGCTGCCGCCGCCCGTACCCGATGAGCTTCTCCGGCACGAGCGTCCCGTGCTCGGGCAGGTAGTGCCGCAGGTTCGCGCGGATCGTGCGGTCCCAGTCGACGTCGGCGAGCCTGCGCGGGCGCAGGACCCGCGCCGACCGGTCGAGCGCCCCGCCGACCGCCGAACGCGTGCGCTGCGCGAGCCGCCGTTCCAGCTCGGTGACGACCTTGCGCACCACGGCCCGCGCGGACTCCCTGGCCCGGTCGGGCATCACCCGGTTCAGCGACAGCAGCGTCCCGACGAGGTGGACGTCGGGTTCGACGGCCTCGAGCATCTCCGGCTCCAGCAGCATCCGGGTGAGGTCGAGCCGCTCGATCGCGTCCTTCTGCATGACCTGCACGACGCTCGACGGGAAGTACGTACGGATGTCGCCGAGCCAGCGCGCCACCGAGGGCGCGGAGTCGCCGAGCCCGGCGCCGCGGCGCCCCGACGGTCTCGACCCGCCCCCGTACAGCTTCGCCAGCGCGCCGTCCATGCGGGCGTCGTCGCCGGTGAGACCGACGCCGATCCCGTCGGCGCCTCCGCCGCCGAGCACGAGCCGCCACCGCCGCAGCCGCTCGTCCTGCGCGGCCGTCGCGTCGTTCATGACGATCCCTCCCAGCCGAGGATGCGCAGGGCCGTCGCGGACGCGGCGGCCGCGCGGGCCTCGTCCACCTCGCCGGTGCCGGCCGTCTCGGCGGCGCCGCGGCCGGGGTCCCGGCCGCGGCGGCGGAGCCGTTCGCCGATGGCGCGCCGTTCGGCCTCGTCGTAGGTTCCGAAGGTGCGGCGCAGCAGGGGGAGCACGTCGGTGAACGACTCGCCCGGCAGGCCGCAGACCCAGTCGTCGACGAGACGCAGGAGGGCCTCGTCGTGCACGAGAAGCAGCCCGCCGCCGGACAGGAAGCCCTCCACCCAGGCGGCGGCGCGGGCCGGGGCGACGCCGGCGGACACCGCCCGCGCCATCCGGTCCGGCACGTCGTCCAGGCGGCCGGCGTCGAGCAGGATCCGGGTGAGGCGCCCCTCGATCAGGCCGTGCAGGGACTCCGGGTGTTGCACCAGCCCTTCCAGCGTGCGACGCCACCGCTCGATGTGCTCGTCGTCCTCGAGCAGCGACAGGGCGCCGTGCACGGCGTCGACGTGGCGGAGGAACTCGCGGGCGGCGTCGTCGTCCAGCCCGGTGACGGCCGGGGGCAGCCCGACGCAGATCCGCACGACGAGGCCGTCGACGACCGTGCGGAGCGGGCCGGTGGGCGTGCCGCGGACGTCGCCGTAGCGCAGCGCGCGGACGAGGGCGGGCATCGCCGCCATCAGATGCGCGACGTCGGTGTCGACCGCGGCCCGGTCGGCGAGGGCGCGCATCACGGCGGGCAGCGCGTCACCGAGGTCGGCGAGCAGGCAGCGCTCCGCCACCGACGTGAGGTCGGCGAGCGTGGCGGCGTCGTCCGCCAGTGCCCGCGCCTTGGCCGTGCTCGCGTCGCGCACCGTGGTGCCCCACGTGCTCGCCTCGATCAGCTCGACGTCGAACTCCGGCCGCCACTCCAGCGTCCACGTCTCCCGGAACGTGCCCTTGCCGCGGACCGAGGTGAGCGCCGGGACGCCCCAGTCGACGCCCAGGAGACGCAGCCGGTGCAGGAGGCGGCTGCGCTCCAGGTCCGTGGGCTTGCGCAGGTCGAGATCCTGCTCCTTGGCGCGCGCGGACGGCCGCAGCCGCAGCCGCCGCTGCTGGGCCTGCAGGTCGCGCTGCAGGGGGACCATCGGCGTCCGCTCGGGGACGGCGCCGAGCCGCTCGCCGACGACCATGCGCCGCTCGATCAGCTCGACCGGCAGGTCGGCGCCTTCGCACAGCACGGCCCGGGTCGCCTCGGTGACCTCGTCGAGCCCGGCGAGGGGACGGCCCCGCAGCGCGGCCAGCGCCTCCGCGAGCCGCACGGCCTCGATGACGTGCGCCGACGAGACGTGCAGGTCCTCCTCGCGCAGGACGCGGGCGGCGGCGGTGAGCCACCGCTCGATCGGCCGGTCCGGGGCGGTGAACAGGTGGTGGTACCAGCCGGGGGAGCGGACGCCCGCGCCGTAGCCGGACCGCCCGGAGAGCCTGCCATGCGTCCACGGAACCCACGTCATGGCGACCTTGGTCTTCGGCAGCCCGCGCAGCGCCCGGTCGTCGTGGGCCGCCGGGACCTTCTCCAGCAGCGCGGGCGCGTGCCACGCGCCGCAGACGACGGCGACCCGCTCGTGGCCCTCCCTGAGGGTGCGGCGCAGCGTGCGCCGCATGTGCGCCTCGCGCTGCTCCTCGCGCCGCAGGTGGCCCGGCGGAAGTCCGGCGGACGCCTCCGGCAGGGCGGCGACTCGGGCGCGCAGCTCGCTCATGGCCTCCGCGATGGCCGGGAACGGGGAGGGGCCGCCGCCGCGGTGCTCGACGACGTCGTCCCACCAGCGTTCGGCGTCGTCGTACCCGGCGGTCTTCGCCAGCCATCCCAGCGGGTCGAGGCGGATCCCCTCCGGGGCGGCCTCGGGCTCGGCCGCCTCACCCGGGACCAGTTCCGCGCCGTTCTCCGCCGTGTCGCCCTTCTCCGAGACGCCGGGTTCGGCGTGGTTTCGCCCGGCCTCGTCCCCGGGGTCCGGGTCTGCGTCCTCACTTTCGGGGGACGGCGGGACGAGCTGGTTCGCGGCCGGCAGGTCGCAGAACCGGACGGGAACGCCCGCGCCGAGGGCGTACCGGATCGCCTGCCATTCGGGGCTGAACTCGGCGAAGGGCCAGAACGCCGCCTTGCGCTCGCCGCCGCCCGCGCCGGGCGCCGTGCCGGGGGCGGGGCCGGAGGACGAGGAACCGGCCGACGAGGAGCCGGGGGAGTAGGCCAGCAGCGCGACCGGCGGCACCATGTCCGGGTCACCGGCGAGCTCCACGATCGCGTCGGCCTCCGGCGGGCCCTCGACCAGCACCGCGTCCGGCTTGAACTCCTCCAGCGCACTGCGCAGCGCCCGCGCCGAGCCGGGCCCGTGGTGGCGGACCCCGTAGACCTCGACGTGGCTCAAGACACCTCCCTGCACGCGCGGTAGAAGTCGCGCCACTCCGGCCGTTCACGGACGACCGCCTCCAGGTACTCCTGCCACACCACACGGTCCGACACCGGGTCCTGGACGACGGCGCCGACGATCCCGCCCGCCACGTCGGCGGCCCGCAGGACCCCGTCGCCGAAGTGCGCGGCGAGCGCCAGCCCGTTGGTGACCACCGAGATCGCCTCGGCGGTGCTGAGGGTCCCGCTGGGGGACTTCAGCTTGGTCCGCCCGTCGCTCGTCATCCCCGACCGCAGCTCGCGGAACACGGTGACGACGCGGCGGATCTCCTCCAGGCCCGCCGGGGACTCGGGCAGCCCCAGCCCCGCGCCGATCTGGTCGACGCGGCGCGCCACGATCGCGACCTCCTCCTCCACGGACTCCGGAAGCGGCAGCACGACCGTGTTGAACCGCCGCCGCAGGGCGCTGGACAGCTCGTTCACGCCCCGGTCGCGGTCGTTGGCGGTGGCGATGACCGTGAAGCCCTTGCGCGCCTGCACCTCGGTGTTCAGCTCCGGAACGGGCAGCGTCTTCTCCGACAGGATGGTGATCAGGGTGTCCTGGACGTCGGACGGCATCCGGGTGAGCTCCTCGATGCGGGCGACCGCGCCCCGCCGCATCGCCCGCATCAGCGGGCTCTCCACGAGCGCCTTCTCCGACGGCCCCTCGGCGAGCAGCCGCGCGTAGTTCCAGCCGTAGCGGATCGCCTCCTCCGTCGTGCCCGCCGTCCCCTGCACGAGCAGCGTGGAGTCGCCGCTGACGGCCGCCGCGAGATGCTCCGACACCCACGTCTTCGCCGTCCCCGGCACGCCGAGCAGCAGCAGGGCGCGGTCGGTGGCGAGCGTCGCGACCGCGACCTCCATCAGCCGGCGCGGCCCCACGTACTTCGGGGTGATCGTCGTCCCGTCGGGGAGCTCGCCGCCCATCAGGTACGTGGTGACGGCCCACGGCGACAGCCGCCAGCCGGGCGGGCGGGGCCGGTCGTCGTGCTCGGCGAGCCGCGCCAGCTCGTCGGCGTACTCCTGCTCGGCGTGCGGCCGCAGCACCGTGCCGGTGCCGTCCTGGGTCTCGGGACGGCCCCCCGATGCGTGGTTCTCGGTCACGTGGTCAGCTCCTTCAGCATCTCGTCGCGGAAGCTCAGCGTGTCGATCAGGTCTGCGACGGCCCGCGAGGCGTCGTCCAGCCCGGACGTGAGCGCGGCGAGGCGGGCCCCGGCGGCGGGGTCGAGCCGCTCGCCGGCCAGCCGGCAGAGCTGGACGGTCAGGTGCTGGTCCTGCCGGAAGGGACGGCCGTGGGCCGCGGTGATCGTCGCGACCACCGCCGAGGCGAGCTCGCCCCGCCACGGCCCCGGCACCCGTTCGAGGGCGCGCACCAGGTCGGGACTGCCCCCGACCCAGCGGACCAGGTCGGCCGCCGCCGCGTCGCGCTCCTGCTCGGGGAGCACCCCCAGCAGGTCCGCCAGCGTCTCCGGTTCGTCGGCCACGACCCCGCCCTTGAGCAGCGCCCGCGCCCACTCGGCGTCGCGCTGCGCCAGGGCGGCGCGGGCCCAGCCGACGTGGACGTCGCGGCCGTCGGTCTCCGGCACCGGCAGGCACACGATCTCCATCGGCGGCGCCTGGAACAGCTCCGTCCACGTGGACAGGGGAGTGCGGGAGAGGATCTCGCGGAGCCACGCCGACCTCGCGCCCACGGGCCCGTCGCCCTTCGGCGCGAACGACCCGCTCGGGTGGAACGGGATGCCGTCGCGGGCCATCTCCTCGTCGTGGGAGGGCGGCGCCTCGACTCGGATCCACGTCTGTTCCCGTCCTCGCTCCCTGCGGGTCTCCGGGGCCAGGCAGGCGCGGGCGCGGGCCGCCATCCGCTTCCCGTAGGCGGAACCGGGCAGACGGGCGAGCAGGTCCGAGGCGGTCTGCCGGACGTCCTTGCCGCGGTCGTCCAGCGCGGATTCGAGGAACTCCTCGTCGTCCAGGGAAAGCCCGCGCGAGAAGGTCGCGAGGAAGGCGGCGCGGCTCGGCGCCGGCTCCTTGGCCCAGGTCTCGCGCACCAGCTCCCTCGCGCGCCCGGGGTCGGTCTCGCGCAGCGCGGTCAGGTAGGCGGTCCGCTGGGCGCGGGTGCCGGTCTCCCACACCTCGTCGCCGCCGCCCGGGTCGTCGCCCGAGCCGACCAGGTACGCCCAGTCGGTGTTCTGCAGCGCCAGCCAGACGCCCCGCCGGCCCGCCGCACGTGCGATCGACGGCCGCAGCATCCTGTCGCCGCGCCCGCGTTCCAGCAGATCGGGAAGCAGCCGGGCGGGCACCCGCAGGCCGCGCGCCGCCACCGCGTCCAGCCACTCGGGCAGCACCCTGATCTGCTCCCCGGCCAGCATCGCCTGCAACCGGTCCGCCGCCGCGCCGGGAACGACCGGCGCGTCCTCCACCGGGGCGAGCGCGACCGGGGCCGGCGCGTCGGGCACCGGGACACGCCCGGCCCGCCGCCGGACGGTGAGCAGCGCCGCCTGGTCGAGCAGCCGCCCGGCCCTGGGGTCGGCGGTTCCATCGCCCGCCGTGCCGGCCCCTTCGTCACCGGGGGCGGGGGCCTCGGGAAGGAGAGGGGGGTCGCGGCGCTCGGTGCCGAGCAGTGCCGCGGTGACGTGTTCGCTCCATGCGCTCAGAGGATCACCGACCCTTCCGTCTCGTGCCAGGCGGCCAGAGGGCGCAGCCCGCGCGGCGTCCACTCCCCGGCGAGGGTGATCGGCCCGCCGCCCGACAGCGCGAGCAGCCGCCACGGATCGTCCGCGCGGAGCGGCAGCGCGTCCCCCGCGTCGTCGACCGCGTACAGCGCGTACCGGTCGCCTCCGTCGCCGCGCGCCAGGCGGGCGGCCTCCAGCACGGCGGGCCAGCGGTCCAGCCACGGGTCGCGGGCGACCGCCGCCGCGTACTCGTCCAGGAGCCCCTTGACGGACGTCCCCGAGGGCGTTCCCGGGACGGCCTTCCCGGACCGCTCGACGACCAGCGCCCGCAGCGGCTGCGAGCCGGGGTAGAACGCCAGCTCGGCGTCGATCTCGGTGCCGACGACGAGCGACATGTCCAGGGCGGCTCCCGGGGCGGCGAACGACAGCACGAGCGCCGGACGGCCGGTGCCCATGCCGCGCAGCCACACCCGCCGCGTGGTCAGCTGGTCCTGCGCGGTCTCGCGGGCCCCGGTGACGCACCAGCGGTCCCGGACGCGTTCACCCCGCGCGACGACCTCCTCCTGCGGGACGGTGAAACCGATTCGGGAGCGGACGGTCTCGCGCAGCTCCTCGGGCAGCTCCCGCCGGCGCCGGTAGGCCCGCACGAGCAGCCGCAGCAGCGCGTACTCCTCGAGCAGGCGGTCGGGCCAGCCGGGCGTGCGGGGAATCGAGGCGAGGCTCTTCACCTGCCCGGCGAGGCCGCCCGCCTGCGCGTCGACGAGCCGCCGTGCCACGTCGTCCCACACCCGGTAGGGCGCCTTCTCCGCCTGGGCGAGCCCGTGCGCGACCTGGTCGCAGAGCCACCGGTCGAGTTCGGCGAGGCCGTCGTCGACCCGCCGCTCCCTCCGCTCGACGGTCTTCGGGTCCCTGCTCTTGCTCCTGCCCCCGCCGCCGTCCGATCCGCCGTCCCTGCGCGCCGCCGCCCGCCGCTGCGCGGCCAGGGCGGCCCGTTCGCGCCGCCACGTGATCCACTCCGCGGCCCACTCCGGACGCTCCCCGGACTCCACGGCGCCGTCCGCCCACAGGAGCAGCAGGGCGAGCACGTGCTTGCACGGGATCTTGCGGCTCGGGCACGAACAGTGGTACGCGGGCTCGGCGAGATCGACGCACGCCTGGTAGACGGACCTGCCGCTGCCCTGGCACTCGCCCCAGGCGGCCTCGTCGTCCCAGCCCGTCCCGGACCATCGGGAGCTCCGGACGAGGCCGCTCGCCGCCTTCACGGACGCGGCGTCGGGCGCGAGGCCGAGGACCTGCTCCCGGCTCCATCGTTCGCTCACAGCCCCGAAACTATCGGCATCCACCGACATTCCGGGCCCCGCCGGAGCAGCCTCCCGTCCGGATCAGATCCCGGGGATGCCCGGAAGATCGGGCAGGTCGGGCAGGTCGGGAAGATCGGGGAAGAAGACGGACAGATCGGGAAGGACGTCGAGGGACGGGACGAGAAGGGTGCCGCCCAGCACGAGCGCGATCAGGGCGACGATCGCGAAGAAGCCGACCCAGGCGAGCCCGGGGACGCCCGTGAGCTGCGCGAGCTGGTCGGCGTCCGAGCTCGGCGCCATCTGCCGGGCGCGCATCCGCTGCAGCTCGAAGACCGGACGGGCGGCGGCGAACAGCAGGAACCAGGCGGCCAGGTACGCGAACGCGGCTTGCACCTCGGGGCTGCCCAGCCACGACACCCCGAAGATGATCGCGCCGGTGGCGACCACCGAGAGCGCGCCGTAGGCGTTGCGGATCATGATGAGCATCGCCCCGAGCAGGCCGAGCGAGAACCACAGCATCAGCGTGATCCGGCCGTCGGCGAGCAGGACCGCGAAGAACAGGCCGAGCAGCGGGGGCGTGGTGTAGCCCGCCATCGCCGTGAGGACCATGCCGGGGCCGTGCGACTTGCCCCGCGAGACCGTCACCCCCGAGGTGTCGGAGTGCAGCTTGATCCCTTCCAGTTTGCGGCCGGTGAGCAGGGCGATCAGGGCGTGCCCGCCCTCGTGCGCGATCGTCACGGTGTTGCGCGCGATCTGCCAGGTGGGCCCGTGGAGCACCGCACCGAGCGCCAGCAGGCCGGCGAACGCGACCAGCCACCACGGGGGATCGGGCTGCGTACCCGTCACACGGTCCCACAGG
>DATCLF010000416.1:0-4387 GCA_036564055.1 Spirillospora sp.
CGTCGTGGTCGACAACGGCAGCACCGACGGCACGGCGCTGATCGTCAAGGAGTTCGCCGAGCGGGCGCCGTTCGACGTCCGGATCGTGCACGAGCCGCAGAAGGGGACGGGCGCCGCCTCGGACACCGGCGTCCGCCACGCCATCAGCGCCGGGGCCACCCACATCGCCCGCACCGACGCCGACTGCCTGCCCGACCGGGGCTGGGTCGCCGCGGTGAAGCGCGCGTTCGGCGACGGGCTGGAGATGGTATCGGGGCCGCTGCGGCCCCGCACCGACGAGTTCCCGCTCAGGTTCTGGGAGCGGCACCTGCTGCCCGCCGTCATCGGCGCGGCCGCCCTGTTCGGGCGGCTGCGGCCCGGCAACCAGGACCCCGCCTACCTCGGCCCGTACGTGATGATGCCGGGCTGCAACCTCGCGATCACGGCGAGCCTGTACGAACGGTCGGGCGGCTTCCCGCGCACCCGGATCGAGGACGTCCACGAGGACCGCGCGCTGGTCAACCGCGTCCGCCGCGTCACCCGCGCCTACGCGTCGCGCAAGGACGTGGTCATGTACGGCTCGGTGCGGCGGCTGCGCGCCTACGGCCTGGTCAGGACGCTCGGCTGGTACGCCGACCACCGCTATAGGCCCGACGTCGTAGACGTGCGATGACAGAGCAGACGTGCGATGACAGAGCAGACGTGCGGTGACAGGGCAGACGTGCGGTGAAGAGGACGATGCGGCGGTGAAGGGACCGGTGAGCAGGGACGTGAACTGGGAGCGGCGGCTCTATCTGGCCGCGCATCCGATCGCGTATCCGCTGCTGCGCGCGACCGCCCGGCGTGGCGAGGTCGTCCGCGTGCCCCGGGTCGGCGTGGTGGTGAACGACGCGTCCGCGGCCCGCGAGGTCCTCATGGACGGGGAGACGTTCCGCAAGGACGGCCCCGGTTCGCCCGGTGACCTGTGGACGCCCGTGCTCGGGCCGTCCGTCCTGCTCAACATGGAGGGCGAGGCGCACCGGACGCTGCGGCGCCGCCTGGCCGACCTGTTCACCCCCTCGTCCACCGGTGCCCTGTGCGAGCGGGTGCTGGAGGGGCCCCTCGCCCGGCTCGGCGGGCGGCTCCGGCGCGGCGAGGCCGTCGACCTGGTGGACGCGGCGCGGGTCATGGCGGCGGCGATCATCAGCGAGGTCATCGGCCTGGACCTGCGCACGGAGGCGGAGTACCGGGAGCTCTTCGCGCAGGGGGAGCGCGTCGTGTCGATGGTGACGCTGCGGACCCGCCGGCTGTCCCCGGCGCAGGTGCGCCGGGCACGGGCGGTGCTCGACCCTCTCGGTGACCGGGCAGAGAAGGCGTACCTGGGAGACGAGTCCACGGTGATGGGCCGGATGCGGGGGCTCGGCCTTTCACGGGACGAGGCGCGCGGCGCCGCCGGGGCGTTCTTCCTGACCGGCACCGAGACGGTCGCGACCCTGCTTCCGCGGCTGGTCGCCCTGCTGCACGACCACGGGCACCTGGAGCGCGTCGCGTCCGACCCGTCGCTGCTCGACCCGGCGATCGAGGAGGCGATGCGGGTGACGACGCCGACGCCGGTCATGCTGCGCAGCGTGCACCGCCGGACGGCGGTCGGCGGCGTCGCGGTCCGCCCCGGCGACCGCATCCTCATCGCCACGATCAACTGCTGCCGCGCCCACGGCCCGTTCGACCCCGGCCGCCCGCAGCCGCCGGAGCTGCGGCGGCTGTGGTTCGGCGCGGGACCCCACTTCTGCATCGGCTACCCCCTCGCCATGGCGCAGATCCGGTGCGTCGCCCGGGCGCTCCTCGCCGCCGGGCCCCTGGTGATCACCCGGCGGTCGGCGGCGCGCGGCGTGCTGATCCCGGCGTACCGGGAGCTGAGGGTCCGGTCGCTCGCCGCGGGGGACGGTGAGGCGGCGTGACGCTCGTGCGGGGGCTGCTGGACCGGGCCGCGGCGGCACCGGACGCCGTTGCCCTGGTCGCGGGGGACGGCGCCGAACTCACCTACGGCGAGCTGAGGCGGCGCGTGCTGGCCGTCCGCCACGGGCTGCTGGAGGCCGGGCTCGCGCCGGGGGACGGGGTGCTGTTCTCGGTGCGGCCGTCGCCGGAGTCGCTCGTCCTCGCGCTCGGCGTGGTCGCGGCCGGGGGCGTGGTCGTGTTCGCCGACCCGGGGGCGGGTCCCGAGATGTTCGCCGCGCGGCTGCGGCTGGCGCGTCCGCGCTGGTCGGCGGCCGAGTCGGTGCTGTACGCGGGGAGCCGGCTGCGGCCCGTGCGGTGGTATGCGCGGCGGCGCGGGCTGCTGCTGCCCGACCTCGGCGGCCTTCGCGTGCCCGGCGAACCCCCGATGCGTCACGTGCACGTCGGGCGCCGCCTGCCCGGGGTGCCGAGGGACGCCCTGTCGTTCGCGCGGCTCGCGTCGGGAGACGCGCCGGAACCGCACGAGGACCCCGATCCGGCCGCACCCGCCGCAGTGATCTTCACGTCGGGGACGACGGCGAACCCGCGCGCCGTCGTCCACACCGGCGCGTCCCTGGCCGCGGCGCTCGACCTGTTCAGGACGCGGCTGCCGCTCGGCCCCGGCGACGTCGTCCACACCGACCAGCTCATGCTGGGGCTGCCCACGCTGATCGCAGGCGCCCGCTGGTCGCTGCCGCCGCTGTCGTGCCCGCCCGCCGTCTTCGCCCGCCTGCTGCGGGAGCGGGGCGCGACGCACACCTTCTGCGTTCCCGTGCACCTCGCCGAGGTGCTGGACGCGTCGCCCACGCTGCCGGCGTCCCTGCGGTACGTGCTGCTCGGGGCCGCGCCCGCACCCCCGGCGATCCTGCGCAGGGCGGTCGCGGCGGCGCCGTCCGCCGAGGTGCTGTCGGTCTACGCGATGACCGAGATCCTCCCGGTCGCGATCGCCTCGGCGGAGGAGAAGCTCGCCCACGCCGGGCCCGGCGACCTCCTCGGAGCGCCCCTGCCCGGCATCGGCGCCCGGATCGCCGCGGACGGGGAGCTGATGCTGTCCGGCCCCAACCTGTGCCGCGGCTACCTGGGCGCGGACCCCCTGACCGAGCTCGCGACCGGGGACCTCGCGCGCCTGGACGGAGACCGCCTCGTGCTCGTGGGCCGCAAGAAGGACATGCTGATCCGCGGCGAGTTCAACCTCTACCCGGGCCTGTACGAGCCGGCGATCGCCGCGCTTCCCGGGGTCGCCGAGGCCGCCATCGTCGGGGTTCCCGACCCGCGGACCGGGGACGAGGAGGTCGTCCTGGCGGTCGTCGGCGACGCGGGCCTGCCCGCCCGTCTCCGCCGCCTCCTGCCGGGCGTCATCGACCACGACGCGCTGCCCGACCGCGTCGTCGTCCTGGACGCGCTGCCCCGCTGCGGACGCACCCGCAAGCTCGACCGCGACCGTCTGCGCGAGCTGGTGGCCGCGTGAGGATCGCGGTGACGGGCGCGTCGGGCTTCATCGGCGGCGCGGTGTGCCGGGCGCTCGCGGAGGCGGGCGCTCCGCGTGCCACGGGGGCGGCCGGGCCCGGCGGCGTCACGACGCTCGCCTACGGCCGCCGCGCCGCCGTGGACCCGGTCCACATCGGCGGCGCGGTCTACCGGTCGTGGGACATCACGCGCGGCCCGCTCCCCGGCGCGCCCGAGGTCGACGCGGTCGTGCACTGCGCGGGCAGCGCGAGCGACTGGGGGCCGGCCGCGGCGCTGTTCGCCGCCAACCTCGTCGGCACCCGCAACGTCCTGGCGAGCTTTCCCGGCGCCCGCTTCGTCCACGTGAGCACGGCCAGCGTGTACGACCCGTTCCGCCCGAGCGTCATGGCCGTCGAGGCCGAGGCGCCCGTGCGCCGTTACCTGAACGCCTACGGCGCGTCGAAGGCCGCCGCCGAGCGCGCCGTCCTCGCCGCCGCCCGTGACGCGATCATCCTGCGTCCGCACGCCGTCTACGGCCCCGGGGACACGACGCTGCTGCCGCGCGTCCTGTCGGCCGTGCGGGGACCCGTCCTGGTCGCGGCCGGGTCGGGACGGGTGCGGATCAGCCTCACCTCCCTCGCGAACCTCGTCCGGGCGTGCGTCCTCGCCGCGACCGGGCCGGTCTCGTCCGGGGTCTTCAACATCGCGGACGCCGCCCCGGTGACGCTCGACGACGCCCTGCGCGGGATCCTCCGCGAACGCGGCGTCCGCGCCGCCCCCGTCTACGTCCCCGCCGCCGTCGCCCGTCCGGCGGCCGCCCTCGCCGAAGGCGTGTTCCTGCTGGCGAACCGCCCGCGGCCGCCCCGCGTGACCCGGTACGCGCTCAGTCATCTGGCCATGGAGCGGACCCTCGACATCACCGCCGCCCGGGAGGTCCTCGGCTACGACCCGCGCCCCACGACGTTCGCCGGCGCCGCCTCCTGGTGATCGT
>DATCLF010000417.1:0-21077 GCA_036564055.1 Spirillospora sp.
CGGACGATCACACAGGCCGGACGGCGACCACGCAGGTCAGACGGGGTATGGGCGGGGATCAGGCGGGTGCCTGGGCCACGGGGTCGCCGGGCGGGGGCGGCGTGGTCGGGACCGGCGCGCTCGGCGTGGGAGGCGGCACGGGCCGCCCGCTCGGCCGCCCGCGGCCGCGGTCGCCGTCGCCGCGGCCGCCGTCGCCGCGGCCGCCGCGTCCCGGGCCGGAGCTGACGCGCAGGGTGATCGTCGTGCCGGGCTCGACCGGGCCGGGGCCGGGCGACATGGCGGCGACGACGCCCCTGTCGTAACGGCCGGACGGCACGCTGCCGCCGACCCGGGCGGTGAACCCGGCGGCCCGGAGCCGCGCGAGAGCGGTCCCGAGCGGCAGACCGCGCACGTCCGGTACCTGGACGCGGTCCTCACCCGACCCCCGGCGGAAGAAGAAGGACGGCGGCCGGTGGAAGGACGTCGGGTCCGTGCCCTTCAGCGCCCCGAGCATGCTCTGCCGCCAGATCGGCGCGGGGATCGTCGCCCCGAACACCGAGCCGTAGCAGCGGCCCTTCAGGCACAGGCTCGTCATCGGGTGCTCGTAGCCGCCCCGGGGGTCGCCGACCCACACGGCGGCGGCGAGGTCCGGGGTGTAGCCGGCGAACCAGGCCGCCGAGAAGTTGTCGACGGTTCCGGTCTTGCCCGCGGCGTCACGGCCGAGGCCCATGCCCCTCGCCGTCCCCTTGGTGAGCACGCCGGAGAGGACGTGGTTGACGGCGTCCGCCACACCCTTGTCGAGCACCTGCCTGCAGTTGCGGGGCGGGACCTTCAGCTTCCTGCCGGACGCGTCGGTGATCTCCTTGATGGCGATGGGCTCGCAGTACTCGCCGCGGGCGCCGAACGCCGCGTACGCCGCCGCGAGACGCAGCGGGGAGACGGTGTTGAAGCCGAGGGTGAACGACGGGTACTGCTCCAGCGGTTCGCCGTTCGCCTGCCTCATCCCGAGCCGCTCGGCCATCCTGACCGTGTCGCACAGGCCGACCTTCTTCTCCAGGGCCAGGAAGAAGGTGTTCACCGAGTGATGGGTGCCCGTGACGAGGCTGAAGGTCCTGCCGCCCTCGCCGTCGGCGGCGTTGCCCAGCGACGCCGACGGGTCGCTGACGTTCTCGCCCCTGCAGTTGCGGAAGCCGACCGGGCGGTACTTCTCCGGTGCCATCAGGCGCGTTCCGAACGGCATGCCCTCGTCCAGGGCGGCGGCCAGGGTGAACACCTTGAAGGTCGACCCCGCCTGCATGCCGATGCTGGAGCCGTGATCGGCGTCGGCGGCGAAGTTGATCCAGGTCTTGCCGCGCTCCTTGTCCGGGCCGAGCTCGCGTCCCACGACCATGGCCTTGATCTCGCCGGTGCCGGGTTCCACCATCGCCTCGGCGGCGGCCTTGTGCGCGGAGTTCTTGGGAGGGACATAGTCGAACACGGCCTTCTTCGCGGCCTTCTGCGCCCGCCGGTCCAGGGTGGTGCGGATGGTGAGCCCGCCCCGCTTGAGGAGCTTCTCCCGTTCCTCGGCCGTCTCCCCGAACACCTTGTTGGTGAGGATCTCGCGCTGGACGTAGTCGCAGAAGAACGGCGCCTCACTGGACACGCAGCCGTTGCGGGTGCGCGAGATCTTCAGCTTGATGGGCTTCTTCTTGGCCGCCTCCGCCTCGGCGGGGTCGAGCCAGCCGAGTTCCACCATCCGGTTGAGGACGACGTTGCGTCGTTCCATGGCCGCGCTGGGATGCTGCGTCGGGTCGTAGGCGTAGGGGTAGCGGATGACGCCGGCGAGGAGCGCCGCCTCCGTCAGGTCGAGCTCGGAGGCGTGCTTGGAGAAGTAGTGCCGGGACGCGGCCTCGACGCCGTAGGCGCCGTCGCCGTAGTAGGCGATGTTGAGGTAGCGGCGGAGGATCTCGTCCTTGGTGAACCGCTTCTCGATCGCGATCGCGTACCGCAGCTCACGGAGCTTGCGGGCGGCGGTGATCTCCTTGGCGGCCCTGCGCTCCCGCGGGGTCTCGGCCTGGGTGAGCAGCAGGTTCTTCACGTACTGCTGGGTGATGCCGGAGCCGCCCTGCGTCACCTCGCCGCTGGTGACGTTGCTGGCGAGCGCCCGCAGCGTGCCCTGCACGTCGAGGGCGCCGTGCTCGTAGAACCGGCTGTCCTCGACCGCGAGGACGGCCTGCCGCATGATCGGCGCGATCTTGTCGAGCGGGACGTCGATCCGGTTCTGGTAGTAGAACGTCGCGATGGTGTGCCCGTCCGCGGACAGCACCCGGGACCGCAGCGGGACGCCCGCCGTCGTGAGGTCCTCGGGCTCGGTCAGGAACCAGTTGGCCGAGTCGCGGGCGCCGATGCCCGCGGTGCACGCGGTGGGCAGCACCATGAGCGCGACGAGGACGCCGGCGAGGCCGCCGAGCGCGCCGAGGCGGCGGACCGCGCGGATCTTCTCTTCGCGGGTCGTGGACTCGGTGAGGAACCGGCGGCGCGCGCGGGTGCGGCCCGGTCGCACGGCACGGCTCGGGGGGACGCCGTCGTCCGTCCCGGTGTCGTCCGGATCGTCGGCGCCTTCCACCCCTGCCAGCACGCGGATAGCGTAAACGCGCGTCTCCGGCCGGACCACCCCATCACCGATGGTCCCGGCCGATATCACCACCGACGTCGCGGGCCGGCGGCCTCGCCGGAACGGGCGGGATCATCGCGGCGGTCGAGGACCGGCAGCGATCGGCGGGGTCGCCGTCCGGTTCACGCCCGCGGGGCCCTCCGCTCCCAGGCGCGGACGCGGTCGCGGAACACCCGCGCCACCGCACGCAACGCGGACTCGGGGTCGACCCCCCGCTCGGCCGCCTCCCGGACGACCGCGAACAGCCGCTCGCCCAGCTCCCCCGCCGTCACTGCGTCCGCGTCCGAGCCGCCGGGGACGCCTTCGGGAAGGTCGGCCGCGAGGTCGTCGGCCAGGTCGGCCGGTGCCTCGATGCGCGCGGCCCGGCGCTGGAGCTGCGCCGCCAGCGACAACGCGGGCTGGCCCATCGGCACGCCGTCGAGCGCCGAGGTCTCCGCGCCGCCCTTCTCGGCCCGCTCCGCCGCCTTGATCTTCTCCCAGTTGGCGTTGACCTCCTCGGCGCCGGAGACCGTGACGTCCCCGAACACGTGGGGGTGGCGGCGGACGAGCTTGTCGACGATCGCGCCGGCCACGTCGTCGATGGTGAACCCGGTCCCGTCGTCGCGTTCGGCGGCCACCGCCGCGTGGAACGCGACCTGCATGAGCACGTCGCCCAGTTCCTCACGCAGCGCGCCGTAGTCGCCGGACTCGACGGTGTCGACGACCTCGTACGCCTCCTCCAGCAGGTACGGCACGAGGGTCTCGTGCGTCTGCTTGCGGTCCCACGGGCATTCGCGACGCAGCGTGTCCATCACCGACACGAGGTCGAGCAGGCGCGCCCCGGGCAGGTCGTAGGAGCCGTGGAGGACCTCCACGTCCACGGGGTCGTCGACGACGAGGGCGCCGATCTCCCGCATCAGCGGCTCGTCGCCGTCGGGCGCCGCCACCCACAGCACGTCGCCCTCCCGCGCGTCCGCGACCAGCCGGGAGGCGTCGGGCTCGGCGACGAGCTCCGGCTCGACACCCGCGTCGCGCAGGGACGGCAGCAGCGGGTGCCCGTCCCGGACCCGGACGGACGAGGCCGACCGGAGCGCGTCCCACGCCCGCCACGTGAGCAGCCCGGGCGCCACCCGGTGCGTGGTCGCCAGCAGTGTGAGGCCCATGCGCGTCAGATTCCCGGGTCGGGCCTGGACAGGCCGTGCTCGGCGGGCTGGACCCGGAACCGGTCCGAGTCGTACACCCCGTAGCGCGGGTTGACCTCGATCTTCATCGACCGCGCGGTGCGCCGGAACAGCGTGTTCCACTGCTCTCCGGCGCTCTGGGTGGCGGGCTTCGTCCGGTCGGACGGGTCGCCTCCGAAGCGTTCGATCACCGCGTTCTGCGTGGCGACCAGGCGCGCCAGGTCGCGGGTGCGCTCGCGCGGCAGCCCGCTCGCCAGCGTGACCGACTGGGCCGGGACGTTGCGTCCGAGGAACGCGAGGGCGGCGTCGACCCGTCCCCCGGTGACCTCGATCTTCTCCCGGTCGGCCACCTCGTCGGCGACCCGGATGTTGATCAGCAGGGTGAGCGCCGCCCGCAGGTCGGACTCGGAGTCGGCGGCGAGCTGCGGCGCCGGGTTCGCCGGGCCGGCGCGCAGCTCACCCGCGATCGGATCCGACCGGAACTGCTCACGCCACTCGCGGACGGTGTCGCTGAGCTCGCCGACGGTGATGCGGTCGTCGCCGACGAGGGCCGCGGTGCCCGTCTTCGACGTGGCGCCGCACCCGGCCAGCGCGCCCGCCGCCACCACGGCGGCCACCGCCACCTTCACGGACTTACCGAACACGAGACATCCCATCTCAGGTCGATCGGCTGGGAAACGCGCCTGCACACTACCGCGCGGCGGCGGGTGCGGCCTCCAGGAACAGGGCCTCGACCAGGTCCGTCGCCCACGCGAGCAGCTCCCGGTCGCGCAGCGGCCGCCCCCCGATCGGCGCGGTCTTCGGCGTCGGCACGAGCAGCGTCTCGGTCGCCGGCTTCAGGACGCTCTTCGGGTACAGCCGCTGCAACCTGACCTGCTTCGACTCGGGCAGGGTCACCGGCATGAACTTGACGAAGTTGCCCTGGACGGTCACCTCGGCGATCCCGGCCCTGCGCGCCTTCGTCCGGAACCGCGCCACCTCCAGCAGGTTCAGCACCGGGACGGGCGGCGGGCCGAACCGGTCCTTCAGCTCGTCGTGCACGGCGGCGATCTCGTCCTCGGACGTGATCGCGGCGATGCGGCGGTACACGTCGAGGCGGAGCCGCTCCCCGGGCACGTACTCGTGCGGCAGGTGCGCGTCGACGGGCAGCTCGACCTTCGTCTCGACGGTCTCGGGCTCGCCGCCGCCCTCCTTCAGCTCCTGGACGGCCTCCCCGACCATCCGGACGTACAGGTCGAACCCGACGCCCGCGATGTGCCCGGACTGCTCGGCGCCGAGGATGTTGCCCGCGCCCCGGATCTCCAGGTCCTTCATCGCGACGTACATGCCGGCGCCGGCCTCGGTGTGCTGCGCCAGGGTCGCCAGCCGCTCGTGCGCGGTCTCGGTCAGCGGCTGCTCCGGCGGGTACAGGAAGTAGGCGTAGGCCCTCTCCCGGCCGCGCCCGACCCGTCCGCGGAGCTGGTGGAGCTGCGCGAGCCCGTACGCGTCGGCGCGGTCGACGATCAGCGTGTTGGCGTTCGGCACGTCCAGGCCCGACTCCACGATCGTGGTCGCGACGAGCACGTCGTAGTTCTTCTCCCAGAAGTCGACCATGACCCGTTCGAGCTCGTGCTCGTTCATCTGGCCGTGGGCGATGCCGATGCGCGCCTCCGGCACGAGGTTCGCCAGGTTCGCCGCGACCTTGTTGATCGAGCGGACCCGGTTGTGCACGAAGAACACCTGGCCCTCGCGCAGCAGCTCCCGGCGGATCGCGGCGGCGATCTGCTTCTCCTCGTAGGGCCCGACGAACGTCAGGACGGGGTGCCGCTCCTCCGGCGGCGTCAGGATCGTCGACATCTCCCGGATGCCGGTGAGGCCCATCTCCAGCGTCCGCGGGATCGGGGTCGCCGACATCGCGAGCACGTCCACCTGCGTCCGCAGGCGCTTCAGCTCCTCCTTGTGCTCGACGCCGAACCGCTGCTCCTCGTCGATGATCACCAGGCCGAGGTCCTTGAACCTGGTCTTCGCCGACAGGATGCGGTGGGTGCCGACGACGACGTCCACGGTGCCGTCGGCCAGCCCGCGCAGCGTCTCCTCGACCTCACCGTCGGACTGGAACCGGCTGATCGGCCGCACCGTGACCGGGAACGCCGCGAACCGCTCGGAGAACGTCGACATGTGCTGCTGCACCAGCAGCGTCGTCGGCACCAGCACCGCGACCTGCTTGCCGTCCTGGACCGCCTTGAACGCGGCGCGCACCGCGATCTCGGTCTTGCCGTAGCCGACGTCGCCGCAGATCAGCCGGTCCATCGGGACGGGCTTTTCCATGTCGGCCTTCACCTCGTCGATCGCGGCGAGCTGATCGGGCGTCTCCACGTAGGGGAAGGCGTCCTCCAGCTCCCGCTGCCACGGGGTGTCGGGCGCGAACGCGTGCCCGGGGCTCGCCATCCGCGCCGAGTAGAGCCGGATCAGCTCGCCGGCGATCTGCCGGACGGCCCTGCGGGCGCGCGACTTGGTCTTCTGCCAGTCGGCGCCGCCGAGCCGGTGCAGGGTCGGCGCCTCCCCGCCGACGTACCGGGTCAGCTCCTCCAGCTGGTCGGTGGGGACGAACAGCCGGTCGCCCCGGGCGTACTCGAGGATCAGGTACTCGCGCGTGGCGCCCTGGACCGTCCGGCTCACCATCTCCACGTACCGGCCGACGCCGTGCTGCTCGTGCACCACGTAGTCGCCGGGCTTGAGCTGGAGCGGGTCGAGGCCGCCGCGGCGCCGCGACGGCATCCGCCGCGCGTCCTTCGTGGACGACTTCTGCCCGGACAGGTCGGCCTCGGTCAGCACCGCTAGCCTGACCGGCTCCCAGACGAACCCGTTCTCCAGCAGGCCGGTCGTCACGGTCGCCAGCGACGGCTCGGGCGGCCCGGCCAGGTCGGCGACGAGCCGGGCGCCGAGGCCCTCCTCCCCCACGAGCTGGGCGAGCCGTTCCGCGGGGCCGTGCCCGGCGGTGACCAGCACGACGCGCCAGCCGTCGTCGATCCAGCGCTTCAGGTCGCCGAAGAAGCGCGCGGTGTCGCCCCGGTACGCCTCCGCCGGCTGCACGTCGAGCTTCTGGACGTCGCCGGTCTCGCCGAAGGCGCCGATCTCGTCGACGCCGCCGGTCTCATCGACGGAGGACGAGCCGGCCGGGCCCGCGTCGCCGCCCGTGCCCGGGTTGAGCGCCGACACGCTCCAGCGGGGCAGGCCCAGCTCGGCGGTGTGGGCCCGGACGTCCTCGAGGGAGCGGAACGCGGCGGCCCCGAGGTCGATCGGGGCCTCGCCCCCGGCCGCGGCGTTGACCCAGCTCGCCTCGAGGAACTCCTGGCTCGTGCGGACCAGCTCGGCCGCGCGGGTGCGGATCCGCTCCGGCTCGCACACGAGCAGCGCCGACCCGTCCGGCAGGAGGTCGGTCAGCAGCTCCATGTCGTCGGCGAGGACCGGCGAGAACGCCTCCATGCCCTCGACGGCGTCGCCGTCGGCGATCCTGCCGAGGATCTCCTCCAGGGCCGGGTGCTCCCCGGCGAGCGCCCTCGCCCGCTCCCGCACCGTCGCCGTCAGCGGCAGCTCCCGGCACGGCGGCGCCCAGAGCCCCTGGTCGGCGATGTCGAGGGAGCGCTGGTCGGCGGCCTTGAAGTAGCGGATCTCCTCGACGGTGTCGCCCCAGAACTCCACCCGCAGCGGGTGCTCCTCGGTGGGCGGGAAGACGTCGAGGATGCCGCCGCGCACCGCGATCTCGCCGCGCTTCTCCACGAGGTCGACGCGGTGGTAGCCGGCGTCCACGAGCTTCTGGACGGTCTCGTCCATGTCGGCGTCCGCGCCGGCCGTCAGCCGCACCGGCTCCAGGTCGGCGAGCCCGGACACGATCGGCTGGAGCACCGCGCGGACCGGGGTCACGACGACGTCCAGCGCGCCGCCCTTGCCCGCCTGGCCGGAGCCGTCGCCCTCCGAGTGGTCCGCGTCGGGGTGGACGAGACGGCGCAGCACGGCGAGGCGCCGCCCGACCGTGTCGGACCGCGGCGACAGCTTCTCGTGCGGCAGCGTCTCCCACGCCGGGAAGTGCGCCACGCGGCCGGGGTCGAGCAGGCTCGACAGCGCCGCGGTCAGGTCCTCGGCCTCGCGGCCGGTCGCGGTCACCGCGAGCACCGTGCCCCCGCCGTCCGCGCGGATCCGGCGGCTCAGGGCGGCGGCCAGCACCGGCCACAGCGCGGGGGGCGCGACGACCTCGGTGTCCACGCGCGCCCGCCGCAGGGCGCGCTCCAGACCGGGATCGGTGCACGCAAGATCGACAAGTCCAGAAAGCGTCATGTTCGCCCGCTCATTCGCATCGCACCCCGAAGCAGGGCAGCCCGAAAACCCGGAAAATCCAGCGGACCCCCGGTACCGGCTACCAGAGTACGCGCCCGCGGAGACCGTCGTTCCGGCGACGGGAGCGGCCCGCGGATGCGACCGGCCCGGGCGACGCGATCCGGCACGCCCCAGCGCGCCCCAAAGCGACAGAGCGCGACACGGCCGTTACCAAGAAAAGGCAAATAGCGGACGGAGTGCATCCGGGCGATTACGCTGCGAAGTTGTGACCGATCTGCGCACGCCGCCCGTCAGCGACAGCGATCTCTTCTCCGAACGCGCCCGCCAGTACGCCACGGAAAAGCCCCTCCAGCGGATCCACATCCTGGAAGCGGGCTGCGGCTGGGGCGCGGGCCTGGACCTCGGCGACCACGAGTACCACCTCACGGGCGTCGACCTGGAGTCCCCGGAGCTGCGCGCCCACACGTGCGAGCGGCCCGACCTGGACGCCTGGCACCTCGGCGACCTGCGCACCGTCCCCCTTCCGCCGCGCGCCTTCGACATCGTCCACGCCTCGTACCTGATCGAGCGCGTTCCCCATGCCGAGCTGGTGCTCGACAGGTTCGTCGCGGCGCTGAAGCCGGGCGGGCTGCTGCTGCTGCACCTGCGCGACCGCAACACCGCCTACGGCTTCCTGGACCGGGTCCTGCCCCGGTGGATGCACGTTTCCGGACGTCGCCGCAAGCGGCGGCCGCGCGGCGGACGAGGGTCGCGCGGCGCCCACGCCCGCGTGCCGCGTGCGGGCGGCGCGCCCGGTCCGCTCGCCGGACGGCCCGAGGCCGCGTCCCCGATCCCCGCCGACAGGGCTCAGACCCACACGGCTCCGGCCAACACGGCTTCGACCGACACGGCCGTCGCCGGCACCGGCACGGCGAACGCCGGCACCCCGACCACCGGATCCGTGAGCATCGGCCGGCAGGCGACGCGGAGGGCGGCCCGGCCGGCGGCCCGCACGAGCCCGCCCCCGGCGGTCTACGACAAGATCGCGTCCCGCTCCGGCATCCGCTGGTACTGCGTGATGCGCGGCCTCGCGATCTCCGAGGAGTACACCTCCCGGCAGGTCATCGACGCCCTCGGAGCCGGAACCGGCCCCATGGAACTGCTGTGCCGCCTCGTGTCGGCGATCAGCCGGGGACGTCTCACCGCCGACCACAGCGAGGTCACGTTCGTGATCCGCAAGCCCGAGAACCGTTTCGCCCGCGTCATCTGACCGGTGCCCGGACGGCGCGGCGGGCCGGGTCGAGCGTGCGCGACCCGGCCGGGCACAGTATTTTTCCTGCGGAAACTCCCGTTCGCACAGGATGCCCGGCCGCCGTGCCGGGCCGGATCGGAGAGATCGCAGTGACCGCCGACGCCGGCCTTCCCGACACGCTGCGCGACCTGCCCGTGTGGACCCCGACCCCGGTGGAGCTCGCCGACCTGGAGCTGATCCTGGCCGGCGTGTACCGCCCGCTGAACGGGTTCCTCGGCTCGTACGACACCGCCATGGTGATCGCGGGCCGACGCCTTTCCGACGGCACCCCATGGCCGGTCCCGGTCACGCTGACGGTGCCCAAGGAGCTGACCGGCCACGAACGGATCGTCCTGCAGGACCCGGAGGGCGTGCCGCTCGCGGTGCTCCGCGTCACCGAGGCGTGGCAGGACCCGGCCAGCCGGGAGATGCGCCTCGCCGGGCCGGTGGAGGCCCTCCGCTCCCCCGCCCACGGCCCCTTCCACCGCCTGCGCCGCCGCCCGGACGAGCTCACCCCCCGGGAGGGCAACGTCCTCGCCGTGGCGACCCGCGACTTCCTGCACCGCAAGCAGCTCGGGCAGCTCAGGCAGGTGGCCGAGCAGCTCGGCGCCGAGGTGCTGGTCCTGCCGCTGCTCGGCGGCGAGCACGACGACTCCCTGATCCGGGCGCTGCTCGCCGTCCGGCGGGAGCTGCCGGACGGCGCCCAGATCATCCCCGTCCCGCTGCCGCCGCGCGGCGGCGACGACGAGGAGGAACGGGACATCCTGCTGCGCGCGCAGGTGGCCGCCGCGTACGGCGCCACCCATCTGCTCGCCGACCGCGAGGTCGAGGGCACCGCGATCCCCGTCGTCGTGCCCGAGCCGTGGGCCTACGACGCCGACGTCGAGGTGTGGCGGCCGGTCGCGCGGATCGAACCGGACCACGTCCAGGCCGAGCTGACCCCCGAGCGTCTCAACGAGCTGCTGGACGCCGGCGAACCCGTTCCGGACTGGTTCACCCCGCCCGCCGTCGCCGCCGAGCTGGCGGTGGCGCGTCCCCCGAAGGCGTCCCGCGGCATCACCGTGTTCTTCACCGGCCTGTCCGGCTCCGGGAAGTCCACGATCGCCCGCGGCCTCGCCGACGCCCTGGTCGAGCGCGGCGGACGCACCGTGACGCTCCTGGACGGCGACGTCGTGCGGCGGATGCTGTCGTCCGGCCTCACCTTCTCCCGCGCCGACCGCGACCTCAACATCCGCCGGATCGGGTTCGTCGCCGCCGAGGTCACCCGCCACGGCGGGACCGCGATCTGCGCCCCGATCGCGCCCTACGCCTCGACCCGGGCCGAGGTGCGCCGGATGGTCTCCGCCGTGGGCGACTTCATCCTCGTCCACGTCGCGACGCCGCTGGAGGAGTGCGAGCGCCGCGACCGCAAGGGCCTGTACGCCAAGGCGCGGGCGGGCCTGATCCCCGAGTTCACCGGCATCTCCGACCCCTACGAGGAGCCGGACGACGCCGACCTGACCCTGGACACGACCGACATGACGCCCGACGAGGCGGTCGGCAAGGTCCTCGACCTCCTCGTCGAAGGCGGCTGGGTGCGGCCCGCCTGACTCTCCCGCCCGAGTTCCCGCCCGGTGCGCCGGAGCCCCCAGCCGCTCCCGGCCATCGCGTCTCCGCCCCGGCCGGAAGGCGGATACGCTGCCCTCCCCGATCGAATCCCCCGCCGGGGGCGGCGGTCCAGGAGGCAGGACGGCAGTGAACCAACCGCGACCCCGCGAGCAACGGTGGCCGCACGACACGGTCGACGTGCTGGGCGTGCGGGTCAGCCGCATCGACGTCGCGCGGCTCCGGTCGTTCGTCGCGTCGGCCGTCAAGGAGCGCACGAAGCTGACCGTCACCTTCGCCAACCCGGACTACGTCCTCAAGGCGCAGAAGGACCCCGGGCTCCGCGACCTGATGAACGGCTTCGACCTCGACCTCCCCGACGGCTGGGGCGTCGTGCTGGCCGCGAGGATCTTCGGACGCCCCGTCCCCGGGCGGATGGCGAACGACGACCTCACCGACGACCTGTTCGGGCAGCCGGCCGAGCAGGGCTGGCGGGTGTTCCTGTTCGGCAACGCCCCGGGCGTCGCGGACCGGGCGGCCGAGAACCTCCGCACGTGGTTCCCCGGCCTGCAGATCGCGGGAACCCTGCACGGCCACTGGGCCGACGAGCACGGACGCATCCCCCCCGAGACCGCCGAGCGCCTCGTCGCCGAGATCAACGACGCGTCCCCCGACATCCTCCACGTCGGCCTCGGCACGCCCCTCCAGCAGCGCTTCGTCGCCGAGTATCGCGACCGCCTCACCGCGCCCGTCATCTTCACCTGCGGCGCGTACTTCGAGCACCTCGCCGAGCGCCGCGACTACTACCCGGCGTGGGTCCTGAAACTGCGCATCGGATTCCTGTACCGCCTCGCCCGTGAGCCGCGCCGCCTCTGGCGCCGTTACACGATCGAGCTGGGCTCTTATCTGATTCGTGTCGTTTTCCATCGTCTCCGTAACGGCAGAAATACCGGGGCGTGACGGACATCTCTTTCGCGCCTCGCTTTGCCGCGAACCGCTCCCCGCAAAACCACCGTTGTGGTAGGACAAGTGCCATCCCTGATCCCGGTCGCAACCCGGAGCACCCCCATGCGTCCTTTTCTCGCGTGTCTCACGGCCACCTGCCTCGCGGCCTCCCTCGTGCCGGCGGCGGCGGGCGCGGCCTCGGCCGACATCGCGCACTCCAAGGTGGTCTCTGACAACCCGGTGAACAACACGCCGCACGTCCTCGACGGGACCGTCCGCGCGGTCGCCGTCGTCGGCGACCTCGTCGTCGTCGGGGGGAACTTCGAAGAGGTCCGTGAGGCGGGCAGCGGCAAGCCGACGCTCAAGCGCAAGAACCTGTTCGCCTACGACATGCGCACCGGAAAGATCAGCACGACCTTCGTGCCGAAGGTCGACGGCGTCGTCCACGCCCTCCAGGCCGGAACGGGCGGCTGGGTCTACGTGGCCGGGACGTTCAAGAACGTCAACGGCGTCAAGACCGGCACGGTCGCCTCGATCAGGACGACGACCAACCAGGTGCACACCAAGTTCAAGCCCAACGTCGACTACCGCGTCACCACGATGGTGCGCCGCGGCCTCCGGCTCTACATCGGCGGCTCGTTCACCAAGGCGGGCGGCCAGGCGCGCACCGCGCTCGCGCGTCTCGACGCGCTGACCGGCGCCGCCGACAAGGACTTCGACTTCTCCATCACCAAGCCGCGCTCCGGCACCCTCAAGGTGTACCGCCTGGCCGTCGATCCGGCCGACAAGCGGATGGTGATCAACGGGACGTTCACGCGGGTGAACGGCAAGACCCGGCACCAGATCGCGATGATCGAGCTGGGCGAGGGCCCGGCGAAACTGTCGTCGTGGGCCACGGACCGTTACTCCACGCCGTGCAACCTGAGCAGTTTCGACACCTACATGCGCGGCATGGACTTCTCCCCCGACGGCAAGTACTTCGTCGTCGTCACCACCGGCGGCCCCTACGGCACCAGCCAGCTGTGCGACTCCGCGGCCCGCTGGGAGGCCGACCGCACCGGTCCCGGCCAGGAGCCCACCTGGGTCAACTGGACCGGCGGTGACACGCTGCTGTCCACCGCGGTCACCGGCGCCGCCGTCTACGTCGGCGGGCACCAGCGCTGGCTGGACAACCCGAAGGGCCGCGACTCCGCCGGCCCCGGCGCGGTGTCCCGGCCCGGCATCGGCGCGATCAACCCCAAGACCGGCAAGGCGCTCCCGTGGAACCCCACCCGGACGCTCGGCCACGGCGTTGAGACGCTCGTCGCCCATCCCAAGGGCCTCCTGGTCGGCAGCGACACCGACCAGCTCGGCCACGAATACCACGGCCGCATCGGAATGTTCCCGATGGAGTGAGCCCGCGGGGCCGCGTGTGAGATAAAGGGGGCGATGAGCACGCCCGGGAGCGAACGGGCCAGAGAAAGGGGCAGCCCTGCACGACCGCGACCCGTTCCCCGGTGACCGTCACCCGTCCGGCCACCCGTCAGACGCGCGCCGCTCGCAGCCCGTCCCGCCGTGGAGGGGCCGCGGGCGGCGCGGTCTGCGCCGGTCGTTCCTCTGCACCTGCGCCGCCGTGCTCCTCCTCGTCGGCGGCTCGGCCGGCATGATCGCGCTGAGCGACCCCGGCGCCCAGCGCGCGGCCCCGTCCTCACGGACGGTCAGGCCCCCCGGCGACGGCAGGACGCTCTGCGGCATCTCCCTCGACCTCGACGAGGGCGAGACGTTCCAGCAGGCTCTCGAACGCCTGGACGCCAAGTACGGCGGCCTGGGGACCGTCCGGCTGTTCTACCCCGGCGTCCCTCCGGCGTGGCCCGGCAACCCCGACCTCGGCGGGCGGCCGCCGATCATCTCGTTCAAGCTCGCCCCCCGGGACGTTCTGTCGGGCAGGCACGACGCGGCCATGATCACCTGGTTCGCCACGGCGCCCCGTGACCGCGACGTGTACTGGGTCTACTACCACGAGCCCGAGGACAACATCGCCAAGGGCGAGTTCACCGCGGCGGAGTACCGCGCCGCGTGGCGGCACCTGCGGGCCCTCGCCGACAGGGCGAACAACCCGCGCCTGTACGCGACGCTCGTCCTCATGAGCTGGAGCCTCGACCCAGAGTCAAAGCGCGACTGGCGCGACTACTACCCGGGTCGCGACGTCATCCAGGTCCTCGGCTGGGACGCCTACAACCTCCGCTGGAAGGAGGGCGTCTACGAGTCGCCCGAGACCATGTACGCACGCGTTCTCGCGGTCAGCAGGCAGGAAAGGCTCCCCTTCGGCGTCGCCGAGACCGGCAGCTTCCTGGTCCGCGGCGACAAGGGCGACAAGCGCGCCGCCTGGCTCCGCGCCACCGTCGCCTACCTGAAGAAGTACAAGGCCCTCTGGGTCGCCTACTTCGACCTCGACTGGGAGACCGGCGACTACCGTCTCCTGGACGACCCGAGCGTCCAGGCGTGGCGGGACTTCTGCCGGGACTCCTCCTGAGCCGTCCGCCGCGCCGGACGTTCACGGTCACCGGCGGGCGAGGACGATCGTCCACATGGAGGCCCGGCTCGGCGCGTCGGTCGTGGCGGTCTTGCCGCCGTAGGCGCCGGTGGGAACGGCGCCGCCGCTGTCGGCGACCACGGCGCCGATGCGCCCGCCGCCCGAGCCGATGCCGGTGCCGCGGACCGTGACCCCGGCCGGGGCCGTCCACACGGTGGTGCTGGACGACTTGTCCGCCCAGTACGTCACCGCCCACGACCCGGCTTCGGCGACCGGGACGTCCGGGCTGGTGTGCTCGGTGACCGCCGTGGCATCGCCGCGCTTGGCAACGGCCGCGACCGGGTCGGAGGCATGGGTCCCCGCGTAGGCGAGCAGCCGGATGTCGGCTTTGGTGATGCCGCTCAGGCCGATGTTCACCTGTCGCCCGGCGTCGCCGTCCTGGGCGACCCGCTTCCACAGGACCGACGTGGCGCTGCCCACCACCTGGCTGTCGACCTGCGTCCAGCCCGGGGGCGGCGTCGTCACCGAGTGCTCGCTGCTGCTGTAGGTGAGGATCAGGATCAGGCCGTCACCGGGCTGGACGGACGGCGGGATCTGGGCGGTGGCGGTGCTGACGTTGCCGTTGCCTCCGGAGCCGTCCCGGAAGGCGATGCCGGTCTGGCTCGGCGAGACCGTGACGTCCTGCGTCCTGGTGGCCTTGCCGCCCCGGTCGTCGGTGACGGTGAGCCTTACGGTGTAGGTGCCGGGCTCGGCGTAGGTGTGCCGCACCGTCACGCCCGTGCCGTTCTGGCCGTCGCCGAAGTCCCACGCGTAGGACGTGATCTCGCCGTCCGGGTCGTCCGAGCCGGAGGCGTCGAAGGCGCATTCCAGGGCGTTGCAGTCGCTGGTGAAGGAGGCGTTGGGCTTCTGGTTGGGCGTCCCGGCGAACAGGAACACCGCCCGGCCCCGCCAGTCGGCGGAGCTCACCTCCACCGGGGTCCCCGACGGCACGCCCGCCTCGGAGAACGCGACCCGGTACAGCCGGCCGTTGCCGTTGTCGACGTAGTACAGGTGTCCGCCGTCGACGAACATGCCGCCGACGCTGCTCCAGCTCATCCCGGGCAGGTTTCCGACGGCGGTGTACTCCTGCGCACCGACGACGTTGCTCTCCGGGGTGAACGTCCGGTAGTACAGCGCGGACTGCCCGCGCGTGTAGTAGATCCGGCCGTGGGAGAAGAACATCCCGGTGATGGAGCGGACCTGGTCGTGCCAGGTCGCCATGGGCACGAGCCGGTCGGCGGTGTCGATCGTCGTGGGCGTGCCGAGCGCGGTGCCGTCGAAGGTGCGGCGCCGGAACGAGCCGTCCGACCCGCCGTAGAACAGCTCGCCGTTGATCATGAACGCGCCGCGGACGGTCCGCCAGTCGAGGCCCGCGGTGCCGTCGGAGACCTCGTCCCCGGCGGTGGTGCCGTCGAACGAGCGGTGCCTGAGGTAGTTCTGCGCACCGCTGCCGATGCCGCCGGCGTAGTAGACGTCGCCGGGCAGCCCCCCGGTGTGGGACGGCGGGATGACCTTGCCGCCCTCCAGCGGGAACAGCGCGAGCTTCGGGTGCCACTCGCCGCCGACGTTGTCGGTGTCGCTGCCGATGTAGAGGCCCTCGCCCGTGGCGAGCATGTCGAAGACGCCGACGCCCTTGTCGCGGCCGGGGTTCCAGCTGAACGGCAGGCCGCTGGCGGGGTCGAGCGCGGCGATGCCCTCGCGGGCGACGGCGCCCTCGCCGGGCCGGTCGCCGGCGAACGGGTTGTTCGCCCAGCGGAAGTGACCGCCGACGTAGACGGCGGTGTCGGTGACCTCGACGGCGTAGCTGGTGTCGCCGCCGGTGTAGTTCACCCAGGTGGGCTGCTGACCCGCGCCGGTCGCGGCGCTCTCCCAGCGGGCCTGGGTGTCGCACAGTTTGGTCGACCCGCCGTACGCGCCGGTCGTCGTCACGACGAAGAACGTCCCGTCGGGGGAGAAGTCGACGTCGCGCATGTAGGTGTCGTACGACTGGGAGCACTGGTCGGCGTACCGGGTGGTGTCCCAGTTCGCGAGCCGGGCGCTGTCGCCCGTGAGGTCGACCATGACGATCTGCCGGCGGGTGGCGCCGGCGACCGAGCTGAAGTTGCCGATCCCGACGAGCTTGGAGCCGTCGGGGCTGATGTCCATCTTGTAGACCTGGGTGACGCCGTCGCCGGTCTGGGTTCCGGCGAAGTCGAGGTCGACGAAGTCGTCGCGCGCACCGGTCTGCGGGTCCAGCGTGGCGAGGGCGGGCCGGGAGACGCCGTCGACCGTCGCGAACGTGCCGGCGACGTACAGCCGGCCGCCCGCGAGCCGCAGGTCGCGGACCCGGGCGCTGAGCTGCGGATCGAAGGAGGTGATGGGCGCCCCGGTCCGGGCGTCGAGGCGGGCGAGCACGAAGTGGCGTTCACCGTTGATCTCGCTGAAGTTGCCGCCGACGTAGAGGGACCGCCCGTCGGGGGCGGCGAGCAGCGCGCTCGCCTCGCCCTTGTTGAGGTCGGGCGTGAAGTCGGGGTCGATCGCGCCGGTGGCGGCGTCGAAGGCGAACAGGCGGTTGCGGGTCAGGGTCGGCTTGTTCCCGCCGGGCTCCTTGACCTGGGTGAAGGAACCGCCCACGTAGACCTTGTCGCCGATCTTGATGATCGACTTGACCGCGCCGTCCAGAACCTGGGGGGTGTGGTCGGCCGGGTCGTCGCTGACCACGCGTCCGTGGTCGGTCTGCGAGCCCCGGCCATCGGCCTGCGCGGGGGCGGTGACGGTGAGGCCCGTCAGCGTCGCCAGCGCGAGAACGGCGCCCGCGGCGATGCCTCCCCACCTGCGTCTGCCCATCGAGCCTCCGTGCGGTGTCGAGATGTTCGAGCGAACCGGCCGGGTCGGAACGAACCGACCGGAACGTGCGCGTCATGCCGACGATGTCGGACGAGCGACCCCTTCCACCGGGGCGCCCGAGGTACGCTGCGCACCTCGGAAGGACGTCCACCCGGCCGCCCCGGAGCACCCCGGAGCCTGGCCGAAGGTGGCCATCGCGCGTTGTCCTCCCGGGCGGAAGGCCGAACGTCCTCCAACGGCGCGCGTCCTTCGAACGACACGGACCCCGCCCCGGCGACGGGAGCGCGGTCCGCGTCCGGTGACGGCTCGTCCACGAAACGGAGCGGTGATTGACCGGGATGCGAGGGATCGCGGGGACCACGCCCCTCGCGGCTCCGCGGCTGCTGCCCTGGCGCCTGCAGCCGGACTGGCCGCTCAAGGTCGCCTTCCTCGGGTTCCCGCTGTGGTGGCTCCTCGGCCTCGCCAACGTGGTCCTGCTCGTCATGACGGTGCCGATGGCGATGACGCTGTGGCGCAGGCGCGGCACCCTCGTCGCCCCCAGCGGCTTCGGCATCTGGCTGTTCTTCCTCGTCTGGGTCGCGCTCGGCGTCCTCGTGCTGTGGGCGGACGCCCCCCTCGCCGAGCCGGGCGGCGGGTTCAGCCGGCTGCTGGTCTACGGCTGGCGGTTCGCCTGGTACGTCTCGTTCACCGTCGTCCTGCTCTACATCGGCAACCTCAGCGAGCGTGAGCTGCCGTCCGGCCGGATCGGCCGGCTGCTCGGCATCATGTTCGTCGTCACGACCGCCGGCGGCCTGATCGGCTCGTTCTTCCCCTCGATCCAGCTCACCTCGCCGGTCGAGATGATGCTGCCGAAGGGGCTCGCGCAGAACCCGTTCGTCCGCGACATCGTCCACCCGAAGGTCGCCGACATGGAGTCGATCCTCGGGTTCGAGCAGCCCCGGCCGATGGCGCCGTTCGCCTACGCCAACACCTGGGGCGCCGCCTACGCGTTCTTCCTCCCGTACTTCCTGCTGACGTGGATCGTGCGGGCCGGGACGTGGCGCCGCATGGCCGCCTTCGGCATCCTCGCCGCGTCGCTGTGGCCGGTCGTGTACTCGCTGAACCGGGGCCTGTGGGCGGCGCTCGGCATGATGGGGCTGTTCTGGGTCGTCAAGCTCCTCCAGGTCGGCGGGCCCAGGGTGATCGCCTGGACGGCGGGCATGGCGGCCGTCGGCGCCATCATCGTGGCGCTGTCGCCGCTGCCCGGCCTCGTCCAGGACCGCATGGAGAACCCGCACAGCAACAACCGCCGCACGATGCTCGCCGAGGAGACGACCCGCAGCGCCCTCACCGGATCCCCGCTGGTCGGCTTCGGCTCCACCCGCAAGGTGCAGGGCGACCTCGGCCAGGTGGCGGGCGGCGCGAAGGTCGGGTGCAAGGCGTGCGAGTCGCCGCCGCTCGGCACGCAGGGGCACCTGTGGCTGCTGATCTTCGCGAACGGCGTCGTCGGGACGATCGCGTTCTGCGCGTTCTTCACCCTGCGCTTCTTCCGGCACTGGCGCGAACGCGGCGCCTATTCGGTCGCGGGCTGCGCGGTCCTGATCGCCTGCGGGCTGTTCATGCTCACGTACGACATGGTGGAGGTACCGCTGTACACGGTGATGATCGCGGTCGCGCTGATGTGGCGGGCCAGCCGGGACGCCCGCGGCGTTCCCACGCCCCGTCCCGCCGCGGGGACGCCGCTATGAGCGGGGGCGGGGACGAAACGCGCCGCGCCTGGATCGAGGCCGCCCGGGACCTGTGGCCCGGGGCGCGCGTCGAGACCGCCGGCCCCGGCGAGTCGGACGGAGCCCGCCGGGAACTGGTGTTCCTGCCGGACGCCCGGCGGCCGCGGCTGCTGGTGCCCGCCGGGATGCCGCGGGCCGCGGCGGCGGCGCTGCGCCGCTACAGCCACGACCTCGGCCCGAGGCAGCGGGTGTCGCGCGGTCTCACCGCGACGGCCGTGCGCACCGGGCTGCCGGAGCGCACGCTCAGGGACCGCCTGCGGGTGACCGGCGGCGACGCGTCGGTCGAGGACCACCTGTCGGAACTGCTCGGCCGCACGGTCGTGGTCAGCATCGGCCTCGGCAGCGCACGCGCCAACCGCAAGCCGATCCTGCACGTCTTGACGCCGCGCGGGGAACCGGTCGCGTTCGTCAAGGTGGGCGACACGGGCACGGCCCGTGAGCTGCTGTCCGGCGAGGCCAGGGCCCTGGCGTACCTGAACGAGCGGCTCCCCGAGCACGGCCGCGGGGGCAGGCTGCACGTCCCCCGGCTCCTCCACCACGGGACGTGGCACGGCCTCGACCTGCTCGTGCTGGAGCCGCTGCCGACCGGCGCGCTCGGGTGGCGTCCGCGCGGCCGGGCGCCGCTGGAGGAGATGCGGACGCTGTTCGAGGTCGGCGGCGTCGAACGGACCGTGCTGCGCGACAGCGTCTTCTGGGACGCGATGACCGCGAGCCCCGCCCGGGTGCGCGACGAGGGGCAGCGCGCCAGGTTCGGCGACGTCGTCGAGACCACCGGCAAGGCGTACGGCGAGCTCGCCTTCGACTTCGGCGCCTGGCACGGCGACTGGACCCCCTGGAACATGGCCTGGCACCGGGGCGTGCTGCGCCTGTGGGACTGGGAGCGGTTCGCCCGCGGCGTCCCGAACGGCTTCGACCTGCTGCACTACCGGCTTCAGGAGGCGATGCGCGCCGCGTCCGGCCCGCCGTACGCGAGCTGGCCGTCCGCCGCGGTCGCGGTGCTGGAGCCGTTCGGGCTGCGCGGCGCCGTCGCGGAGGCGACGGTGCGCCTGTACCTGCTGGAGCTGTGCCGCCGTTATCTGCTGGCCGCCCAGGAACCGATCGGCGGGCCGCTGCGCGCCGACGCCGAGCGGCTTCTCGGCCTGCTGTGCTCCCACCCCCCGCACACCGAGACCGGGAGGAACCCGTGATTTCACGTCGTGACGCTCCGCAGTGGATGAAGGAGGCCGGCCGCGCGGTCACCCGCACCGGCGGGCGGCTGACCTCCCGCTCGCGCATGCTGCCGGACTTCCTCATGGTCGGGACGCAGCGGGGCGGCACCACGTCGCTGTTCCGGGCGCTGGCGGCCCACCCGGCGATCGTCCAGCCGAACTTCCACAAGGGCGTGCACTACTTCGACGTCAACTACACGCGCGGCCTGTCCTGGTACCGGGGCCACTTCCCGATGCGCGCGCCGGCCGAACGCCGCGTCGCCGCGTCCGGTCTCACCGGCGGGAAGGAGGGCGTGCGGCTGCCGGTCGCGTTCGAGTCCGCCGGCTACTACATGCACCACCCGCTCGCGCCGGAGCGGATCGCACGCGACCTGCCGGGCGTGAAGCTCATCGTGCTGCTGCGCGACCCGGTGATCCGCGCGTACTCGGCGCACAAGCACGAGCTGGCCCGCGGGTTCGAGACCGAGCCGTTCGAGCGGGCGCTCGACCTGGAACCGGAACGGCTCGCGGGCGAGGTCGAAAAGATCAAGGCCGACCCGTCCTACGTCAGCCACAGCCACCGCCACCACTCGTACGTGGACCGCGGCCAGTACGTCGACCAGATCGAGCGGCTGTTCCAGCTGTTCGGACGGGAACGGGTGCTCATCCTGTACGCGGAGGACTTCTTCGCCGACCCCGGCCCCTGCTACGACGCGGTCCTGGACTTCCTCGGCCTGCCGCGGTGGCGGCCCGCCTCGTTCGAGCGGCACAACGCCCGTCCGGGGTCCCCGCTGCCGGACCACCTGCACCGCCGTCTGTCCGACCACTTCGCCCCCTACGAC
>DATCLF010000418.1:0-3441 GCA_036564055.1 Spirillospora sp.
CCCTCGGGACGGTCGTCGGGAAGCTGCGGGTACGTCCGCGTCACGGTGAGCCGCTCGTTGACGACCGCCGGCCCGGAGGCGCCGAAACGCACGGGTTCGATGGCCGCCGCGGTCCGCCGCCACAGCCGCTGCGGCAGCGGCTGCGCGATCGCGACGGTTCCGGTGCGGCCCCACCGGTCGAGCAGCGCGGCGGCCCGCCCGTCCTGCCAGGCCGGGCCGATGCAGTCGCTGACGACGAGGATGAGGCGCCGGTGCGTCGGGTCGACGAGCTCGTCGGGGTCGCGGACGGCGCCGGCCCCGAACGCGGAACCGGTGTGCAGGCTCAGGTGTGCGGCGCCGGAGTCCAGGTACCAGGTCCTCACGTCCCGGAAGGCCCCGAGCTGCTGCAACAGCATCCGGAGCTCCTCGACCGTCTGCCGCCAGACGACCATCGACGGGCCGACGTCCGCGACCAGCGCGAGGTCGTACCGGCGTTCCTGGGCGGCCACCATGACGGGCTCGCACACGCCCGTCTCGGCGATCCGCTCGGCGGTCGCCGCCTCGTCGAGGTCGCTGTGGGTAAGCGAGGGGACGGTCGCGCGCAGCGAACGCAGGGCGCGGGACAGGCCGAGGGAATGCGGCAGCGCGGGTATCGCGGGCATCCGGACCGGGAAGGCGGCGGCGGGCACCTCCTGTTCGGCCACGTACAGGCCCGCCTCCACCGTCCGCGGCGGCGTGGGCTCCGGTCCGGACGCGGGCGGCGGCCCGGGCGGGCGCGGCGGGGACGCCGTCCGGCCGGAGGACTCGTCGCTCTCGGCCGTCTCCGGCTCGGGCTCGGCCTCGCCGACCGGGCTGTCGTGGGCCCGGAGCCAGTCGGCGAGCCACAGCGCGTCCGCCAGTTCCTCTGCCGTGGGCTCAGGGCGGAGCGCCCGCATCACCTCGACGAACTGCTCGTTCATCCCGCGCCCTACGTGCTCATCCCGCGCCGGGCCGCTCGATCGGACGGAGAACGGTTTCGAGGATCTCCTTGAACTTCGTCTCGGGCGGCCTGCTTCCGGACGTCGCGAGGTAGACGGCGTTGAGAAGCTGGTCGGTGGCGAGCGCGCCCTCGGACCTGCGCTGCAGGAACTCCTGGATGATCTTCTCGCTGGCGGCGCGGGCGTCCACCCCGAGATGCGCCTCGACGATCTCGGCGAGCCGTTCCGGGCCGGGCGGCTCGATCGCCAGCCGGACGCACCGGCGCAGGAACGCGGGCGGGAACTCGCGTTCCCCGTTGCTGGTGATGATCACGATGGGGAAGGTCCGGCACCGCACCTCGCCGCGGTCGATCGGCACCCGCTCCGCGCCGTCCGCGGTCATCACGTGGACCCGCGCCTGCTCCTCGGGGAGCCGCTGCAGCTCGGGGATGGTGAACCTGCCCTCCTCGAACACGTTGAGCAGGTCGTTCGGCAGGTCGATGTTGCTCTTGTCCAGCTCGTCGATGAGCAGCACGCGCGGCCGGTCGCTCGGCAGGAGTGCCGTGCCCAGCGGGCCGAGCCGGATGTAGCGGCCGATGTCGGGCGGCTCGGCGGTGTCCTCCCGGCCGCTCGCCCCGCGCAGGCTCGTCTCGTGGAGACGGCCGATCGCGTCGTAGTGGTACAGCCCGTTCTGAAGCGTGGTGTTGCTGGTGATCGGCCAGTACAGGACCGAGCCGAGCTTCAGCTCGTAGGCGACGTTGTGGGCGAGGGTCGACTTCCCGGACCCGGGCTTGCCCGTCACCAGCAGCGGACGCCGCAGCAGGATGGCGGCGTTCACCCGGTCGATCACCGACTCGTCCGGCCGGTAGGAGATCGCCTGCTGCAGGTTGCGCTCCCGGCGGCCGTCGGTCCCGGCCTCCGGGCTGAAACGGCGCCACGGAGGCGGCGCGGGCAGTTCGTCGACCCGGTCGTGCGGCCGCCCGTCGCCCCGGTAGATGCGCCAGTCGCCGTCCAGACCGTCGGTCTCAGGTCGTGTCGTCATGGTGCCTTCCGAAGTACGGTCCTATGCGGGGGGTCGAAGCCGCACGTACGGCTCGGGGATGCGGTCGGCGTCGTCGAACAGGAGGGTCAGGTGCAGGCCGAGGTGCCCCTCTCCCGCCTCCTCCCCCTTCAGCGCCTGCCGCCGCAGTTCCAGGGCCCTGCGCGGCAGCTTCATCAGGTCGTCGGACAGCAGGCCCTTGACCTCCCTGGCGAACTGGGCGGGGTCGCGCCCGTCCCGGCACCAGGCGACGACCGGGACGCCGGCGACCAGCCCGACCCAGTGCTCGTCCGTCTCGTCGGTCGCCCCGCCCCACGGCGGGAAGGCCAGGGCGAGCACGGCCTTGGACGACTCCGACAGGTGGGAGAGCAGCTCCTCCCTGCCGTACTCCCCGCGCCGGGTGACCAGGCAGACGGGGGCGTCGACCGGGTGGCCGGACAGCCACTCCCACTTGTGCCGCCAGTCGGGGTGGACGGCCGCCAGGCGCATCCTGTCGAGGCTGCGCACGACCACCGGGTACCGGATGCCGATGCGGTACTCCACCCCGGCGATGCTGATCTTCTCCTGTTCGAACGGATGGTCCAGCAGTGAGCGGGGCAGGATGAACTCGATCGTGAGGTCCGGGTTGCGTCTGCCGACGACGGAACTGTCCGAGGTGAGCAGCCACTCCAGCAGTTCGGGGATCCGGCTGAGCGGCAGCGCCTCATCGCCGCACTGCAGCGTGCTCCCGGGTTCGCGGCCGACCTGGAGCCAGGCGGTCACCAGGTAGCGGTCCTCCTCCAGCGCGTCGGGCGCGCACTCGATGATCAGGTAGTTCTCGGAGGGTTCCGGCTCGGCGCGCGCCTCGATGGAGGCGGAGCGGCGCTCGAACAGCGCCCTGTCCAGGCCCTGCGCGTCCACCTGGCGGTGCACCCAGTCGCGCAGGGCCGGACCCGTCGGGTGGCCCGCCTCGTCGGCCAGGTCGCTGACGAAGACCAGCAGCGGCGGCGTGCCGTCCGGCCCCGCCGGCATCTCCTCCAGGAGGGCCACCACGTCGTGCATGCTGCGGATCTCACGGTCCAGCGCCGGCCAGGCGGGCCCGACCGCCCGCTGGTAGAGCAGCGGGAACCTGCGAAGATGCGTGAGCCCGGGATCGACCCGCTCCAGCCACGTGATCAGCTCGTGGAGCTCGCGCCGGGCGGCCGCGTCGAGCCACGGCTCGGGCAGCAGTTCGTCGACCAGTTCCTCGAGCGCCTGCACCGAGAGGCTGTTCGGGTAGAAGGTCTTCAGGATGCGGACGAGAGTGTGCGCCGCCCCCGGATAGTTGAGGAGCGCGTCGACCAGCGCCCACGTGTCCAGCTTCTCCCTGTCGTGCTGGGCGTAGTGCAGCCGGTGCCCGAGTTCGCGTTCGAGCGCCGCCACGTGGACCGCGCGCTCCCGCCGCACGCTCATCGCGTCGATGCGCAGGATCGCTTCGACGAGCCGATG
>DATCLF010000419.1:0-9267 GCA_036564055.1 Spirillospora sp.
GGCCAGCTCCCGCGGCCGGTTCCCCATCGTCAGGATGACGAAGCTGAGGGTGACGCCCCCGCCCGCGCCGCCGCCCGAGACCTGCCGCCCGGGGCCGGCCGCCGGGTCCACGGCGTCCTCGTCGAGAGAGGTCACTTCAGCCTCCGGGAAGCCAGGATGCTCACCAGGTGCAGCAGCGTCTGCAGCACCGCGACGGCGGCGACCGCGACCGTCAGGACCCGCGTCGCGGCCGGGGTGTCGGTGCCGAGGACGGCGTCCAGCACGGCCGCCGCGAGGATCAGCAGCGACAGCTCGACCGCGCCGATGATGCGGTGGAAGCGCAGCATGGACGCCGCCTGCCGGGCGAGGGCCATGCCGGTGGAGCGGGGACGCAGCGCGCGCTCCCCGCCGGGCGGGTCGGCGGGCAGGCCCGACTTGGCGCGGGCGACGACGACGTTGTCGGTCTCCGCCTTGACCAGGGCGGCGCCGAGCGCGGCGAGGAGGCCGAGCTCGACCCAGCCGCCGTTCTCCCAGCCGCCCTGGGCGGCGAAGCCGAGGCCGGCGAGCAGGGCCACCTCCGACAGGTAGTGGCCGATCCGGTCGAGGAACACCCCGGCCACCGACGTCTGCCTCAGGTAACGGGCGACCTCGCCGTCCACGCAGTCGAGCAGGAGATAGACCTGGACGAGCAGGGCGCCGCCGAGCGCCGTCCACAGCGCGCCCGTGCCGGACACGGGCAGCGAGACCACGAAGCCGGCGAGGACGCCGCTCACCATCATCAGGTAGGTGAGGTGGTTGGGGCTGAACCCCATGCGCAGCGCGAGCCACGCGACGTACGGCGAAAGGCTCCGCATGTAGAGGCGGCCGGCCCAGTGCTCCTCGTTGCGCCGCTCCTTCAGACCGGGCGGCTGGCCGTACCGGCGGACGTCGGCGACGGTGGCGCTCCTGCGGTTCGGCCGGTGCCCGCCGCCGGCGGTCTCCGGGGGAGTCCCCCGGCGTTCAGCCTCCATGGGCCTGGACATACTGTTCCACCGCCTTGAGCGTCTCGTCCTTGTCGAGGTCGAGATGTTCGAGGATCGTGTAGCGGCCGGGGCGGGTCCGCGGCGCGTACAGGACGGCCTCGGCGAACTGCTCGACCGACAGCCCGACGTCGCCGGGCAGGCGGGGCAGGCCGTGCCGCCCGAGACATGCGAGGATCTGCCGCAGGCGCTGCTCGGCCTCCCCTCCGAGGCGGGTGGCGCGCAGGTGGTAGCAGAACGCGGTGCCGAGCCCCGCGAGCTCGCCGTGGTTGGCGGTGTCGGGGTAGAGCTGGTCGATGGCGTGCAGGATCTCGTGGTCGCCGCCGCTGGCGGGACGGGAGTCGCCCGCGAACGCCATCGCCATCCCCGACAGCACCAGGCTCTCGGCGAGGACGGTGAGGAACCCGTCCGACTCGATCGACCCGGGCTGGTGCAGCAGCGCCTCCGCGGCGGTGCGCGCGACGGTGAGCGCCATCCGGTCGACGCGCTCGCCGCACTCCTCGGCGGCGAGCAGCCAGTCCTCGACGGCGGAGAAGTTGCTCAGCACGTCGCCGATGCCGGCGCGGACGAGGCGTTCCGGCGCGGCGTGCACGTAGTCGAGGTCCACGACCATCGCGAGCGGCATAACGACGCCGAACGAGCCCTTGCCGTTGTCGTGGGTGAGGGAGGCGACCGGGGAGCAGATCCCGTCGTGGGACAGGTTCGTGGCGACCGACACCATCGGGATGCCCGACAGTGTCGCCGCGTACTTGGTGGCGTCGATCGTGCGTCCGCCGCCGATCCCGACGACGGCCTCGTAGGACCCGGCGCGCAGCCGTCCCGCCAGCTCGACGGCCGCCTCCACGGTTCCGCCCGCCACCTGGAACACCTCGCAGGCCGACAGGGAGGGCCGCACCTGGTCGGCGATCTTCTCGCCCTGGCCCGGGCCGACGGCGATCGCCACCCGTCCCTCGGTGGCGATCCTCCTGTCGGCGAGCAGGTCGCCGAGGGCGGCGACCGCCCCGCGCCGCACGTCGATGGAGAGCGGCGCGTTCAGCATCCGCGTCAGCAGGGGCATGAGCCTCCTCGTCGTCCGCGCTGTCGGTGGCCCTGGGGAGCCCGGGGAGCGTGGTCAGTAACCCTTGGCGATGCGCCGGGCCTTCTCCAGGTCGTCGTGGTCGTCGACCTCCACCCACGCGACCTCGCCGATGGGCGCGACGCCGATGCGGCCGCCCCGGTTCACGTGCTCCTGGTAGCCGTCCTCGTAGTAGAGGTCGGGGTTGCGCTCCCACACGGCCTTGAGGGCGTCGGCCAGCGGCTCCGCGGCGGCGGGCTCGATCAGGGTCGCGCCGATGTACTCGCCGTTCGCGGCGGCGGGGTCCATCAGCTTGGTGATGCTCTTCAGGTAGCCCTCGTCGTCGAGGACGACCTTCATCTCCTCGTCGGCGAGAGTTTTCACATCGTCCACTGCCAGGAGGATGTCCGGTCCGCGGTTCGCCAATAGCGTCTTCTCGACGCTCACCGGATGCACCGTGTCGCCGTTGACCATGAGGACGCCCTTGGAGAAGTGTTCACGAGCCAGCCACAGGGAGTAGGCGTTGTTCCACTCCTCGGCCTTGTCGTTGTGAACCAGCGTGATGTTCACGCCGTACCGCTTCTCGAAGGCGGCCTTGCGTTCCTCGACGGCGCCCGCGCAGTAGCCGACGACGATGACGACGTCGGTCAGGCCGACCTCGGCGAGGTTGCCCAGGGCGATGTCGAGGATGGTGGTGTCCCCGTCCACGGGGACGAGGGCTTTGGGGAGGGTGTCGGTGTACGGCCGCAGCCTCCGGCCGGCCCCTGCCGCCAGCACCATGCCGATCATGCTTCCTCATTCCTTCAGGTCGACCATCACGCCGCTGCCGTGACCGCCGCGCGCCCGTGCGAGGACGCTCTCGGCGCCGGACAACACGCCAAGGTAGGCGGCCGGCGCGGCGTACGCGAACGGGAGCAGACCGGGAAGGCCCGCGACGGCCGCGACCGGGATCCGGCCCCGTCGGCCGAGCCCGGCCGGCAGGACCCGCTCCCGCGGCCGGCGCCCTTGGCGGGTGCGGTGCACGACGTCGTGGTGGCGGAGCGCGAGGACCGCGATCGGCACCCGGACGAGCGGTGCCGACAACGCCCGCGCGAACCCCAGCACGGCGAGGTAACCATACTCGATCCCGCGCGTTATGGGCGGTACGAGCCGGTCCGGCCGTCCCGTCCGGGGATGCGGGAAAGGCGGTGACGTCCTCGTCGTCCACGGCCTCGCCGCCTCCCGTTCCCGGCGGATGATCGCGGGATCGTCCGGTACGTTGAGCGTCACCGGCCGGTCGCGCGCGAGCGCCTGGGCCGAGGGAGCGTCCGATCCATCGGTCCTCCGGCCGGAACGTCACGGATGGAAGCACAGCGTAGTGGTCCGATGACCCGATGTCGCGAAAACCGGGGTGAGATGGCGCAGACGGTTGCGGTGGTCCTCGCGGGCGGGGTCGGCGCGCGCATGGGCGCGGACCGGCCCAAGCAGCTCCTCCACGTCGGCGGGCGGCCGATCCTGGCGCACGCGATCGACGCGTTCGACACCCACCCGCGCATCGGGGAGGTCGTCGTGGTGATGGCGGCCGGTCACCTGCGCGAGGCCGCCGCGATCGCCGCGCCGTTCCGCAAGACCGCCGCGGTGATCGAGGGCGGCGACACGCGGACCGCCTCCACGGCCGCCGCGCTGCGCGCGCTGGCCGGACGCCCGGACGACGACCGGGTGCTGTTCCACGACGCCGCCCGCCCGTTCGTCGACCACGGGGTGATCGACCGGGTCCTGGACGCTCTGGAGCGCGACGAGGCCGTCGCGGTCGGGGTGCCCGCGTCCGACACGATGGTGGTCGTCGAGGACGGCGTGGTCGTGTCCATGCCGCCGCGCGAGACCATGACCCGGTTCCAGACCCCGCAGGGCTTCCGCCTCGGCACGATCCGCAAGGCGTACGAGCTGGCCCTCGCCGACCCGGCGCTGCACGCCACCGACGACTGCGGCATCGTGCACCGTTACCTTCCGGACGTCCTGATCCGCGTGGTCGAGGGCAGCGAGCGCAACTTCAAGGTCACCCAGCCCCTCGACGCAGTCATCGCCGAACATCTCGCCAGCGAGGACCAGAAGTGATCTTCGACAGCACGCCCACGGTCATCGGGCACCGCGGCTTCGGTTCGGGCGCCCTCACGCCCCCGGGCTCGGACGCGGCGGTCGCCGAGAACACGCTCGAGTCGCTGCTGGCGGCCATCGGCGCCGGCGCGTCGTGGGTCGAGGTCGACGTGATGCGCACCGCCGACGACGACCTCGTGCTGCGGCACGACCCGACGACGCCCACGGGCGACTACGTGGTGGAGCTGCCGGCGTCGGCCGGCGGCCTGCCGCGCCTGGAGGAGATCTTCGACGCGCTGCCGCCGGAGATCGCGGTGGACGTGGACGTCAAGACCGTCCTGGAGGACGCGGTGGACGCCCCGTCCCGCCGCACCGGGGCGCTGCTCGTGCCGCTGCTGAAGCGCGAGGCCGCGCGGCGCAGGCTGCTCGTCACCTCGTTCGACCCGGCGCTGCTGGCGTTCCTGCGGGACGAGCTGCCGGGCGTGCCGCTGGGCCTGCTGACATGGCTGCGGTTCCCGCTGTGGCACGCGGTACCGGCCGCCGCGCACCTCGGGCTCGACGCGGTCGCCCTGCACACCGGCTCGTGCGGTCTCGAACACCCCGACACGCGGCTGCGCCCCCTGGACCACTGCGTGGACGTCGCGCACAAGGCGGGCCTCGAAACGATCGTCTGGTGCCCCACTGCGGAGACCGCGCCGGCCTACGCGGCGGCCGGGTTCGACGCGATGGTGGTGAACGACGTCCCCGGCGTCCTCGCCGCGCTCTGATTCCGGCTGCTCTGATCCGGGCTAGCGGGAGCTCCCGCCCCCGTACATCTGGGTCCAGTCGCCGGGCGGGTCGTCGCCGGCGGCATCGTGATCGTCCCGCCCGGACGGCTTGGCCTCGTCGAAGGACGCCTCGGGCTTGGAGGACTGGGCCGGCGGCCGGTCGTGCGGAGCGCCGCCCGGCCACGGCGGCGGGTCCTGTCCGGCGGCGGGCGGCACGTAGGGCGGCTGGGGCGGCGGTTGAGGCGCTCCCACGGGTGCCGGGGCACCGTGCACGGGCGGACGCCCCACCGGCGCGGGCGGCGGGCCGCCGAAGCGCGGGGCGCCCGCGGGGACGGCCGCCCTCCAGCGCGACGACGGCAGGGACGCCGCCACCAGCGCCACCCCGAGCACCAGGAAGACGCCGTAGGCCGCGAGCGCCTCGTAACCGAGCCCCAGCCGGGCGGGAAGCCTGCCGGTCGTGTTCTGGACGGCCCATCGCGGCGCCGCGAGCCAGAGCAGTCCGACGAACGTGTAGACGACGCCGGGGATGAGCGAGGCGAGCGGCGACACCCGTGAGCCCACCACCAGGCCGAGGACGACGGCCGCGAGGAGCAGGACGGCGGCCGCCGGCCACCGGCCGTCGTCGATCATGAACAACCGGGCCGATCGGCCGAGCCGGCCCGTGCCGGCCATGAGGCAGGCGGCGACGACCGGTGTCGCGACCAGGCCGACCAGCGCGCCGAGACCGTGGCGTGCTCCGTTGGACATGGGCACCTCCAAGGAGGGTCGGGCGGCGGGGTTTCGCTGCCCTCACCCCGCCCCCAACCCTGACACAGGATGAGATGCCCGGGGACCCTCGGAGGTTGTCACGGAGACCGTCGCGGGGGCCGGAGACCGTCCCCGGCGGCTAACGAACGGGTTCGCCGGGTTTGTCCGGTGTGGGCTGACCCAGCCCGCGCGGACTCGTGAGGAATCCGACGCCCCAGGTCAGGTGCATCGTGGCATAGACCAGCGGAAGCCGGACCCAGGCGGACAGGGGCAGGCCCCGCCCCTCGATCACCGAGCCCACGACGAGCGTGGCGGCGTACCCGCCGGGCACGAACCAGCCCGGCCAGAACCCGAGAGCACCGGCGACCGTGCCCACCGTGATCGCGACGACGGCGATGGGGGGCGCGAGGTAGCGCATGTTGAGGGTGCCCTGGTGCTCGCGTCCGACGACGCGCCGCCAGCGGCCGGTGTGGAAGTACTGCTTGGCGAGCGCCCGCAGGTTGGGACGCGGGCGGTAGGTGACCCGCATCCGGGGGGTGAAGTAGATCCGGCCGCCGGTCGCCCGGATGCGGTGGTTCATCTCCCAGTCCTGGGCGCGCACGAACGTCTCGTCGTAGCCTCCGACGCGTTCGAGCGCGCTGCGGCGGAACGTCCCGAGGTAGACGGTCTCGACCTCGCCCGGCTCGCCGCCGGTGTGGAAGCGGGCGTTGCCGACGCCGAGCTTGGAGGTCATCGCCCGCGCCACGGCCTTCTCGAACGACGTGACGCCCTCGGCCGCCATGATCCCGCCGACGTTGTCGGCGCCGGTCTCCTCCATCGTCTCCACGGCGGCGCGGACGTAGTCGGAGGGCAGCAGCGAGTGGCCGTCCACCCGGACGACGATCGAGTACTGGGACGCCTTGATCGCGATGTTGAGCCCCTGGGGGGTGCGCCCGGTCGGGTTCTCGACGACGAGGATGCGCGGGTCCTCGGCGGCGAGCCTGCGGGCGATCTCCTCGGTGCGGTCGCGGGACGGTCCGACGGCGAGCACCAGTTCGAGTTCACCCGGATAGTCCTGGTTCAGGATGCGGTGGACGGCTTCGGCCAGATGGCGTTCCTCGTTGAGGACCGGCATCACCACCGAGACAGCGGGCCAGGTTCGTTCACCGGAGTCGGAGCGGGGCTTCACGGCGTGCTGGGTTTCCTGGTTCATGGCGCGCTGGGCATGGGGAGACGGATTCATCTGGGCTCACGGGCGCCCGCGCCGGGCGAGACGCCCATTCCTCTCTTGCTCGCTCGTCTGACGCAGGACACGCCGCCCGCTTCGGACGCGGGCCGCGGGGACTGGCCGAGACGGCGCCACGTTACTCCAAGGACACGACGCGCAGGTAGCGAACGGACGGGTGTCCCCCACTTTAGAGTGGTGTGCACTCGCGTCAGATCGACGTCCTCGGGAGGCGGCTCCGGCATGGCAGACGGGCACGACGCAGGTCGCGGCGACCCCGCTCGCGGTGACGCCGGATCGCCGGAGGCCGACCCGCTGGAGCGCTACTTCCGGCCGCGGCCGGGCGCCCAGGCGCCGGGCGACGACGGCGGCGACGAGATCGAGGGCGTCACCATCGACGGGATGCCCGCCCCGCGGGTCACGGTGGAGAGCCCGCGCGGGCCCCGCCGGCCGGGCCGCAGGCTGAGCCCGCGTGCGGCGGTGAGCGCCCGGCGGCAGAAGCGCTTCCTCATGGTGACCGGGACGATGTCGGCGTTCGTGCTGCTCACCTCCGGGGGCGCGTGGGCGTTCCAGAACTACGTGACCGGCGTGATCGACAAGGTGTCGGTCGGCGGCCTCGGCCGGGACGGGCCCGAGGGCCCGCTGACGATCCTGGTGGCGGGGGTCGACCGCCGCGACGGGCTGACCAGGGAGCAGCAGAAGGCGGCGAGGCTCGGGCACCACGAGGGCGAGCGGTCGGACACGATGATGCTCGTCCACGTGTCGCGCGACCGTGACCGGGTGTCGGTGGTGAACCTGCCCCGCGACTCGCTCGTCACGATCCCCGCGCACAAGTCGAACGGTTCGGAGGGCGCGAAGGGGACCCGGGTCCCGGCCCGCCAGGGGAAGCTGACCTGGGCGTACCAGTTCGGCGGGCCCGACCTCACGGTCAGCACGGTCAAGCTCGCCACCGGCCTGTCGATCGACCACTACGTCGAGGTCAACTTCTACGGGTTCGTGAAGATGGTGGACGCGCTGGGCGGCGTGGACGTGTGCACCGAGCAGCCCATCGACGACGTCAAGAGCGGGCTCAAGCTCCCGGCCGGCAAGTCCCACCTGGACGGCATGAAGGCGCTGGCGTTCGCCCGTGCCCGCTACACGCTGACCGGCGGCAGCGACCTCGGGCGCATCGACCGGCAGCAGCAGTTCATGGCGTCCATGCTGAAGCAGGCGCTGTCGACCAGGACGCTCGGCGATCCCGCCAAGTCGACGAGGTTCCTCAACGCGGCGCTGAAGTCGCTGCGCGTGGACCCCGAGCTCGCCGACGACCTGCCCGAGCTCGCCGACCAGCTCAAGGGGCTGTCGACCGACAAGGTGACGTTCACGACGGTGCCGCTCGCCGACCCCGACCATAAGGCCACGCTGTGGAACTCGCCGTCTCCGCAGTCGACCGTCCGGTGGGACCAGGGCCGGGCGCGCGAGCTGTTCACCAAGATCCGCCGGGACCGGCCGCTCGTGGAGCCGAGCAGGTCGGCCCCGGCGTCGCCGTCGCGGACGCCCGCGGACAGGCCGACGGTGCCGCCCGAGAAGATCTCTGTCCGCGTCAGGAACGCGATCGGCACGCCCGGCCTCGCGACGAAGGCCGGTGGTCAGCTCAAGGAACTGGGCTTCGAGGTCACCGTCGTCCCCGGAGTGGCGCGAACCGGGCTCCAGCGCACGCAGATCCTGTACGGGCCGGACGGCGCCGACTCCGCCAAGACCCTGGCCGCCGCGATCCCGGGCGCCAAGCCGAAGAAGGTTCCCTCGCTCGGCTCCCGGCTGGAGATCATGGTGGGCGCGGACTGGGACGGCGTGAAGAGGATCAAGGTTCCGAGCGCGTCCCCGAGCGCGTCGCCGTCCGGCGAACCCCAGACCGCCGCGCAGAAGCTGTGCGATTGACCCGAGGCTTAGAATGCCGTTCTAAATAGAGGGCCGCTCATCAGTGGGTCGCGGGTGAAGGGAAGCCGCATGTCCGACAAGCCGCCCGCGGAGGCGTTCTACGAGCCGCTCGGCGACGGCAGGTTCGCGAGCACCCCCGCCACCGCCGGACCGTGGTCGCCCGACTTCCAGCACGGCGGGCCGGTCTCGGCGTTGCTCGGGCGGGCCTTCGAACGGTACGAACCCGTCTCCGGCACCCGGGTCGCGCGGGTCACGGTGGAGCTTCTCAGCCCGGTGCCCGTGGACGTGCTGGAGATCGGCGTCCGCATCGTGCGCCCGGGCAAGCGGGTCACCCTGCTGGAGGCGGAGATGACCCACGGGGGCCGTCCCGTCGCCCGCGCCACGGCGTGGCGGATCATGCGGGCGCCCGGCCGCCTGGAGCCCGTCGTCCACGAGCCGCCCCCGCCGCCCCTTCCCGCCACGACGCCGCCGTTCCCGAAATGGCCGGGCGTCCACGCCGACGGCTAC
>DATCLF010000420.1:0-16124 GCA_036564055.1 Spirillospora sp.
CCCCAGGGGTCACGTCCCCACACCCGCTGGGTGAGGAGCAGGCAGGGCGCGTGGATCGACTTGATGGGGATCTGGTGGTAGTCCGACAGGCGGCGCAGGACGTTCAGATCCTGCGACGAGGCGTCCGTGGAGACCATGACCTCGACGCCGTCGTACCCCAGCAGCGCGGCGATCTCGAACGCACTCGGTACCTTCTCCGGGTACACCGACGCGGTCGAAAGCGTGATCGGCGCGTCCGGTACGCGGAGGGCCGGTGAAGAGACGCCGTTGTGCTGCGAAGTCAAGGCTTCCTCGCCAGGAAAGGTCGCTGAGTGTCGGTCGCAGAAGCGGATGTACGCAAAGCAAAGCCTATGCGGCCGAGGCGGTGATGAAACCCTCGCCCCTCGTGATACCGGTCGCTCTGCGTGACGGCCCTGTGTGACGGCTCTGTGTGACGGCTCTGTGTGACGGCGGCGTCAGCCCGCGGCCGCGGCTACGCTCTCCTTGCGTGCCCGAGATAGCCCGGGGCGCCGTGCCGAGCCCCAACATCTGGAACTCCCCGCACATCTACGAGCTGGAGAACCGTGCCGTGGACCCCGACGGCGTCCTGGCCGAGGCGATGCGGGCCATCCGCCCGTGGAAGGGCGCGGACGTCCTCGACGTCGGCTGCGGAACCGGCTACCACCTGCCGTTCTTCGCCGAGGAGGCGCACCGGGTGATCGGCGTGGAACCGCACGCGGGCCTCGCTGCGGCCGCCGCACGGCGGGCCCGTGACCTGCCGGGCGTCACCGTCCGTGTCGGCGCGGCACAGGACCTGCCCCTCCCGGACGCGTCGGTCGACGTCGCGCACGCCCGCTGGGCCTACTTCTTCGGGCCGGGCTGCGAACCCGGCCTCGCCGAGCTCACCCGGGTCGTCCGGCGCGGCGGGGCGATCTTCATCATCGACAACGACGCCACACGGTCCACGTTCGGCCGCTGGTTCCGCCGGAGCCTCCCGAAGTACGACCCGCAGGCCGTGGAGCGTTTCTGGACACGCCACGGTTTCTCCAGGGAGCCGCTGACGATCCGGTGGTCGTTCCAGAACCGCGATGATCTCAAGGCCGTTCTGGGCATCGAATTCCCGCCCGACCTGGCCGAGGCGTGCCTGCGCGAACAAGACGCCAAAGAAGATCCCCTTGAGGTGGACTATGCCGTCAATTTGTGGTGGCGTTGCCTCTGAAAGCCGCTGAGTGGTCGGTCATTGCCGGAAACGGAGGAACGGAAGATGGGCCGTGCCGCCAGGACGGGCCTTGCCTTCGACGAGACGCCGGCCCGTGGCCGGGCCGTCCTCCGCGGCCTGCTCACCGCCACGGTGCTCGGCGCGGCGGGCACCGGTGCCGGGCTCGTCGCCCAGCGCCGCGCCATCCGCCGCCTGCAGCTGCGTCCCGATCCGCACGCGGGTGAGCCGTTCGGTTCGCTGCGCGGCCGTCCCGTGTCCGTCCGCGCCGACGACGGCACCCGCCTGTACGCGGAGATCGACGGCGAGGACCGCACCGACCTCGCCGTCGTGTTCTGCCACGGCTGGACCCTCACCCAGGACGCCTGGCACTTCCAGCGCAGGGCCCTGCGCGGCCTCGCCCGGCTCGTGTTCTGGGACCACCGCGGCCACGGCAGGTCCGACGGCGGCTCCCGCGACGGCTACGCGGTCTCCCGCCTCGCCGCCGACCTCGCCGCCGTCATCGAGGCCACGGTGCCCGAGGGGACGCCGGTCGTCCTCGTCGGCCATTCCATGGGCGGGATGACGGTCATGCGCTACGCGGACGAGAGGCCCGGCCCCGCCGGACGCGAGGTCGTCGCCGCCGCGCTGGTGTGCACGTCGCCGGCCGGGCTGAGCGAGGTCACCTTCGGCATGCCGGCCGCCGTCGCCCGCACCTGCCACCGCGTCCTGACCCGCGTGCTCGGCGCGCTCGGCGCCGGTTCCGGCGTCGTCGAGAAGATCCGCCACCTCGGCCGCGCCCCCGCCGTCCTCATCGAGGACCTGATCGCGTTCGGCCCCGACGCCAGCCCCGCCGCCGTCGCGTTCGCCGAGCAGATGATGTCCGAGACCCGGATGGACGCCTTCGCCGGCTTCCTCCGCTCCATGATCACGACCGAGGTGGTCAGCGACTGCGCGTCGCTGTCCGGCATCGACACCCTCGTCGTCGGCGCCGAGAACGACCGGCTCACGCCCGTCGAGCACAGCCTGCGGATCGCGGGCCGCGTTCCCGCGGCGCGGCTGGAGGTCGTCCCGTCCGCCGGGCACATGGCGATGATGGAACGTCCCGGCGCCGTCACCGAGCTCCTCGAGGACCTGATCGAAAGGGCGCACAGCCGCGACACCGTTCCCGACGCCACCTCCCGGGGCGCCTGAGCCGGCCCCGCCGGTTCCCCGGCGCACGCCCCGGCGCGGGTCCCCCTCCACCGTGATGTCCCCCGTCCCCTCTACGCTCTGCGTCCATGGCGAAGGCGAAGACGGCGAAGGCGGCCTACCGGTGCACCGAGTGCGGCTGGCAGACCTCCAAGTGGGTCGGACGCTGCGGCGAGTGCCAGACGTGGGGGTCGGTCACCGAGGCGGCGTCCGCGGCCCCGGCGCGGGTCGTGGCGGCCGGTCCCGTCACCGCGCCCGCGCGGCCCATCGGCCAGGTCGACGTGCAGTCCGCGCAGGCGAGGCCCACCGGGCTCGACGAGCTCGACCGGGTCCTCGGCGGCGGCATCGTCCCCGGCGCCGTGCTGCTCCTCGCCGGTGAGCCCGGCATCGGCAAGTCGACGCTGCTGCTGGAGGTCGCCGCCATGGCCTCCGCCGGCACGGGCGCGTCGTCCGCCGACGGCGAGGCCGGCGGCGGAAAGTCCGGGAGCGGGCGCGTCCTGTACGTGACGGGCGAGGAGTCCGCCGAGCAGGTGCGGCTGCGCGCCGACCGCGTCGGCGCGATCACCGACGGCCTCTACCTGGCGGCGGAGTCCGAGCTGTCCGCCGTGCTCGGGCACGTCGACGCCGTCGAACCGGGCCTCCTCGTCGTCGACTCCATCCAGACGATCGGGACGTCCGAGGTGGAAGGGGCGCCCGGCGGCGTCACCCAGATCCGCGAGGTCGCCGCCAACCTCATCCGCGTCGCCAAGGAACGCGGCATCACCGTCGTGCTCGTCGGGCACGTCACCAAGGAGGGCGCGATCGCCGGGCCGCGGCTCCTGGAACACCTCGTCGACGTCGTCCTGTACTTCGAGGGCGACCGGCACTCCAGGCTCCGCATGATCCGCGCCGTGAAGAACCGGTACGGGCCGACCGACGAGCTCGGCTGCTTCGACCTGTCGGAGGTCGGCATCGTCGGGCTGCCCGACCCGAGCGGGCTGTTCCTCACCCGCCGCGAGGAGGCCGTCCCCGGCACCTGCGTCACGGTCACGCTGGAGGGACGCCGTCCCCTGGTCGCCGAGGTGCAGGCACTCGTCGCGAAGTCGCACCTTCCTTCGCCGCGGCGCGCGTCGTCGGGGCTCGACGCCTCCCGCGTCGCCATGGTCCTCGCCGTCCTCGCCCAGCGCTGCAAGATCTCCATGCACGAGCAGGACGTGTACACCTCGACCGTCGGCGGGGTGCGGCTCACCGAGACGTCCGTCGACCTCGCCCTCGCGCTCGCGGTCGCGGGCGCCTCGGTCGAGCAGGCCCTGTCCACCAGCCTGGTCGCCCTCGGCGAGGTCGGGCTCGCCGGGGAGGTCCGGGTCGTTCCCGGTGTGCAGCGGCGGCTCGCCGAGGCCAACCGGCTCGGCTTCCGGTACGCCGTCGTCCCCCGAGGCTCGCTCGAACTCGCCGACGGATCCCCGCTGCGACGCTCCGATCCGCAACTCACCAGCTACGAGGACATGAAGGTGATGGAGGTCGACAGTCTGCAGCAGGCGCTACAGGTCGCCTTCACCGCCCCTTAACGTGGGTCACGCAAGAGTATTAGTCAGTCGACGCGTGCATGCGACCTGGGGAGGAATCCGGTCACGGGCCTCCTCGGTAAACTGACGCCGTTCAGCGACCTCCGGGGGTCAGGTGCCATCACACGACAAAAGTCATGACGAACGACGCCGCGCCACGCTGGCCGCGGTGGCCCCGGGCACCCAGATTCGCGACGGACTGGAGCGGATCCTTCGGGGCCACACCGGCGGCCTGATCGTGCTCGGCTACGACGAGACGGTCGAGTCGATCTGCTCCGGCGGCTTCGAACTCGATGTCGAGTTCTCCGCCACCCGGCTGCGCGAGCTCGCCAAGATGGACGGCGCCATCGTCCTCGACGGCACCCACAGCCGCATCGTCCGCGCCGCCGTCCACCTCGTGCCGGACTCGACCATCCCCACCGAGGAGTCGGGCACGCGCCACCGCACCGCGGAACGCGTCGCCCGCCAGACCTCCTACCCGGTCATCTCGGTCAGCCAGTCGATGCACATCATCGCGCTGTACCTCGACGGCGCCCGCTACGTCCTCGAGGATTCGGCGGCGATCCTCTCCAAGGCCAACCAAGCCCTCGCAACGCTCGAACGCTACAAGCTGCGGCTGGACGAGGTGTCCGGCACCCTGTCCGCGCTGGAGATCGAGGACCTCGTCACCGTCCGGGACGTCAGCGCCGTCGTCCAGCGCCTGGAAATGGTCCGCCGGATCGCCGACGAGATCGAGGGCTACGTCGTCGAGCTCGGCACCGACGGCCGGCTGCTGTCCCTCCAGCTCGACGAGCTGGTCTCCGGCGTCGACGTCGACCGGGAGCTGATCGTCCGCGACTACCCGTCCGACGCCACCCGCGCCCGGGGCGTCGCCGCCGTCCTCGCGGACCTCGACACGCTGTCGGCCAACGACCTGCTCGACCTGTCCACCGTCGCCGAGGTGATGGGCTTCTCGGGTCCGGACGCCCTCGACCTGCCCGTCAGCCCCAAGGGCTTCCGCCTTCTCGCCAAGGTCCCGCGCCTGCCCAGCATGGTCGTCGAACGGCTCGTCGAGCACTTCGGCGGCCTGCAGAAGCTGCTGGCCGCGAGCATCGACGACCTGCAGGCCGTCGGCGGCGTCGGCGAGTCCCGCGCCCGCAACGTCCGCGAGGGCCTGTCCCGGCTGGCCGAGTCCTCGATCCTGGAGCGCTATGTCTGAGGGCTGCGTCGGCGGCGGGGCGTCAGCGCAGGTGGAAGATGTGCTTTTTCGCCGACGTGCCCTTGAGCGCGGCGACGTAGGTGCCGGGGCGGGCGGGTGAACCGCCGGAGCAGCCGCGCCTGCGGTCCCACGTGACGGTCTCGACGTGAGGGACCCCCCGTCTGAGGGTCTTCGTGGACGGGTCGTCGCGACGGCACTCGGCCGAGGACCAGATGCGGTCCGAGCCGGACATGATGCGGACGTCCAGCGACGCCGTGTCGAACCTGCAGGACCCTCTCCCCGTGTTGACGACCGTGACGCGGAAGGAGGGTCGCTCCGAGCCGGCGAAGCGGCTCGCGTCCGACGACATGGTGAAGACGAGGTCCTCCTCGTCGCAGGGGCCGCCGTCCCGCGCCGGGCGCGGGGAGGGCGTGGCGGTCACGGTGACGGTCACCGTCGGCATGGCCGTGGGCGGGGGCGGCGGGCTCGTGCTCTCCACCGCGCCCGCGTCGCGCACCGGACCGTCCGAATCCCCGGTGCAGGCCCAGGCGAGCAGACCGACGCCGCCGAGGACGGCGGCCAGCACGAGCGCACGACGCCGCCAGTAACGATCCTGATGACTGTCCGTGCCTAATGACATACGCCGAGTATGCATTCGGCGGACCGGAAAGAGGGGACGACCCGCCGCGTGTCAGAATGGCGGCGCGCCATGGAACCGAACTCCGCCTACACCCTCCCGATCCTCGACTGGTACGACGCGAACGCGCGGGACCTGCCGTGGCGGGCGCCGGACGCGACGCCGTGGGGCGTCCTGGTCAGCGAGATCATGCTCCAGCAGACGCCGGTGTCGCGCGTCCTGCCCGTCTGGGAGGAGTGGCTGTCCCGCTGGCCGACGCCGGCGGCGCTGGCGAAGGAACCGTCCGGTGAGGCGGTCCGCGCGTGGGGGCGGCTCGGGTATCCGCGCCGGGCGCTGCGGCTCCACGAGACCGCCCGCGCGATCACCGAACGGCACGGCGGCGAGGTCCCCTCCTCGCACGCCGACCTCCTCGCGCTGCCCGGGATCGGCTCCTACACGGCGGCGGCCGTCGCCAGCTTCGCGTTCAAGCAGCGGCACGCCGTCCTCGACACCAACGTCCGGCGCGTGCTGGCCCGGCTCGTCTCGGGCGAGGAGTACCCGCCGAAGTCGCAGACCAAGGCCGAGGTGAAGCTGGCGGAGGACCTCCTTCCCCTCGACCCCCCGGCCGCCGCCCGCTGGAGCGTCGCCGTCATGGAGCTCGGCGCGCTCGTGTGCACCGCCCGCACGCCCCGCTGCGCCGTCTGCCCGGTGGCGGGCCGGTGCGCGTGGCGACTGGCGGGCCGTCCCGCCTACGACGGCCCGCCGCGCCGCGGCCAGACGTACGCCGGCACCGACCGCCAGTGCCGCGGACGCATCCTCGCCGTGCTCCGCGAGTCCGACGGCCCGGTCGAGAAGGCGGCCATCGACGTCGTCTGGGCGGACGCCGTCCAACGCGAACGCGCCCTGGACGCCCTTATCGCCGACGGGCTGGTCGACCCCCTCGACGACGGCCGTTTCGCCCTTCCCGGTTGACGGCCGCGGTGCCGTTCACTCGGTCCGGAGGCGGGTCGGGGCGGCGGCCCTCGTGAGCAGACGCCCCGACAGGACGGTCACCGCGGCGGCGGCCGACACCGCGACCAGCACCACGACCGCGGCGTGCCCCGCCATCCAGGCGAGCATCGGCAGATCCTGGACGGACAGGAACAGGAACGGCACCAGCGCGACCAGCACGGCGAGCGCGGCCAGCGTGCAGACCGGGGCCGCCGCGATGAGCGTCTGGCGCAGCGCCGACCGGCGCAGCGACGCCACCGGGGCTCCGACGGCGGCGAGCGCCGCCATGGACCGGCCGCCCTCCAGCAGCGCCTCGGCCCGGTGGACCACCAGCGCGGAGACCGCCACGGAGAGCGCGAACAGCAGCGCCGCGTAGGTCAGGCCCATGCTGACGATGTAGAAGCGTTCCGAGGGGTCGCCGACCAGCCCGTCCCGCCGCACCACGTCCCACGTGACGGCGCCGGTGGCCGTGGCGAAGGCGACGACCAGGGCGACGACCGCCATCGTCCTGCCTCCGGCGCGGGGGTCGGCCTCCAGCGCCCGCGCCGCCAGCAGCGTCTCCGGGGTGCGGGCCCGGCGACCGGCCAGGCGGGCGGCCTCGAAGATCACTCGGCTGGCGCCTGCCGCGATGCCGGTCATCATGAGGGCGGCACCGAGGACGAACAGCGGCATGCCGGTCGCCTCCCCGGTGAACCGGGCGACGGCGAGGAGCGGCAGGCCGAGCGCGAGCGGGAGCAGCGTCCAGCGGGACGGGACGCGGCGGGAGGCGCGCCGGGCGACGCTCAGCGGCGACACCACCACGTGCCGGGACACCCGCAGGCCGACCACCGCCGTGGCGGCCACCACGAGGACGACCACGCCCGGGAGGGGCCAGGCCGGGACCGTGTACCGGGACGTGTCGCGCACTCCGAGGACCGCCATCAGCGCCTGCTGCCCGGCAACGTAGACGAGGATCCCGACGACCGCGCCGGCCGTCCCGACGCGGACGGCCTCGACCACTCCGAGCAGCCGGACGTCCCGGGGCGTGGCCCCGGCCAGCCGCAGCGCGGCGAGCCTCCGCTCCCGCGTGGCCTGCGCGATCCGGCCGACCTGGTGCAGCAGCGCGAGCACCGGCACGACGAGCAGCGTCAGCGCGAAGGCGGTGCCGGGACGCAGCCCCTCCTCGGTCACGAGCCCCGCCCAGCGGGAGCGGGTCGTGCCCTCGATCAGCAGCAGGTTCACCGCGCCGAGCAGGAAGACCGTGGCGAGCGCGGCACCGGCGGTCAGCAGCAGCCGCAGGCGGCGCTCGGCGCGGGAGGTGCCGCGCGCCAGCATCGCCCCGACGGCGAACAGCGTCCTGGTCCGGCCGCCGGTCATCGCGTCACCACCGAGGTCTCGGTCGCGACACCGTCACGGACCATGATCTCGCGGTCGGCGAAGGCGGCGATCCGGTTGTCGTGCGTGACCAGCACGACGGTGGTGCCGCGCTCCCTGGCGGTGGAGAGCAGCAGGCCGAGCACCTCCTCCCCGGCGACGCTGTCGAGCGCGCCGGTCGGCTCGTCGGCGAAGACGACCTTGGGGTCGTGGGCCAGCGCCCGCGCCAGGGCGACGCGCTGCGCCTGCCCGCCGGACAGCTCGCCGGGACGCAGCGGCGCGCAGTCGTCCACACCGAGGCGGCGCAGCCAGTCGAGCGCGGCGGTGGACGCGTCCGCGCGGTCGAGCCCGCCGAACATGAGCGCGACGGCGACGTTCTCCACGGCGGTCAGCTCCGGCACGAGTCCCCCGAACTGGAAGACGATGCCGAACGCCTCGCGCCGCAGGCGGGTGCGGGTGTCCTCGTCGAGCTCGTCGAGGCGCGTCTCGCCGTAGCGGATCTCGCCGGCGTCGGGGACGAGGATTCCGGCCAGGCAGTGCAGCAGCGTGCTCTTGCCCGACCCGCTCGGACCGGAGATCGCCACGACCTCCCCGGCGTCGATCGAGAGGGACGCGCCGCGCAGTGCCCGCGTGCGGCCGAACGACATGCTCACGTCACGCGCTTGCAGCAGTGGACTCATCGGTTGATCTCCTTGGTCAGGTCGGCCAGGCGGCGCATGGCCAGTTCCATCCAGCGCAGGTCGGCATCCAGGTGAAGGAGGGCGTAGTCCGCCGCCAGGACCGCGGCCGCGGACGCGTCGGGCTCGGACTTCTCGCGGGTCAGCTCCCGCATGCGCTCCAGGTGGGCGGCGCGCTGCCGGTCGAGCGCGGCGTGCGCGTCACCGCCGGTCACGAGCGCCATGATGACGCGGGCGAACAGGGCGCCGCCGACGTGGGGAAGGGGCGGTTCGGTCTCGGCGAGCCACTGCCGCACGCGCTCCTCGCCCTTGGGGGTCAGCTCGTACAGCGTGCGCTCGGGGCCGCCTTCCTGCACGACCCCGGCGACGGTCACGAACCCGTCGCGTTCCAGGCGCTGCAGTGTGGAGTAGACCTGCCCGTACGGCAGCGGCTTGGCGCCGGGCAGCCGTTCGTCGTGCTCGCGTTTCAGCTCGTACCCGTGCTTGGCCCGCTCGGCGAGCAGGGCCAGCAGGATCGCCGGAGTCGACATGCCAGTGACTATACACTCAGTACATACACCGAGTGAATAGCCACCTGGCGAACACGGAGGAAGACGCGGAGTGACCGACCGGACAGGCCCCGGACGCGGGGCGGAGACGGCTTGGAGGCGCCGGGGTCTTCGAACACGCGGAAGGGCCCGCACCGGGTGATCCGGTGCGGGCCCTTCCGGCGGACGCCGGTCCCTGCCGGGACGTCAGTCCTTGTTGAAGTTGACCGCGCCCTCGATCGGCGGCGGGCTGTCGGGGACGCCGTCCGGCTTCGGGACGCCCTTGAACGTGAACTTGGCCGTGTCCTTCGTGGCCTCCTTGTTCTCGGGGTCGAAGCCCTCCGTGCCCACGATCACGATCTGACCGGGCTTGAGCTCGTTGTACAGGATCTTCTCGGACAGCTGGTCCTCGATCTCCCGCTGGATCGTGCGGCGCAGCGGCCGGGCGCCGAGGACGGGGTCGTAGCCCCGCAGCGCCAGCAGGTCCTTGGCGTCCTGCCGCAGCTCGATGCCCATGTCGCGGTCCTTCAGCCGCTCGTCCACCTTGGCGATCATCAGGTCGACGATCTGGATGATCTCCTTCGGGGTGAGCTGGTGGAAGACCACCGTGTCGTCGACGCGGTTGAGGAACTCGGGCCGGAAGTGCTGCTTGAGCTCCTCCGACACCTTCGCCTTCATCCGCTCGTACGAGCCCTGCTCGTCGTTCTGACGGGCGAAGCCCATCGACACGCCCTTGGAGATGTCCTTGGACCCCAGGTTCGTCGTCATGATGATGACGGTGTTCTTGAAGTCCACGACACGGCCCTGGGCGTCGGTGAGGCGGCCGTCCTCCAGGATCTGCAGCAGCGAGTTGAAGATGTCCTGGTGGGCCTTCTCGATCTCGTCGAAGAGCACGACCGAGAACGGCTTGCGGCGCACCTTCTCCGTCAGCTGGCCGCCCTCCTCGTACCCGACGTAGCCGGGCGGGGAGCCGAACAGCCGCGAGACGGTGTGCTTCTCCATGAACTCGGACATGTCGAGCTGGATCAGCGCGTCCTCGTCGCCGAACAGGAACTCCGCCAGCGTCTTGGACAGCTCGGTCTTACCGACACCGGACGGGCCGGCGAAGATGAACGAACCGCCGGGACGCTTGGGGTCCTTCAGCCCGGCGCGGGTGCGCCGGATCGACTGCGAGAGCGCCTTGATGGCGTCCTCCTGGCCGATGACCCGCTTGTGGAGCTCCTCCTCCATGTTCAGGAGGCGCGTGCTCTCCTCCTCGGTCAGCTTGAAAACCGGGATGCCGGTCGCGGTGGCGAGGACCTCGGCGATCAGCTCGTCGGTGACCTCGGCGACGACGTCCATGTCGCCGGCCTTCCACTCCTTCTCGCGCTGCGCCTTCTGGGCGAGAAGCTGCTTTTCGGTGTCGCGCAGCGCGGCGGCCTTCTCGAAGTCCTGCGCGTCGATCGCCGACTCCTTCTCGCGCCGGACCTCGGCGATCTTCTCGTCGTACTCGCGCAGGTCCGGCGGAGCGGTCATCCGGCGGATGCGCATCCGCGAACCGGCCTCGTCGATCAGGTCGATCGCCTTGTCGGGCAGGAACCGGTCGCTGATGTAGCGGTCGGCGAGCTGCGCGGCGGCCACCAGCGCGCTGTCGGTGATCGAGACGCGGTGGTGCGCCTCGTAGCGGTCCCGCAGGCCCTTCAGGATCTCGATCGTGTGCGACAGCGACGGCTCGGCGACCTGGATCGGCTGGAAGCGCCGCTCCAGCGCGGCGTCCTTCTCCAGGTGCTTGCGGTACTCGTCCAGCGTGGTCGCACCGATGGTCTGCAGCTCACCGCGCGCCAGCATCGGCTTGAGGATGCTGGCGGCGTCGATCGCGCCCTCGGCGGCGCCCGCACCGACGAGCGTGTGCAGCTCGTCGATGAACAGGATGATGTCGCCGCGGGTGCGGATCTCCTTCAGCACCTTCTTGAGGCGTTCCTCGAAGTCGCCGCGGTACCGGGAGCCGGCGACCAGCGCGCCCAAGTCGAGGGTGTACAGCTGCTTGTCCTTGAGCGTCTCGGGCACCTCGCCCTTGACGATCTTCTGCGCGAGGCCCTCGACGACCGCGGTCTTGCCGACGCCGGGCTCGCCCACGAGGACGGGGTTGTTCTTGGTACGGCGGGACAGCACCTGCATGACCCGCTCGATCTCCTTGTCCCGCCCGATGACGGGGTCGAGCTTGCCCTCACGCGCGGCCTGGGTGAGGTTGCGGCCGAACTGGTCGAGCACGAGGGACGTGGACGGAGCCGACTCCGAGGGGCCGCCCGAGGCGGCGGGCTCCTTATTGGGGTAACCGTGCAGCAACTGGATGACCTGCTGGCGGACACGGTTCAGGTCGGCGCCGAGCTTCACCAGAACCTGGGCCGCGACGCCCTCACCCTCACGGATCAACCCCAGCAGGATGTGCTCGGTGCCGATGTAGTTGTGGCCGAGCTGCAGCGCCTCGCGCAGTGACAGCTCGAGCACCTTCTTGGCACGCGGAGTGAACGGGATGTGGCCCGACGGCGCCTGCTGTCCCTGGCCGATGATCTCCTCGACCTGCTGGCGCACCGCTTCGAGGCTGATCCCCAGGCTCTCCAGAGCCTTGGCAGCGACACCCTCACCCTCGTGGATCAGACCCAGGAGGATGTGCTCGGTGCCGATGTAGTTGTGGTTGAGCATCCTGGCCTCTTCCTGGGCCAGGACGACAACGCGCCGCGCGCGGTCGGTGAACCTCTCGAACATCTCGTCGCTCCTCACAGAGCGGTTGGGCAGAGTCCGGAACGTCCGGAACTGTCCTTCCGCATGCTAGCCCGCCCCGAGGAGGCCACCCGGTGCAGTCACACCAGGAGACGTTCCCCAGCTAAGCGCTGTTCAGTCTCATCCAACTACCGCAGCGGTGCGTCATGTTCCCGCTACGCCTCAAGCGAACGGGGGCTTTCCGCAGGTGGCGCCATGTGCGGGCCGGGAGTGCCGGATGTGAGCGACGTGCACGGCGCGGGCTCACCTTTACCCCGCAACGCGAACCGCCAATCGTCAATTCGCTACGCGCAGAGCGAACGCAGTTGTGGACGAGACGCAGGACGAGATCGACGAGAGTCCCACGAAGATCACGGCGGCCGACGGCGAACGATCGCGGACCGGCGACGCGGAAGGCCGGCGGACCGGCGACGCGGAAGGCCGGCGGACGGGCCTCGGCGGCCGGTCGGCCGCCGAGGCGAGGGCCCGGGATCCGTGTGGTCCGGCCAGAGCGAACGTCCGGCGAGGGAGGGCGCGCCGCCCGGCGAACACCGAACCCGGGAGGAGTCCGCGGGCGGACGCCGGACGTTCAGAAGAAAGGTGCGAAGCCACCGGCCGCGCGGAGACGGAAACGACCGGGCGAAACCGGTCGGGCCAAAGGCGACCGGATCGATGGCCGACGGCCCGCCTCGATGACGGAGACGGGCCGCGGGCGGGTGAACCCGGTCAGTTCGCCGCCTCGTACTGTTCGATCACATGGGCGGGGATCCGGCCACGCTCATTGACCTTGATGCCATTGTTCTTGGCCCAAGCACGGATCTCGGCGCTGCGCTCACGGCTGGACGCACCGCGCTGCCGGCGCTTGCGCGTGGAACTCCCCGCCTTGCGCGACTTCTCCACGAACGGACGAAGGGAATCGCGCAGCTTCGCCGCGTTGGCTTCACTCAGGTCGATCTCGTAGGCGGTGCCGTCGATCGCGAACGTTACGGTCTCGTCCGCCTCGCCACCGTCGAGGTCGTCGACGAGAAGCACCTGAACCTTCTGTGCCATGGGGACAGACCCTTTCGCGTTGACCAAACCACATTCGAGCGACAAAGATATCCGAGAAGTCCAGTGATGACAATTCAGCCGCACGTCCATCAACCGGCAACTCCGGGGAAGTCTTGCCTCAGTGACCAGGCGTAATCACTGACCCATGTTTGCGATACCCCTCGCAACGGGTTGCCGGTGGCCACGACCACCGTGGCGCGGCCTTTTTCCCGTCGTCCCGCGGCCGTCGTTGTGGTTTTCGACGGGTCCGACACGACGGCGCAGCGCCCTGACCTGGGCGGGCGAGCCGGCAATGACCCGCGCCTTGCGGGACGCTCCGGCTTTCGGGCGCGCCGGTCGGCCGGGAGTGCGCACAGCAGGAAAAGAGCGCGGAGCCGACCTTAACAGGCCGCGGGCACCGCGCCGGTCCCCCGGCTAATAAGCCCGCGGTAACGACAGTAACACCGACCGATGCGGGTAATGTGAAGGCTCCGCGGCCCCGCACGGCAGGTGATCAGCGGCCTCACCGGCGGATGTGGACGGCTGACGCGAGAGCCGTCGGCCCCGAAAATCTGTTTCGCCTCTCCTTGGACCGGGAACTCGCCCTCACCCGTGCGTGAGCAGAAGCCGCCACCGGCCACCGATCCACGAAACAGGAGATTGAAGCACAATCCGGCAGGCGAACGCGCATCTTCCCGTCTGCCCGTCCGCGGATCCGAGTGCCGCCCGACGTCCTCCGGACACCGAGCGTACGCGATCTAAAGGTCCAATACAGACGACACCGGATCGCATGTGACGTAAGTCCAACGCGCTATGTGACGGCGGTTCCCGAGTGCGAGGGCAACGGTGCGGGGGACGCACATCCAAAGCGGAGGGGGCATCCGGGGCGAGACAGATCCACCGCCGATTCGCGACCGTAACCGGAACGAGCCCGCATTGGCCGCCCGAACGCACGGGACCCCCGAAACAAGCGAGATTCTCTGCGAAAGGCGCATCCGGGTGACGAACGGTCTCATGCGGTCTCGTCCGCCACGAGGACGGGTCGAGAGCCGCGCACACCAAGACACCCCCGGCGCGGCACGCCGGGGGTGTCCGAGAGCGCCTCAGAGGGACGCTGAATCGACGGGCGGCCGTTTTACCACGAGCGTCCCGGTGAGCCTGTCATGGATGGCCTGGCGCTGCTTTCCCTCGAACAGCAGGCCCGCGTTCGCGACCCAGAAGACGCCCGCCAGCAACCCGAGAACGGGAATCGGCCGCATCGCGATCGGCAGCGAATAGACCAGGGCGCGCAGAACGGCACGCGGAACCTCCAGCGGGGAGTCCGCCTCCGCGTCGCCGCCGGGGGATTCTCCGCCGGGACCGGCCACCACCCCGACGCCGGCGAAGCGCTTGCCGGCCGTCCGCCCCCAGAGGGCGAGCTGGATCGACTCGTACACGAACATGCATCCGGCCACGACGGGTGGAGCGACGACGTCCAGGTCGGGTCCGGACACCAGTTCCCGGAGGACGACGATGACGGGCAGGCCGACGACGAGGGTGTCGACGATGCGCGCCAGGAGGCGCTGTCCAGGCTCGGCGAGCGGTGCCACCGCCATCGCGGTCTATTCCGCGTACTCGTGGTACTCGGCGTGGTGCACGCGCTCGTCGATGACGAGCGTGCCGGCGAAGCGGTCATGCAGGGCCTGGTGCAGGGGCTGGTCCCAGATGGCCCAGAGGTAGGCCATCAACGCTCCGGCCCAGACCAACACCATCCCGTATGCGGCGTAGTCCCACACCATCACCGCCAGGACGAGGAAGAAGAAGACGCCGATCTGGTAGCCGACGTGGGTGATGCCGGCCCGCCAGATGGCCTGGACCGTGGTGACGGGTTGCCCTGCAGGACGCGCCTGGACGACACCGAGACCCATGAAACGCTTCCCGAGCGTCCGTCCCCACATCGCGAGCTGGACGGCCTCGTAGAGGAACGGGAGAACCGACAGGACGGCGAAGAGGGTGAAGATGATGGGCCAGTTCCACACGCCCCCCTCGCTCTCCGTCTCGCTCCCCGGCCTGTCCAGGCCCAGCACACCGATCGTGACGGGGAGGACGAGCGCGAAGCCGAAGACGGCGACGAGGGCGTTGTCGATGATCCGGGCGCCTGCGCGCCTGAGGATCGGCGCGAGTTGCACTTCACCGCTGTGGGCCGGCCCATGGTGGGCGTCCTCGTAGTCCCCGTACTGGTCGTAGACACGGGTCTGGTCGGCGCCGTAGGTCTCGGTGTACGCCTGGTCGTACGTCGGCTGCTGCCCCCACCCCTGGTCCTGCCACTGTTGCCGTGGGTTCCGCTGGGGTTGTCCCTGCGGTCCTTGGTACGGGGGTGGCGGGCCGTAGGAACCCTGGCCCTGCTGCGGCTGATAACGCCGCCCGCGGTTGGGGGAATCGCTCATTGGGTCAGTCCTCCAGGCGAAGCAACATCCGGGTATTCCCCAACGTATTGGGCTTGACCCGGTCGAGGTCCAAGAACTCTGCCACGCCTTCGTCGTAAGAGCGGAGAAGCTCCTCGTACACCTCTGGCGACACCGGAGTCCCCAGGATCTTCCGGAAGCCGTGGCGCGCGAAGAAGTCCACCTCGAAGGTAAGACAGAACACCCTGCGCACGCCGAGTTCCCGCGCCGTCTCCAGCAGACGTGAGACGATCCGGTGTCCGATTCCCCGTCCGCGGTAGTCCCCGTCGACGGCGACCGAGCGCACCTCGGCGAGGTCCTCCCACATCACGTGCAGAGCGCCGCAACCCACGACCCGGCCGGGGGTGCCGTGCTGGACGTCCTCGGCGACCCAGAACTCCTGGACGTCCTCGTACAGCGTCACCGTCGTCTTCTTCAGCAGGCGCCTTCCCCCCGCGTACAGATCGAGGAGCCTGCGGATCTCCGGAACGTCGGCGGTGCGGGCACGCCGGATCACGACCTCCACAAACAGGCGAGATTAGCGAAACGCGAATGCGCCCAGGACGCGGGGACACACCGGGCAGAACCGTTCCGTTCTCCCGCAACACTCCGCTCGACCTGCGTTTTCCCCCGTTCCGGTTGGATTCCCACGCGCGTTCCGTTACTGTCCTTCGCTGACGTAGG
>DATCLF010000421.1:0-9691 GCA_036564055.1 Spirillospora sp.
CTACTACCGGGCCCCGGAGCACAACGCGCGCGCGTTCACCGCGGACGGCTGGTACCGCACCGGCGACATCGTGCGGCAACGCCCCGACGGGAACCTCGTCGTCGAGGGGCGCGACAAGGACATGATCAACCGCGCCGGCGAGAACATCTCGGCCGAGGAGATCGAGAACTTCGCGTACCGGGTGCCGGGCATCAGCCTGGCCGCCGCCGTGGCCATGCCCGACCCCGAACTGGGCGAACGCGTCTGCCTCTACGCCGTCACCGACCGCGACGTGACGCTCCAGGACGTGCACGACGTCATGGAACGAGCAGGTGCGGCCCGCTTCAAGTTCCCCGACCGTCTGGTCGTGGTGGACTCCCTCCCCACCACCAAGGTAGGCAAGATCGACAAGAAGGCGCTGAGGGCCGACATCGCCCGCCGCCTGACCGAAGAACAACCCGCCCGGCACTGAAGGAACGAAGGAAACGGTCATCGTTCAGCTCAGCGCCAATCCAGATGGTGCGGTGTCCCCCGCCCGGCACCACCGGAAGGGGGACGCCGTCACATGCCTGCGCCGGCGTCCGGGCCGACAGGCCGGTCGAGACGAGGGCGTTCGTCGGTCGGTGACATCGAGGTGACGACGATTTACGCGCACGCGGCGGTGGAGGGGAAGCGGACGGCGCTTCGGAAGCTGGGAGAGGCGCTCGGCTGAGGACGTTGCCGTCGGGGTTGTCGTCAAAAGACCCGAAGCCATGATCGGTTTCGGGTCTTTTTGCTGGTGAGTGGGTGTGGGCAGGGGCGGGGTCGAACCGCCGACCTTCCGCTTTTCAGGCGGACGCTCGTACCGACTGAGCTACCTGCCCGGGGCGCGTGGTGAGGCGCCTGGCGGTCCTGACGGGATTTGAACCCGCGGCCTCCACCTTGACAGGGTGGCGAGCACTCCTAACTGCTCCACAGGACCTTGTGTCCCCGAAGCCTAGCGGTTTCGGAGGGGTGTCTTGGCCGGGTTCCCGGCGCTTGGCGACTTCCGAGAGCATACGCGATGGCCGAGGTGGTCGCCAACTCGATTGCGGGCGGGGTGGGGTGAGTCGGGGTGGTTCGCCGGTCCCGGGCGGTGGGGCCGTGAAAGGATCGCCGTGGCGGTTCCATCCCTCCGGAGGCGCACGTGACCAGCAGGAGCATGCTCGAAATCCGGGTGCGGTGGGTTCTGCTCGTGGTCGTCGGGTCCGCGAACCTGGTCGGTGCGCTGGTGGTGCTGCTGTTCGCGACGTTCGTGGTCCCGGACCCGCCGCTGGACGACCGTGACTACGTCCACCGGGTCAACGCGGTGGCGTTCTTCAGTTATCCGGTGGTGGCCGTGCCGGTGGCGTTGGTCGCCGGGCTGAGGTTGTGGCGGCCCGTGGTCAGTCTCGTTCGGGACGGGGGCGACCCGGACCGGCGGCAGCGGCGGGCCGTGCTGCTCGGGCCGTTGCGGCTGACGCTGCTCATCGGCGGGTTGTGGGTCGTCGGGGCGCTCGGGTGGGCCGCGCTGGATCTCGCCCTGTTCACCGGGCGGCTGGCGGTGAAGACGGGGTTGACCTGCCTGCTGGGCGCGGCCACGACGTGCACGATCGTCTATCTGCTGTCGGAGCGGCTGCTGCGTCCCGCGGCGGCGCTGGTGCTGGCGTCGGAGCGGCCGCGCTGGATCCGGCTTCCCGGGGTGACGACGCGGGTGATGCTCGCGTGGGCGCTGGGGACGGCGATCCCGGTGTTCGGGCTCATCTGCGTCGCGATCGCCGCGCTGGCGGCGTCCGACATCAACGCGACGCAGCTCGCCGTCACGATCCTGGGCCTCGGCGGGGCCGCGCTGGTCGCCGGCGTCTACGTCCTCTACATGGCGACACAGGCCATCGCCGATCCGATCAAGGCGGTGCGGACGGGGATGGCGCGGGTCGAGCGCGGTGATCTCAGCGCGGAGGTCGCCGTGTACGACGCGAGCGAGGTCGGGCAGCTTCAGGCCGGGTTCAACCACATGGTCGCGGGGCTGCGGGAGCATGAGCGGTTGCGCGACCTGTTCGGGCGGCACGTGGGCGAGGAGGTCGCCGACCTGGCGCTGGAGCGGGGCGACATCACGCTCGGCGGGGAGACGCGTGAGGTGGCGGTGCTCTTCGTCGACCTGACGGGGTCGACGCGGCTGGCCGACACGCGCAGCCCGGACGAGGTCGTCGAGCTGCTCAACCGTTTCTTCGGCGTGGTCGTCGGGGTCGTCGCCCGGCACGGCGGCTGGATCAACAAGTTCGAGGGGGACGCGGCGCTCGCGATCTTCGGTGCTCCGACGCAGCTGGAGGACTCGGCCGGTGCGGCGCTGCGGGCGGCGCGGGAGCTGGCGGTGCGGCTGCGTGTGGAGGTCCCGATGCTGGACGCGGGGATCGGCGTGTCCGCGGGGCAGGTCGTCGCCGGTTACATCGGCGCCGAGCAGCGGTTCGAGTACACCGTGATCGGCGACCCGGTGAACGAGGCGGCGCGGCTGAGCGACCGGGCGAAGAACAGCGACGGGCGGGTGCTCGCGTCCGAGGGCGTGATCAACTTGGCGGGGTCCGGTGAGGCGGACGCGTGGGTCCTCGGCGGGTCGGTGACGTTGCGCGGCCGGAGCCGTCCCACGCGGCTGGGAACGCCGCGGCCGTCGGCGCCTCCGCCGCGCGCCGCCCCGCAGAAGAGGAAGGAGCCGGCGAAGGTTCCGTCCGGACGGCGGGTGCCCGTTCCGCATCCGCTGCGGTGGAGCCGCAGGGCCCTGTTCGGGGTGCTGGTCCTGCCGAAGGCGATCCGGGCCGCGCGCAAACAGGACGAGGCCGAGTGATCCCCATGACTTGATCAAATGATCGTGTCGGAGATCGATTCGCTTGATCACGGTACGTATCGTCGCCGGTAGTACACGGTCTGCTATCGGCCCGTCAACTCCGGTGTCACCGGACGCCTCAAGGGTTGTGGGCGGACAGCCCCTTCACCCGAGAGGTGACCATGCACCGTCGTATCCGACTCGCGGTTCTCACCGCCACGGCCTCGACGTCCATCCTCGTTCCCGCCGCGCCCGCCGTCGCGGCCCCGGCCACGGACACGCCGCAGCCCGTCGCGCCGCAGCCGCGTCCGCGTCTGCTCTCCGCGCCGGCGAGCCAGGTCACGAACGTCGCCCACCGCGGTGCGTCGGCGTACGCGCCGGAGAACACGCTCGCGGCCGTCAGGCTCGCCAAGAAGCAGCGGGCGGACATGTTCGAGATCGATGTGCAGCAGACCAAGGACAACAAGCTCGTCCTCATGCACGACACCACGCTCGACCGGACGACGAACGTCGAGAGCGTGTACCCGGACCGGAAGCCCTGGCGGGTGTCCGACTTCACCTTGGCCGAGATCAAGAAGCTGGACGCGGGGTCCTGGTTCGACAAGCAGTACAAGGGTGAGCGTGTCCCGACGCTGAGCGAGGTGCTCACGGCCATGCGCGGCCAGGGGCTCGGAATGCTCCTGGAGATCAAGAGCCCGTCGCTGTACCCGGGCATCGAGAAGCGCATCGCCGCGGATCTGAAGCGCTCGCCGTCCTGGCTGATCCCGGACCCGAAGGAGCGGCGTCTCGTCGTCCAGTCGTTCGACTGGGAGTCGGTGCGCCGTTTCCACGCGGTGCTGCCGCGGGTGCCGGTGGGGCTGCTCGGCACACCGCCGGCGGAGGAGATCCCCAGCCTGACGTTCGCCGACCAGATCAACCCGGCGTACGGGGACCTGACGGCGTCCTACGTCAAGAAGGTCCACGCGGCGCGCATGCACGTTCTCACCTGGACGGTGGACGACAGCGCCCAGATGAAGAGGGCCATCGACCTCGGCGTGGACGGCATCATCACCAACAAGCCGGACGTGCTTCACCGCGTGCTGCGCGAGACCGCCACCCGTCCGGCCGCCTGAGCGCACTGGCCGGGGCGCGTCGGCTCCGGCTCGCCGAGATAGATGGCCGCCCGGGCGGTTCGGGTACCGCCCGGGCGCCCGTGCGCCGCACAGGCGCCTGAGCCTCGCGCCAGGGCCTCCGGGGGGCCGGCCGGGGCTTCGGGGCGGGCCCTGGAGGTCCGAGCGCCGCGCGGGTCGGACGTTCGCGACGGTCTCCCCCGCCGGGTCAGGTCGGAGTGGAGAGGTGGTCGCGGGCGCGGGTGATGAGGGCGCGGGCGGCGGGGCTGCGCGGGCCTTCGGTGCGCCAGGCGAGCGCGATGCGTCCCGTCAGCCGGGGACGGACGATCGGAATGGCGCACACGTCGCCGGACAGCCCCTGCGCGGCGGACTCGGGCAGGACGGCGACGCCGAGACCGTGCGCGGCGAGCTGCGCCAGGACGGGCGGTTCCCCGGCCTCGAACGCGACGCGCGGGTTGAGGCCGGCGGCGGCGCAGGCCTCGTCGAGGACGGTCCGCAGCCCGGTGCCCCGGGGCAGGCTGATCAGGTCCTCCCCGGCCAGGGTCCGCAGCTGGACGGTGGAGCGCCGCGCCAGCGCATGATCGCGGGCCACGGCGGCGTAGAGGGGCTGTTCGAGGACGATCTGCGTCGTGATGCCCTCGGGCGGGGCGGACCCGAGGCTGAGGAAGGCGAGGTCGACCTGGCCTTCCCGTAGCTCGCCCGCCAGGGTCTCAGCGTCGTGCTGCACGACCGTGATCTCCACGTTGGGGTGGTCGCGGTGGAACCGGGCCAGGAGGGCGGGCAGGTCGAGGGCCTGGATCCAGTCGATCGTGCCGATCGTGACGTGCCCGCGCAGCAGTCCAGTCAGCTCGTCGACCGAGCGTCGCGCGCCGTCGGCCGCGGCGAGCGCGGCCCGCGCGTACGGCAGGACGGCCTCGCCGACCTCGGTGAGCCGGACGGTCCGTCCGGAGCGGTCGAACAGGGGCTGGCCGAGTTCGCGTTCGAGCTGCCGGATCTGGGCGCTCACCCCCGGCTGGGCGACGTGGAGCCGCGCCGCGGCCCTGGTGAAGCCCGCCTCCTCCGCTACCGCCACGAAGTATTCGAATTGGCGCAGCTCCATAAGCAGTAATGCTAACAGGGCACTTCTTCAGCGCTGTGGCTTCTGCACCTCTGGCGTCGGCTCGCGGACGGTGAACGAACTCTTTGATCATTCTTGGGCGCACCACGGCCGTTGCGACGACTGAATTCGGCGCCGGCGGTGATTACCTCACCTGCGGGAGGTCGGGTGAGCGGACGGCGCACATGGTCTATACGGGTGCGGATGACCGTTATCGCCGGGTCGGTCGCCGCCCTCGTGTGCATCATCCTGAGCACTTTGATCCTCATCGGCCTGCGCGACCAGGAGACGACGTACAGGAGGAGCAAGGCGTCGTCCTCGGCGTTGAAGGTCGCCTACGAGGCTGCGCAGCGTCCGGTGGAGGGACGGCTCACCGCGCCCAACGGGGTCGTCCTCCAGCTCGTCAACGCGCAGCGCGAGGTGGTCGCCGGCACCGGCGAGGCGTTGAAGGGACCGCCGATCGCGCTCTTCCAGCCGGCGGCGGAGAGCATCTACACCGCGCGCAAGCTGTGCCCTCCCCGCGGGCTCGACGGCTGCATGTGGGTCGTCGCCTACCGCCTCTACCACGCGGAGGGGGACTGGGTCGTCTACGGAGGGGTCCCCGCCATCCCCTGGTACATCAGTTCCGGCCACCTGATGTTCCTGGTCTGCTCGTCGCTGCTGGTGATCCTGCTCGTGTGCCTGCGCGCCTGGGCGACGGTCGACCAGACCCTCGGCAAGGTGGACGAGATCCGCGCCGAGCTGGCGGAGATCACCGCGAGCGAGTCGGGCCGCCGGGTGACGGTGCCGCCGACGCAGGACGAGATCCGCTGGCTCGCCGAGGCGGTGAACGCGACCCTCGACCGCCTCGACAGCGCCCTGGAGCGGCAGCGGAGCTTCACCTCGGACGCGTCCCACGATCTGCGCAGCCCCATCACCTCGGCCAAGGCGGAGATCGAGGAAGCGCTGATGTTCCCGGACGAGGTCGACTGGCCGGATACGGCGCGCAACGTCCTGCAGAGCCTCGACCGGTTGCAGGCGATCGTGACCGACCTGCTGCAGCTCGCCCGCCTCGACGCGGCGGAGTGGCAGGGCACCGAGACGGTCGACCTCGGCGCCGTCGTCGCCATAGAGACCGCGCGGGCCGAGCGCGGCAAACAGATCGTCACGCACCTTCAGGAGGGCGTGACGGTGCGCGGCGACCGGCTCCGGCTCGTCCGGCTGCTGACGAACCTGCTCGACAACGCCGAGCGCCACGCCGAGTCGAGGATCGACATCACCGTGCGGGACGAGGACGGGACCGCCGTCCTCGAAGTCCTCGACGACGGCGCGGGCATCGCCCCGGAGGACCGGGAGTTCGTCTTCCAGCGCTTCTCCCGTCTTGAGGCCGGCAAGTCGCGGGACGCCTCGGGCACGGGGCTCGGCCTTCCGATCGCCCGGGAGATCGCCCGGCTTCACGGCGGGACGCTCACCATCGAGGACAGCGACCGCGGCGCCCGATTCGTCCTGAGAATCCCGCGAACTCCCTCTTCCGAATCATCCGATTAATGCAGCAATTGCGCGATTGATGCAGGTTACTTTGTGGTGTATTCCGAAATGAGATGCCTTCCGGGTACTCCTTTCCTCGCCCTCACCCGTCGGTGAGGTGTGACCACAGAATGCAGTAAAGATCATTTCTATCGGCGAGGGACCGCGTCATGACGCCGGTCGTCTCGGTGGAGATCTCCGAGGACGGAGCCGACCCGGTCCGTCTCGACCGGCTCGGCCGGCGCCTGCTGCGCGACCTGCACGACCTCGGCCTCGACGCCCGGCACGCCGCCTCTCCGGCACCGGCGGGGGCCAAGTCCGGCTCGTCCGCGGTCGGCACGAGCCTGCTGGTCGCGATCGCCGGCGCGCCGGCGATGGCGGCGCTGGTGAACGGGATCTTCGGGTGGCTCAGACCCCGCAGGGGAACCGTGAAGATCAGTTGCGGGGACAGGTCGATCGAACTGTCCGCCGCGACTCCGGCGGAAGGGCGACGACTGTTCGAATGGCTCCAGGAATGCGATCAGCAGGCGCCGGCGCCGCGGGAGCGAGGCGAGTAGCCCTCCTCGTGGCGGCCGGCCGATACGAGGACGACGACCTCGACTCCCTGCGCGCGCCCGCCCACGACGTCGACGCGCTCGCCTCCGTCCTGTCGAACCCGAGCATCGGCGGGTTCGACGTGCGGTGCGTCTTCAACCAGCCCTCCCACAAGGTCAGCATCGCGATCGAGGAGTTCTTCGACGAAGGACGCGCCGACGACGTCCTGCTGCTGTACGTGTCGAAAAGATCCCTCAAGGGGACGTGCTCTTCAACGTCTACATGGTGACGTGGTTGGTCGTCCCGCTGGGCCTGCGGGCCTACTGCCCGTACCAGATCATCAAGACGGGGACGGCCCGCATCAAGGGCATCGGAACACTGGCACGGCGCATCGCCTACGGCAGTCCCGTGGTCGGGGAGGGTGTCAGCGGACGCCGCGGGGGCGGAACTGGACGCTGATGCGGGGGCCGGTGACGCGGGCGCTCTTGGGGACGGCGTGCTCCCAGGTCCGCTGGCAGCTTCCGCCCATCACGATCAGGTCGCCGTGGCCGAGGTCGTGGCGGATCGTCCGGCCGCCGCCCCGGGGGCGGAGCAGGAGGCTTCTCGGCGTCCCGACCGACAGGATCGCGACCATCGTGTCCTCCTTCGCCCCGCGCCCGATCCGGTCGCCGTGCCAGGCCACGCTGTCGCGGCCGTCGCGGTACAGGCACAGGCCGACCGTCCGGAACGGCTCGCCGAGTTCGTCCGCGTAGTGGGCGTCGAGCGCCGCCTTCGCCTCGTCCAGGACGGGGTCGGGCAGCGGGTCGCCCTCGTCGTAGAACGCGAGCAGGCGCGGCACGTCCACGACGCGCTCGTACATGCGGCGCCGCTCCGCCCGCCAGGGGACGGACGCGTACAGCCGCTCGAACAGCGCGTCCGCCCCCGGGATCCAGCCGGGCAGGACGTCGATCCACGCGCCGTGGGCCAGCTCGGTCCGGCGGGCGTCGCGCAGCGGACGGGGACCGCGGTCGTCGGTGTCGTCCAGCAGCGACGCTTGGAACATGCCTCCACTGTAGCCGCGCGGCCGAACATGCGTTCGATCATGGTGCGCGGGCGGGACGGCTCCCGCGGGGCCGGACGGTCCCGGACGATCACAGCTCCCTGAGCAGCTTCTTCAGGAACGCCGTGGTGGTGGCGGGCTGGGCGGCGCGGATCGCGAGCGCGTCCATGATCTTCTGGTAGCGGTCCGCCTCGTGGCCCTCCGGGTAGCGGGCGCCGGTGAGCTGTTCGAGGTAGACGACGTCGTCGAGGTCGTCCTCGGCGAACCGCACGATCGTGATCGGGCCGCCCAGCGCGAGGTGGCCGCCCGCGGAGAACGGCAGGACCTGCACCTTCACGTTCGGCATGGTCTCCGACACCGTGATCAGGTGCTCGATCTGCGCGCGCATCGTCTCCGGGCCCGCGAACGGCCTGCGCAGCGCCGCCTCGTCGATGATCGTCCACAGCCGCACCGGGGAGACGGGCCTGCGGAGGATCTCCTGGCGGGCCATCCGCAGGCTGACGCGCCGCTCGAACCCCTCGTACGGGGCGTCATAGTGCTCCAGCCCGATGATCGCCCGCGCATAGTCGGGGGTTTGTAACAGCTCCGGGATGCACTGAACCTCGTAGTTGCGGATGGTCGTCGCGGATTGTTCAAGCCCGAGATACTGCTCGAACCAGCTAGGGATGACGTCGGCGTAGCTCTGCCACCAGCCGGGCTTCTTCGCCTCGCGCACCAGCTCGATGAGACACTCGCGCTCCTTCTCGTCGTGGACGCCGTAAAGGTCGAGCAGATCAAGGACGTCCCTAATCTTGAATGCGTGCCGTCCGAGTTCGAGTCTGCTCATCTTGGACGCCGATCCGCGGATCGCCTCTCCCGCCTCCGCACGGCCTATTCCCCTGGCCTCCCGCATGCGCCGCAGCCGCGCTCCGATCTGCATGCGCAGCGCGGTGGGACCTCGGCCTTCACGCCGGCTGTCAAGCACGGAAACTCCAGCGTCTCGAATCTTCCGGTGTAACTTACGGAGGGTCTCACAGAAATCGACGAGATGCAGGGAATCCGCGGCCAGAGATATGTCACTCCCGGGTAGGGGCCGGTCCGCGTCAAATGCAATAAGGGATCGTTCCAATAAGGGATCGCCGCCGGTGAGGCGTCACCGCGCCGGAATGAGCGCGTCCAGGTCGGCCCTCGTCACCCGGGCGCGTTCGGCGACGTCGTCGCGGTCCGTCCCCGCCCCGGCGGCGATCTCGATCGCCCGTGTCAGCATCGTCGGCTGCTCAAGGGGCCGCGCCGGTCCGGGCTCGCTCCGGCGCCAGCCCCGCGCCGCCATCGCGCCCATCGCGTTGCGGTACACGGTCTCGGTCATGACGCCGAGCGTCCGTGCCCGGTACAGCAGCGCCGCCATGCTGACGCCCCACTGCTCCTTCAGCTCGGCGAGCCGCCCCCAGTCGGGCCGCGCGGGCAATTCACCTGCGATGTCGTCCGCCGGCATGAGGAATTCCGCCGCGAACCTGTGCGCCTGGTCCTCGACGACTTTTTCCCCTGGTTCGGCATCGGCGTGCATGATGAGATGCCCCAGCTCGTGCGCGGCGTCGAAACGGTTGCGCCAGTAATCGCCTTTGGCCGGATTGAAG
>DATCLF010000422.1:0-18456 GCA_036564055.1 Spirillospora sp.
AACCGCTCGATCTCCTCGCGCGTCCGCATGTGGGCGCTGGTCGGAGACTTGGCGTAGGTCTCGTTGATCGCGCCGACCGCGCTCTCGGACTGCCGGTCCGTGGTGGCGGACGACAGCGCCAGGTAGCTGCCGGGGACGAAACGGTCCATGTACTGCCGGGTCAGGCCCCACGGGTCGTCCTCGTCCGGGATGAAGTGGGTGATCGCGAGCAGGAGCAGCGCGACCGGCCGGCTGAAGTCGATCGTCGCCCGCGTCTTCTCGTGCCCGAGCACCCCCTCGACGTCGCGGAAGTCGGCCGTGATGAAGGTCGTTCCGGGCGCGTCCTTGAGCAGGGCCTCCGCGTGGATCCGCACGATGGGGTCGTTGTCGACGTACACGACCCGCGCGTCGGGCGCGACGGCCTGGGCCGCGTCGTGGGTGTTGTTCATCGTCGGCAGCCCCGCACCGATGTCGATGAACTGGCGAATTCCCTGCTCAGCGAGCCATTTCACCGAGCGCTGCAGGAATCCGCGGTTCGCCCAGGCCGCGTCCTCCAGCTCGGGCATCTTCGCACGGATCGCCTCGGCCGCCTTGCGATCGACCTCGTAGTTCTCCGTTCCGCCGAGGTAGTAGTCGTACATCCGGGCCGCGCTGGGGACCGTGATGTCCACGCCGGGAGGTGCCTTCTCGGTCTCGCCCACAGTCTCGCCTCCATCGCCGCAACTTGTGATGCACGAATTATGAGTCATGTCCATCCAGCCGCGATAGGTGCGCGCTGACACGCCGCGATCAAAGGGACACGCAGAGCGGACGCACAGGATTCGCGTCCCCTCCCCGGGGCATTACCGGGCAATCGCACCGTCGGGGGAGGAAACGACCATGAAAACCGCACCGGAACTCGCGTTGCGCCAGCTCACGCTGCAATTCATCGGCAACGCGACGACGCTGCTGCGCTGCGGGCCGTTCACACTGCTCACCGACCCCAACTTCCTGCACCGCGGGCAGCGCGCCTACCTGGGGAAAGGACTGTTCACCCGGCGCCTGGCCGACCCTGCGCTGAGCGTCGACCGGCTCCCCCGGCTGGACGCCGTCGTCCTGTCACATCTGCACGGCGACCACTGGGACCGGGTCGCCACCGCGAAGCTCGACCGGGGGCTCCCCGTCGTCACCACCCCGGCCGCGGCCCGGCGCCTCCAGGGCAGGCACCGGTTCCGCCGCGCGGTCGGACTGCGCACGTGGGAGTCGCACACCCTCGTCAAAGACGCGCTCATGCTGCGGATCACCGCGATGCCCGGCCAGCACGCCCCCGGACCGGTCCGGAGGCTTCTCCCACCGGTGATGGGCAGCCTCCTCGAATTCAGCCCGGTCGCGGGGGACGTGCAGTTCCGCCTCTACATCACCGGCGACACCCTGATGTACGACGGGATCCAACAGATAGCGCGTCACAGTCGCGGCATCGATCTGGCCGTCCTCCACCTGGGCGGCACCAAGCTGCCCGGGGGGCTCCTCGTCAGCATGGACGCCGCCCAGGGGGCCGACCTTCTGGAAACGCTCCGTCCTGCGAACGCCGTGCCGGTCCATTACGACGACTACGGCGTCTTCAGCTCGTCACTGGACGACTTCCGCCGTGAACTGGAGCGCCGCGGCCTCGCCGGAGACGTGACCTACGTTGGCCGCGGCGAGGTCCGCACCTTCAACCATCGTCTGATCAACCACCGCTCGTAGCAGCGGCCGACCGGCATCACCTCGACAGCGTCAGCTCACGGTCGACTTCTGCCGGCGTGCGACCGGAGCGTCCCAGTCGATGGTGTAGCGCTGTTCCTCCCCGAAGGTCTTCTCCGGGGCGAGGAACGTCTTCATCATCAGGGGCATCATCAGCTTCATCATCTTCTTGGCGACCGGGCCGAGCGTCTTGCTGTTGTTGGTCTTGTTGCCCCGGTCGATGACCTTCTCGACCCGCGCGCGGCGGAGGGCCTCGTACGTGGCGAACGCGCTCTGCGGGTCGGGCAGGTCGCGCAGGCAGCGGGCGAGCTGCACGGCGCTCTCGATGGCCTGCGAGGCGCCCTGCCCCGAGCTGGACGACGGCGCGTGCGCGGAGTCGCCCACGAGCACCATCCGCCCCCGGTACCAGTGCGGCACCTTCGTCGGCATGTTCGCCAGCGAGCCGAGGACGACCAGGTCGTCGGCCGCGGTGCGCGCGAGGACGTCGCGGCACGGCGTGTCGTCCGCGTACGCCTCCCTCAGCCGCGCGAGCCAGTCGGCCTTGGACGTCCGGCGCGCCTCCGCCGACGACATCGGCCGGTCGTGCGGCAGGTTCGCGAACCAGGCGGTCCGGCCGTCGGGCTGCACCCAGTAGCCGAAGAACCCGCGCTTACCGAACACGAAGTACGACGCCTCCGGGTCCGCGGGGACCGCGATGTCCGCCGCCGCCCCGAAGTTGAGCAGCCGCGTCGTCTCGGGCTCGGGCGCCGCCGGGTCGATCAGCCGGCGGGTCGTCGAGCGGATGCCGTCGGCGCCGACGAGCACGTCGGCGGTCGCGGTGGTGCCGTCTTCGAACGTCGCGGTGACGCCGTCCGCGGTCTCCACCGCGTCGACGAGCCGCTTGCCGAACTCGAACCGGATGCCCCGGGACTTCGCCTCCTCGTGCAGGACGCGGGCCAGCTCGTCCCGCCACAGACCGCGGCTCGGCGGCAGCCCCTTCAGGCCGGGGACCTCGCCGAGCACGCCGCCGCGTCCGTCGCAGAGCAGCGAACGCGTCAGCGGCTGGCCGATCCCGAGCGCGGCCTCCTCCGCGTCGATGCTCCTCAGCGCGGCGAGGCCGTTCGGCGCGAGCACGAGCGTCACGCCCACGCCGTCGGCGGGCCCCGGGTACGCCTCGAACACCGTGGCCTCGATGCCGGCCTTCCGCAGCGCCATCGCGGTGACGGGGCCGGCGATCCCCCCGCCGATGACCAGGGCCGTTCTCACTGCAGTCATGGTCGACTCCCGAAATGCTCCTGCCATTTGCGGACGTAGCCGGGGTCGCTCATCGTCTCGATCAGCTCGGTGACGAAGCGGCGCTCGGCGTCCAGCAGGGCGGCCCGGTACTCCTCCTCGACCAGGAACACCCACTCGACGCCCTGGGCGGTGGCGCCCTCGATCCGGCCGCGGATCTCGGCGATCTCGTCGGACAGGGCGTCCAGCCGCGTGGTGAGCAACCGGACGGTCTCGTCCGGCGGGAGCACGCTCAGCAGCGACAACGCGACCCCGAAGTGGGGGTACTCGTGGCGCGGCCGCGCCACGAGGTCGCCGAGCCAGTCGTAGAGCTCGGCCCGCCCCTCGGGGGTGAGCGCGTAGAGGGTCCGTTCGGGACGCTGGGTGTCGCGGACGGTCTCCTGCTCGACGATGAACCCCGCCTTCGCGAGCTGCTTGACCACCATGTACAGCGACCCCCGGTTGTACTTGATGCTGCGGTCCTTCTCGGACTCCTCCAGCCGCCGCCCCAGCTCATAGGGGTGCATCGGCCCCAACGTCAGCCAGGCGAGCACGGCCAGCCCGAGCGGATTGCTCACCTTCCGCCGCTTCTCCACCGATCCCCCTTAGTCGGTCTCTACTATCCATTTCCAAATAGTTGATGTCAACTATACCCAGGACCCCGGCGGGGCCGGGGTAGGCGATCAAGTCGTGCAGCGGGGATGCGCAGCCGCCGTCATCGGCCCGGACGCGGACGGCTGACACGCGGGCGCGCGGTGGATGCGTTCGGTGACCTTTCCTGGTCGTGGGGTGTGCGCGAAAACAAAAGCCGCAATAGCATGAGGCAACCCCGTGCGGCCGAGTGCGCGGCCCGGAACAGAGGTGAGTGGATGTATCCGGTTCCTCAGAGCGGCACCGATCCGATCCTGCTGCAGATCGGAGACATGGCCCTGACGAGCACGCACGTCATCCTGCCTTACGGGCAGTACCCCCTGCACGGTGCCACTTGGACCGTTCAAGACACGACGCAGGTCAGCGAGGGCATCTCAACGGTCGGCATCGTCCTGGCGCTCATCTTCGTGTGGTTCTGCCTGCTCGGCCTGCTGTTCCTGCTGATGAAGGAACGCAAGTACTACGGCTTCGTCACCGTCACCGTGACGGGTCCCGGATACAGCCACACCGCCCAGTTCCCCCCTGGCCCCCAGTCGAGCGCCTGGGCGGCCCAGGCGGTGGCGCAGGCGCGGGCCATCACCGCCAGCGCCCCCGCGATGTGATCCCGCGCGGGCCGGCCGCGGGTCAGGCCGACGCGGCGAAGCCGCGTTCGCGGGCGTAGACCTCCAGGCGGGCCCGGAGCCGGCGCCGGCCCCGGTGCAGACGGGACATGACCGTCCCGATGGGGATCCCGATGATCTCCGAGATCTCCTTGTAGGAGAAGCCCTCGACGTCGGCGAAATAGATGGGCAGCCGGAACTCCTCCGGCAGGTCCGCGAGGGCCTGCCGGACCTCCGAGTCGGGAAGGCTCTCCAGCGCCACGGTTTCCGCCGACTTGAGGCCGCCCGGCGTGTGGGACGCCGCCTCCGCGAGCTGCCAGTCCTCGATCTCCTCACCGGGCGCCTCGGACGGCCTTCGCTTCTGCCTGCGGTACTCGTTGATGAAGCTGTTGGTCAGGATGCGGTACAGCCAGGCCTTCAGGTTGGTGCCCTCCCTGAACTGGTGGAACGACGCGAAGGCTCTGGCGTAGGCGTCCTGGACGAGGTCTTCGGCGTCCGCGGGGTTGCGGGTCATGCGCAGCGCGGCGGCGTAAAGCTGGTCGAGGTAGGGCACCGCGTCCCGCTCGAACCGCCGCCTCTCCTGATCCGCCCCCGGATCGGTCATGAGCATCAGGGGCTCCTTCCCCCGCCGCGCCGGCCGCGCGGACCGGGTCGTCGAGCTGCCGTGGTCATGTCGCCCCTCGCGTACATCCGAAAGTGCACCGTATGCCCCGTTTTCCCCTTCTCTAACGACCGCGCAGGGGCGTGCGGGGACCCTCTCCGAGCCTCCACGGGACGTCAGAGCGCCCCGGGTTCGGTGCGGTGGCCGTGCCACGCACCGCCAGGGCGCGCCGCCGCCCGCCCAGAGCAAACGACCGGCTACAGGAAGGAAGTTGCGACGGCGGTCAGGGCTCGCGGACGGATTCCAGGTCGATGTCCAGGGTGAACGGCAGCCCTTTCACAGTGCGCCGCTCAAGCGGACGACAGAGAGGAGACAGAAGTGATGAGGTCCTGGTCACGTGGGGGGCGTCTGGTGATCGGATGGGATTGCCGTTAGCCTCGTGAACGGTGTGCCGGGAAGACTGGTCGGCGAGTCCTCAGCCCCTACGTCTCCGGAGCGCTTCCATGCCCCACCCGCACACCGCCGATCGGACGCCGTACACGGCCTTCCGCCCTCTCCTTCCGTTCCGATAGGGCCCGCGCACCGGCGCGCGTGGTCGCCCGGTGCTCGTCAGCAGGTCAGGTCTCGTCGAACGGCCGGCAGGGAGAGCGATGTCAGCAGGCAACCCCGAACAGCGCGAACAAGCGCGGCGGCGCGCGGCCGCGCTCGCGCTGCCGCCGTTGCTCGCGGCGTTCTGGCTGGTGATGTCCGGGCACTACACCTGGCTGCTGCTCACGTTCGGCGCGCTGTCGGTGGTGCTGGTGACCTGGGTGGTCCGGCGGATGAGGATCGTCGACGACGAGAGCCTCCCGCTGCGGATCGTGCCCCGGCTGCCGGTCTACCTGGCGTGGCTCGTCGGGCAGATCATGCTCTCGGCGCTGTCGGTGCTGCGGCTGGTGTGGGCGCCGCGGGGGAAGGCGCGTCCCGCGTTCGGCACGGTGCCCGCCGCGGAGCTGCCGGAGGTGTCGAAGGTCGTCTACGCCAACTCGATCACGCTGACGCCGGGGACCCTCGCGGTCTCGTTCCGGGAGGGTGACATCGAGGTGCACAGCCTCCGCGCGGACGGCGTCGCCGAGGTGCGCGACAGCGCGATGCCGCGCCGCGTCGAGGGGCTGGAACGATGATGCTCGCCGCGGTCATCGCCGCCCTCGTCGTCGCCATGGCGCTGACCCTCGTCCGGGCGTTCCTGGGGCCGAGGCTCTACAACCGCCTCCTGGCGATCAACGTGTTCGGGACGAAGACCGTCCTGTTCATCTCCGTGGCCGGGGTCATGTCGGGGCGCTCGTACGTCTTCGACATCGCGCTCATCTACGCGCTCGTCAACTTCGTCTCCACGATCGCGGTGCTGCGGCTGACCCACCTCGACGAGCTGCTGCCCGCGTCCGGCGGCACGGACGAGGGGAGGACGCCGTGAGCGCGCCCCTGGTCGCCGACGTCGTGAGCGCCGTGCTGGTGACGGCCGGATGCCTGCTGGTGATCTCCGGGAGCGTCGGCCTGCTGCGGTTCCCCGACTTCTACAGCCGCACCCACGCCGGCGGGCTCGTCGACGCCGCCGGCGCGACCCTGCTGATCCTCGGGCTTCTCCCGCAGGCGGACGGGTGGCAGAGCGCGGTGCGCCTCGTCCTGATCATGCTGTTCCTCATGGTGACGAGCCCGACCGCCGGGCACGCGCTCGCCCAGGCGGCGCGCCGGGACGGCGAGCGGCTCCCCGCCGAGGACGAGGGGGGCCGCCGATGACGCCGATGGTGCTGATGAACGTCTCGCTGTTCGCCCTCCTGCTGGCGACGGCGTTCGCGATCACCCGGCTGCGGGCGCTGTACGAGGCGACGATGCTGACCTCGCTGGCCGGGCTGCTGTCGGCGAGCCTGTTCGTCTCCCTGGACGCGCTGGACGTCGCCATCACCGAGGCGGCCGTCGGCACGGGGATCAGCACGGTGCTGCTCATCGCCGCGCTGAGGCTCACCCGTTCACGCGAGACGGTCACCCCCCGCCGCAGGTTCTGGTCGGGCGGCCTGGTCGCCGTGTTCCTCGGCGCCACGCTCGTCTACGCCGCGCAGGACCTTCCGCCGTTCGCCGAACCGGACACCCCCGTGCAGACCCACCCGGTGAGCCGGACCTACCTCCACGACTCGCAGGAGGAGATCGGCGTCCCGAACACGGTCGCGGCCATCCTCGCCAGCTACCGCGGCTACGACACCCTGGGCGAGCTCGTCGTGATCTTCACCGCGGGGGTCACGGTGCCGCTGCTGCTGATGCGGACGCGCCGCCGTCCGAAAAACGAGAGCAGCCCCGAGCACGAGGGCGACGAGACGAGCCGGGACGAGCCCGCCACCGCGCGGGCGGTCGTCATGAGCGAGTACCGCGTCCTGCGCGTGGTCAGCAAGATGCTGCTGCCGTTCATCCTCCTCTTCGCCTGCTACGTCCACTTCCACGGCGACTACGGCCCGGGAGGCGGGTTCCAGGCGGGAGTGATCTTCGCGGCGGGGTTCGTCCTCTACAGCCTGGTGTTCGGGATCGAGGAGGTCGAACGCGTCCTGCCGTGGCGGGTGATGCTGGGGCTCGTGCCGGTCGGCGTGCTGATCTACGCCGGGCTCGGCTTCCTCAACCTGGCCCTGGGCGGCTCGTTCCTCGACTACGACACCCTCATGCCCGGCCATCCCGAGGAGGGCCAGCACTACGGGATTCTGATCGTCGAGACCGGAGTCGCGATCACGGTGGCGTCCGTGCTGACCGCCGTCTACTACACCTTCGCCTCCCGCGCCGAGGGCCGCCGATGACCGGTATCCACTACGTCTACTGGTTCGTCTTCGTGCTCATGGTCGTCGGCCTGTACACGGTGATCAGCCACGGGAACCTGGTGAAGAAGCTGATCGGGCTCAACCTGTTCCAGATCGGCGTCTTCATGTTCTACATCGCCCTCGGCAAGGTCGACGGCGGCCATGCGCCGATCATCGAGAAGGGCGTCGACACCTACTCGCACCCGCTGCCCCACGTGCTGATCCTCACCGCGATCGTCGTCGGCGTCGCCACCACGTCGCTAGGGCTCGCGCTCGCCATCCGGATCCACGAGGCGTACGGCACCATCGAGGAGGACGAGGTCATCGCGCAGGACCAGGCCGCCGAACGCGACGAAGCCGCAGGGGCGGCCAACGGAGCAGCCGCAGGGCCGGCCAAGGGATCGACCGACGACGGGGCGGCCTCGTGACGGCCCAGGTGCCCGTGCTGCAGGTCGTGGTGCCCCTGCTGTGCGCCCCGCTGTGCGTGCTGCTGCGCTCCCGGACGGCGGCGTGGCTGCTGTTCCTGACCGCGGCCACGGCGGCTCTGGCCTGCGCGTCCGTGCTCGCCTGGCAGGTGGCCGACGGCGACGTCGTCCACTACGCGCTGGGCGGGTGGGAGCCGCCCGCGGGCATCGAGTACGTCATCGACCGGGCCAACGCCCCGGTGCTGCTGCTGGTGTCGGCGATCGGCGTCGCCGCGGCCGTCTACGCCCGGACGAGCGTGGCGGCGGAGATCGAGGCGTCCAGGATCCCGCTGTTCTACGCCTGCCTCTGCCTGAACCTCACCGGGCTGCTCGGCATCGCCGCCACCGGCGACGCCTTCAACGCCTTCGTCTTCCTGGAGATCACCTCGCTGTCGTCGTACGCGCTGGTCGCCATGGGACGGCGCAGGCAGGCCCTGCCCGCCGCGTTCCGGTACCTCGTCGTCGGGACGATCGGCGCCACGTTCGTGCTGATCGGCATCGGGCTCGCCTACGCCGTGACCGGCACCCTCAACATGGCCGACCTCGCGCGGCGGCTCCCGGACGTCCACGGCAACCGCGCGCTGACCGCCGCCGTGATCTTCGTGTTCGTCGGCCTCGCCATCAAGATGGCGCTGTTCCCGCTGCACGGCTGGCTGCCCGGCGCGTACGCCGAGTCGCCGTCGGTCGTGTCGACGTTCCTGTCGGCGACCAACACCAAGGTCGCCGTCTACCTGCTGCTGCGGCTCGCGTTCGGGGTGTTCGGCGCGGCGCTGGTCTTCGGCAGGATGCCGGTCACCGAGGCAGGGCTGCTGCTGTCCTGCCTGGCGATGCTCGTCGCGTCCGCCGTCGCCTGCTTCCAGTCCGACCTGAAGTACCTGCTCGCCTGGTCCAGCGTCGCGCAGATCGGGTACATCGTCGCCGGGTTCAGCCTCGCGACCGCCGACGGCGTCACCGCCGCGTACCTGCACGTCTTCTTCCACGCGATCATCAAGGGCGCGCTGTTCGCCGCGGCGGGCGTGCTCGTGCTCCGCCTCGGGTCGACCCGGCTGTCGGCGCTGGCGGGGATCGGCCGGACGATGCCGTGGACGTTCGCCGCGATCGTCCTGGCCGGGCTCGGGCTCATCGGGGTGCCGCCGACCGCCGGGTTCGTCAGCAAGTGGGTCCTCGCGGACGCCCTCATCGCCGACGGACGCTGGGCGGTCCTCGCGGTCCTGCTGGTCAGCTCGCTGCTGTCGGTGGTCTACGTCGGCCGCGTCGTCGAGGCGATCTGGTTCCGCCGTCCCGCCGAGCCCGTGACCGTCGAGCGACCCCGTCCCACCCATCGCGCCCCGACGATGGCCGCCGCGATGTGGGCTCTCGTCCTGCTGTCGCTGGTGTTCGGGGTCGCGCCCGAGTGGCCGGTGAGCCTCGCCGAGGACGCCTCGGCCGTCCTGACGGGGGCGACGCGATGAGCGCCGCGGGCTGGTTCTCCCCCGGCGGCGCGCTCGCCCTGCCGGTCACGGTCGCGGTGCCGCTGCTGGGCGGCGTCGCGGTCGTCGTCCTCCGGCGCCGCCCAAACCTGCGGGAGGCCGCGTCGCTGGTCGCGGGCGTGGCGACCGCGGCGCTGACCCTGTCGCTGTGGCCGGTCGTGGACGACGGGCTGCGCCTGCGCCTGTGGGACTGGCTGCCGGGCATCTCGCTGGTGTTCACGCTGGAACCGCTGGGCCTGCTGTTCGCGACCGTCGCCGGGCTGCTGTGGCCGGTGACGACCCTGTACGCGATCGGCTACATGCGCGGCAACCGCGAGCACCATCAGACGCGCTTCTACGCCTTCTTCGCCGTCGCCGTCGCCGCGGCGCTGTGGATCGCGTTCTCCGGCAACCTCGCCACGCTGTTCATCGGGTACGAGGTGCTGACGCTGTCGACCTGGCCCCTCGTCGCCCACGAAGGGGACGAGAAGGCACGACGCGGCGGGCGCGTGTACCTCGTCCTGCTGCTCACGACGTCGATCGGGCTGCTGCTTCCGGCGATCGTCTGGACGGCCGTCCTCGCGGACACCACCGACTTCGCGCCCGGCGGCATCCTGGACGGCACCGCGGGGACGACGACCCTGACCGTGCTGTTCGCGCTCTACCTGTTCGGCATCGGCAAGGCGGCCCTGTTCCCCTTCCACCGCTGGCTGCCCCGCGCCATGGTGGCGCCCACCCCCGTGTCGGCCCTGCTGCACGCCGTGGCGGTGGTCAAGGCGGGCGTGTTCACCGTGCTCAAGGTCGCGATCTACGTCTTCGGCCTCGACACGCTCGACGCCACCGGCGCGGCCGAGCCGATGATGTGGGTCGCGGCGGTCACGCTGCTCGGCGCGGGCCTCGTCGCGATCACCCGCGACAACCTCAAGGAACGGCTGGCCTACTCGACGGTGAGCCAGCTCGCCTACATCGTGCTCGCCGCGACCCTCGCCGACGATCTCGCCGCCGAGGGCGGCGCGCTGCACATCGCCGCCCACGCCGCCGCCAAGATCACGCTCTTCTTCTGCGCGGGCGCCGTCACCACCGCGACGGGCCTCACCCGCGTCAGCGAGCTGGACGGCCTCGGCCGCGCCATGCCGTGGACGTTCGGAGCGTTCCTGATCGCCTCCGTCTCGATCCTCGGGCTGCCCCCGGGCGGAGGCACCTGGAGCAAATGGCTCCTGCTGCTCGGCGCGGCCGACGCCGGGCAGACCGTCATGCTCGGGGTCCTGCTCACGGGAACACTGCTGGCACTGGCCTACCTCATGCCGATCCCGATCCGCGCGTTCCTCCGGCCGCCGCCGGAACGGGCACCGGGCGCGCCGGACGGCCGCGGTGAGGCCGCGTGGACGCTCGTACTGCCGCCCGTCCTCACCGCCGTGGCGTGCGTGGTCCTGTTCGCGGGCGCCGACGCGGTCATCGGCCCGCTCACCGAGGTCCTGGAGTCACCGTGAAAGACGATCACCGCCCGGACCGGCGTCGCCCGCTGGACGAGCCGCGCAACGTGAACCGCATAGTCCGCGGCCTCTACCTCGTGTGCGCCCTGATGGTCCTCGCCGACCTGGCCTACACCAAGCACCCGCAGTTCGACTTCGAGGGTTTCTTCGGCTTCTACGCCGTCTACGGGTTCGTCGGCAGCGTGACCCTCGTGCTGGCGGCCAAGCAGCTGCGGCGCGTGCTGATGCGCGGCGAGGACTACTACGAGCCTCCGGAGCGGACCGGCGATGACGATTAATCCCGCGACGATCAATCCGGCGACGATCAACCCCGCCCTGGTGCTCATCGCGGGGGCGCTGCCCGTCCCGCTGCTCACCGGCCGGGTGCGCGCGGCGTGGATGACGCTGCTCCCGCTCGCCGGCCTCGCGGCGCTGTGGACGCTGCCCGAAGGCGTCCACGGCGGTTTCGAGTTCTTCGGCATGGCGCTGCAGCCGCTGCGGGTGGACGCCCTCGCCCGCGTCTTCGCCACGGCGTTCCTCGTCGCGGCGTTCATCTCGATGGTCTACGCCCTGCACCTGCGGGACGCCCTCCAGCAGACCGTGATCCCCGTCTACGCGGCGTCGGCGGTCGGCGGGGCGCTCGCCGGCGATCTGATCACGTTGTTCGTCTTCTGGGAGCTGGCCGGGCTGTCCTCGGTGTTCCTCATCTGGGCGCGGCGCACCGAACGGTCCTACCGGGCGGGGATGCGGTACCTCGTCGCGCAGGTCGTCTCGGGGCTGCTGATGCTGGGCGGCATCGTCCTGCACGTGTCGTCCGGGGCGGGGCTGGAGTTCGGCCGTCTCGGAACGAACGGGGCGGGCGGCCTGCTGATCCTGCTCGCGGTGGGGATCAAGTGCGCCTTCCCCGTCCTGCACGCCTGGCTCACGGACACCTACCCGGAGGCCACGATCGTCGGCACGGTCGTGCTGTCGGCGTTCACCACGAAGTTCGCCGTCTACGTCCTGGCGCGCGGCTACCCCGGCACCGGGGCGCTGGTGTGGGTCGGGGTCGTCATGGCCTGCTTCCCCATCTTCTACGCGGTGATCGAGAACGACCTGCGCCGCGTCCTGGCCTACAGCATGATCAACCAGCTCGGCTTCATGGTCGCCGCGGTCGGGGTCGGCGGCGCGCTCGGCGTGAACGGCGCCGCCGCCCACGCGTTCGCCGACATCCTGTTCAAGGGCCTGCTGTTCATGAGCATGGGCGCGGTCATGCTGCGCACGGGGACGACGAACGGCTCGGAACTGGGCGGCCTGTACAAGTCGATGCCGCAGACCATGGTGCTGTGCGTCATCGGGGCCGCGTCCATCTCCGCCTTCCCGCTGTTCTCCGGCTTCGCCACCAAGTCGATCATCATGGAGGCGGTCGCGGAGGAGCACCGGACGCTCGTGTGGCTCCTGCTGCTGTTCGCCTCGGCCGGTGTCTTCCACCACGCCGGGATCAAGATCCCGTTCTTCGCCTTCTTCGCCCACGACCGGGGCCACCGTGTCGCCGAGGCGCCGTTGAACATGCGCGTCGCCATGGGCCTCGCCGCCGGCTGCTGCGTCCTCATCGGGGTCGCGCCGAACCTGCTCTACGGGCTGCTGCCGTACGAGATGGACTACACGGCCTACACGGTCCCGCACGTGGTGAACCAGCTCCAGCTCCTGCTGCTCGCGTCGATGGCGTTCACCGTCCTGATGCGGACCGGCCTCTACCCGCCCGAGCTGCCCTCGGTGAACCTTGACGCCGACGTGCTCTACCGCCGGGTCCTGCCACGCGTCTGGCGCGCGGGCGTCCGCGGCGCGACGCGGGTCCGGGACACGGCCGCCCCGCTGCGGCAGGACGCGGGGCGTCTCACGTCGGTCGCCGTCCGTCCCCTCCAGGCGCGCGGCTGGCTGGGCGTGTCCTGGTCGTCGGACGCGATGGTCCTATGGGTGGCGCTGCTCCTCGGCCTCTTCCTGCTGATCTCCCTGCTGTGACCCGGCCTTCGCGGGCGGACGGATCGGCAGGAGGGCGACCAGGCCCGCCAGCACGACGAGCGCGATCCCGGCCATGCCCGCCCGCTGCGTCCCGAACGCCGCGATGAACCCGCTGAAGGCGAGCGGGCCGAGGAAGCTGACGGCCCGTCCCGTGGTGGCGTAGAGCCCGAACGCCTCGCCCTCCTTCTCCGGCGCGACGATGCGGGCGAGGAACGTGCGGCTGGACGACTGGGCGGGCCCGACGAACGTCGCGAGGACGAGCCCGCACACCCAGAACACGACCTTGCCGGACAGCACCACCAGGGCGGATCCCACCAGGCAGAGCCCCGCCAGCGCCGCGACGACCACCTGCTTGGGCCCGAAGCGGTCGTCGAGACGCCCGCCGAGGACGGCGCCGATCCCGGCGGTGAGGTTGGCGGCGATCGCGAAGATCACGACCTCGGTGTCGGTGAAACCGAAGGTGCCCGCGGCCACCACGCCGCCGAACGTGAAGATCGCGGCGAGGCCGTCCCGGTAGACGGCGCTCGCGACGAGGAACCCCAGCGTGCGGCGGTCCGTGCGCCACATTCCGCGCAGCCGCCCGGCCAGCACCGCGTAGCCGGACAGGAAGGTGCCCCGTCCCCGCTCGCCGGACGGCGGCGCCTCGGGGACGAACAGCAGCACCGGCAGCGCGAAGACCGCGAACCACAGCGCCGAGAACAACGCGACCACGCGGATGTTGAGCCCGTCCTCCGACGTCACGCCGAAGAGGCCGACGTCGGGCTGGATGAACGCGAACAGCACGATCGTCAACGCGATGAGGCCGCCGAAGTAGCCCATCCCCCAGCCGAAGCCCGAGACCCGCCCGATCGTCGCCGGGGACGAGACCTGGACGAGCATCGCGTTGTAGTTCACCTCGGCGATCTCGAAGAAGACGCTGCCCGCGGCCACCAGCACGAGCCCGGGCAGCAGGTACGCGGGGTCGTCCCGGATGAAGAACAGCCCCGCCATGCAGGCCACCACCAGCCCGGTGTGGACGCCGAGCCACAGCTTGCGGCGCCCGCCCGCGTCGCTGCGCTGGCCGGAGACCGGGGCGAGCAGGGCGACGAGCAGCCCGGCGACGCCGAGCGCGATGCCGAGCGCCTGGGACCCCGACTCCTCGTCGGCCGCCACCGCGTCGGTCAGGTACACGGTGAACACGAAGGTGAGGATCACGGCGTTGAAGGCCGCCGACCCCCAGTCCCACAGCGCCCACGCGATCACTTTGCCCCGGGAAGGGGACGCGACATCCGAGACCACACGGTGACGCTAGCGGAGACCCGCCGCGACGCGTCACCGGCCCGGACGTCCGGTCCGTGGTGCGTGCGACCGCCGGGTGGCGCGTCAGTGACGCGCCTCGATCGGGTGGCGTTCCACCGCCCGGTCCCCGTCGACGAAGTACAGGGCGCTCCACATGTTGGTGGTGCCGCAGGCGTGGTTGGGGATGACCCGCAGCAGGTCGCCCACCCGCAGCTCGGACGTCCCGGGCCCGGAGAGGTACCCGTGCTCCTCGTTCCCGTTGCCGAACACGACGCCGTCGAGAGGCCTGCCCGACACGTCGCAGACGATCCCCAGGCTCCCGGCGGCGGCCATGGAGTCGGAGCTCATCGCCTTGATGCCCGCGTCGATGATGACGGTTCCGGGCCGCTGGGCGCTGACGACGCGGGACAGGACGGTCTGCGCGCATTCCTCGACACGGGCACTGCCCAGGCCGACCTGGTTGGCGTCGAAATAGACGTAGGTGCCCGGCCGCGCCTCAGTGACCCCGTCGACGAACGGCGCGGAGGTCGCCCCGGGCGTCGAGCCGACCGAGACCATCGGGCACTCGTGCCCGCGATCGCGCAGAGCCTCGGCCACCTGCACCAGCGTGCGCCCGGCGAGGCGACCCGCCGCCTCAAGCCCGGCACGGTCCTCGCCGTGCTTGGCGAGGTGCCCCTCATGGGTGAAAACGCCCCGCAACTCCAGGGCGGGCATCGCGGTGAGCGCGGAGGCGGTCGCCACGGCCTTGTCGGGATCGACGCCCGCACGGTGCAGGCCCGTGTCGACCTCCAGAGCGAAGGAGACGGTGACGCCCGCCCGCGCGGCCGCCTCCGACAGCGGTCGCGCGACCTCCACCGAGTCGAGCGCGACGGTCACCCCGCCCCGCGCCGCGGCCTCGACGGCGAAGGCGACCTTGGCGGGGCCGACCGGCTGATGCGCCCACAGGACGTCCTCGACGCCGGCGTCCTGGAGCAGCGCGACCTCCGCGGGAGTCGCGCAGGTGAACCCGGTCGCGCCGTGGGCGAGCTGGCGGCGCGCGACCGCGAGGCACTTCGACGTCTTGAAATGGGGCCGCAGCGCGACCCCGGCCGCGCCGATCGAACGGGCCGTCGCGGCCAGGTTCGCCTCCATGCGGTTCCGGTCGACGAGGAGCGCGGGCGTCGGCAGTTCGTCCAGGGGCAGCGGGAGACCATCCGTCACGCCAGCCCCATCTCCGGTCGCGGGTCTCCGTCCAGCAGCCACTCCACCGTCTCCTTCTTGATCTCGGGGAATCCCGGCGGGCGCCGCCCGACCATCTCACGCAGCCCGGCGACGGCCTCGTCGGGGGTCCACAGCGGGAAGTCCGACCCGAACACCAGTTTGCTGACGACGTCCCATTCCTGCGCGCGGGCCAGCGCGAGGTAACCGTCCATCGGGCGGGCCCACGCCGCCGACACGTCGGAGTACACGCGGCGGTTCTTGCGCAGCGTCACGATCGTCTCACGCTGCCACGGATGCCCCAGGTGAGCGATGATCTGCACGAGGTCCGGGTGGCGGCGCGCCACCTCGTCCACGACCAGCGGGTTGCTGACCGACAGGTCGCCGGCCGGGCTCGGCGTCGCGCCCATGTGCCACAGCAGGACCAGTCCCGCGTCGGCCGCCGCCCGGTAGAAGGGGTCGTGGGCGGTGTCGCGCGGGTCGAACAGCGCCAGCACCGGGTACAGCTTGATGCCGCGCAGCCCCCGCGCGACGCCGTCCGCCATCTGGTCGAGCACGTCCGGGTCGGTGGGGTCGAGCGCCATGAACCCGATCGTCTCGGTCGCGGTCTCCGCGCAGAACCGCTCGGTGTACGCGTTCGGCGTGAGGACGCCGGCCTTCGTCGCGCGGATGCCGAACACGCACGCGGCCGTCACGTTCCTCATCGCGCGGTCGTAGTCGGCCGGGGTGAACGCGTGCGCCTCCCGGCCGTAGACGGGCTTCCAGTGCGCGTCCCACTCGGGCCCCCAATGCTCGGGCTGGTGGCAGTGGGTGTGAAAGTCGATCAAGCATCCTCCCGGGTGTGCGGTGCGCCGGAGCGCAGGGACGAGCACAGGTACCGCAGGGCGGCGACGACGTCGGCGTCCGCCGCGAGGGCGGCCGCCGCCTCCCGCAGCCGCTCCAGGTACGCGGCGCGGCGGTCGTCGTCGAACTCGGCGGACGGCCCGGACACGCTGACGGCGGCGACCCAGCGGCCGTCCACCTCCACGGGCACGGCGACACAGCGGAGCCCGACGCTGCCCTCGTTGTCGTCCAGGGCGTAGCCCCGTTCGGCGACCGCCCGCAGGTCCTCGGCCAGGGCGGCGACCGTCGTGAGCGTGTGCTCGGTGCGGGCCGGGAACGGCTCGGGCGGTAGGTGCCGCGCCAGTTCCGCCGGGTCGAGCGCCGCGAGCAGCACCTTGCCGAGCCCGGTGCAGTACGCGGCGTCGCGGACGCCGGGCGCGGTGTGGAAGCGGATCGGCCGGTCCGGTTCGCGGACGCACACGTGCAGCACCTCGCGCCCGTCCAGCACCCCGAGGTTGGCGGTCTGGCCGGTGGCCTCGGCGGCCTCGGCGAGGTGCCCGCCCGCCACCTCCGACAGGTCCAGCCCGGCCAGGTACGCGTTCGACAGGACCAGGGTCTTGTGGCCGAGCCGGTAGGCGGGCCGCTCGTCGGCGCGGACCACGTACCCCATCTCCTCCAGCACCCCGAGGAGCCGCACGAGCGTGCTCTTCGGCAGGCCGGTCCCGGTCGAGAAGTCGCTCAGGGTGAGGGTGCCGCCCCGGGCGGCGAGACGTTCCAGCAGCGCCAGGCCCCGGGCCAGTGCGTTCGCGTGGTAGTTCGCCGCCGCCGGACGGTCGTCGTCCACGCTGCCGTGCCGGGCCGCCGACGACCGCGCGCCCGCGGGCTGTGTCCCTCTGGCTGTGTCCATGGCTGCCTCGTCTCTGTTCAGGGGATGCGCGGTTCAGCGGACGCGCAGGATCTCGCCGCCGCCGGCGCCGCCGGGCGCGCGGGGGCCCGCCGGGTGGCCCGCACCGTGGTGGACGCCGTCCTCGACCACGGCGCGGCCGCCGACGACGACGGCGCGGATCCCGTCCGGATACCGCTGCGGTTCTGCGAACGTAGCCCGATCGGCGATGCGCGCGGGGTCGAAAACCACGATGTCCGCGGCCGCTCCGGCGCGCAGGACGCCGCGTCCCGCGAGCCCGGCCCGCTCGGCGGCCGCGGAGGTGCACATGCGGACCGCCTCGGCGAGCCCGAGCCTCCCCGTGCGGACGTACTCGGCGAACAGGCGCGGGTACGCGCCGTAGGAGCGGGGGTGGGGGGTGCCTCGCCCGGTCGGGCCGTCCGGATCGAGGGCCTGGCCGTCCGAGCCGAGCACCGCGGCGGGATGCGTGAGCGCGTCCAGCAGGTCGCGTTCGCTGCGCCCGCCCGCCACCATCTGGACGCGGTTGCCGTGCTCGGCGACGAGGTCGAGCACGGCGTCGGCCGGGTCGGAGCCCGTGTCGGCGGCGAGGGCGGTGACGGGCCGTCCGTCCACGGCGATGTCGTCCCACGCGTTGGGGAGGTCGCGCCACTCGTCCCGGACGCGGGCGCGGACGGCGCGGTCGGTGAGCCGCTCCCGCATCGCCTCCTCACCGCCCTCCTGCGCCCACGCGGGCAGCAGCTGCGACAGCGGCGCGTTCCCCGCCAGGTAGGGGTAGACGTCGAACGCCACGTCGAGGCCCCGGGACCGCGCCGCGTCGATGAGCTCCAGCGCCCGCGCGACCGATCCGTGGTTGCGACGCCCCACCGCGACCAGGTGCGAGATCTGCGTGCGGCAGCCGGTCGCCGCCGCGACCCGCAGCGCCTGCCGGACCGAGTCGAGCAGGCCGTCGGCGTAGTCGCGGACGTGCCAGGCGAACAGCCGCCCGTACGCGGCGGCGGTGCGGCCGAGCTCCTCCAGCTCGTCCTCGCGGGCGTAGCAGACGGGCGCGTAGACGAGTCCGGTGGAGACCCCCGCGGCGCCCGCACGGAGCGCGTCGCCCAGCAACCCCCGCATCCGGTCGAGCGCGGCGGCGTCGGCGGGCCGGTCCGCGAACCCGACCGCCGCCGCGCGCAGCGGCGTGTGCGCGACGAGCGCGGCCACGTTCACCGCGGGACGCGCGGCGTCGAGCGCGGCGAGGTAGCCGGGCAGGTC
>DATCLF010000423.1:0-7246 GCA_036564055.1 Spirillospora sp.
GACCTGCCCGCGCTGAACGGCCTGGAGAAGGACGACCTCGCCGCCTTCGACCGGGCGTGCACCGAACGCGACCTGCGGGAGGAGAGACGGCTCGCCTACGTGGCCGTGACCCGCGCGTCCAGCCTGCTCATCGCGACCGGCTACCGGTGGGGGTCATCGGGCAGGCCGCTCGTCCCGTCGCCGTTCCTGGAGGAGGTGCGCGCGGTGTGCCTGGCCGGGGCCGGGTCCGTCGCCGTGTGGGCCGACCCGCCGGAGGAAGGCGCCACCAACCCGCTCCTCGACGACCCCGACGAGGTGAGCTGGCCCGTGGCGCCCGGAGAGCGCGGCCGCTCCGACGTGTCGGCGCGCGAACGGTACGCGGCGGTCGTCGAGGCGGCCCGCATGGTCGAGGACGCGATGGCCGGGCGGACGCCGCCCTGGGCCGGGGACGGCGGCCTGTCCGACGCCGACCGCGCCCGCATGTCCGCCTGGGCGCGCGACGTGGAGCTGCTGCTCGCCGAACGCGACCGGGGCCGCGGCGGCGACGGGCAGCTCGTCGAGCTTCCCGCGCACCTGTCGGTGTCGTCGCTGGTGGCGCTCGCCCGCGACCCGGCGGCGCTGGCCCGGCAGATCCGCCGCCCGATGCCGCGTCCCCCGGCCCCCTACGCCCGGCGCGGCACCGCGTTCCACGCGTGGCTGGAGAGCCGGTGGGGGCAGCAGCGCCTCATCGACCCCGACGAGCTGCCCGGCGCGGCCGACGAGGGCGCCGCCGACGACGCGCAGCTCGAACGGCTCCGCGCCCGCTTCGAGGAGTCGGAGTGGGCGTCGCGGGAGCCGGTCGACATCGAGGTGCCGTTCGAGACCGTCATCGGCGACCGGCTCGTCAGGGGGCGGATGGACGCGGTGTTCCGCAGGCCGGACGGGGGCTACGAGGTCGTCGACTGGAAGACCGGCAGGCCGCCGTCCGAGGACGAGGCCCGGTTCGCGACGGTGCAGCTCGCCGCGTACCGGCTGGCGTGGGCGGAGCTGGCCGGGGTGGACGTGGACCAGGTCAGCGCCGCGTTCCACTACGTGAGCGCGGGCGTGACCGTCCGTCCCGCCGACCTGCTCGACGCCGAGGGGCTCGCGGCGCTGCTGGAGAGCATCCCCGTCGCCTGACATCCGGCAAAATTTTCGGCTCCGTCACGTTTGTCCGATGATGATTACGGACGACCCCTGTTCACCGTGTGCAGTTTCAGGGATGATCCGGGAAACCTGTGCGAGGGAGGCGAACGTGACGGTGACCCAGGACGAGAAGGCCGTACGGGAGTTCTCCGGCCGGGCGGACGGGCGGGCGGACGCACGAGCGGACGAATCCGCCGACCCGGGGCGCGGCACCGACGCCGGCCGTCATCTCGACCGGCTCGTCCGGTTCATGGAACCGGAACTCGACCTCGAGGACGTGGTGCTGGAGGTCCCGGCCGGAAACGCCCCCGTCTCCCGTGCGATCGCCTCGCGGGTCCGGCACGTCACCGCCCTCGACCCCGCCGCGGACCTGCTCGCCGAGGGCAAGCGCGCCGCCGACCACGCGGGCCTGATGAACATCACCTTCGCCCGCGGCGACGCGGCGGACCTGCCGTACGTGGACCGCTCGTTCACCCTGGTCGTCACCCGGTTCTCGCTGCACCTGGCCGCCGACCCCGAGGCGGTCGTGGCGGAGTTGGCCCGGGTCGGCCGCCCCGGAGCCGCACTGATCATCGCCGACCGGGTGCGTCCCGAGGGGCTGGAGGGCGATCCCGACCGCATCGAGCGGCTCCGCGACCCGTCCCACGCCGCCCTGCTCACCGAGGCGCGGATCGCCGAGATGCTCGCCGCGTCCGGCGCCGAGGTGAAGCGGACCGAACGCTTCGACCGCGTCCGCCCGCTCGATGCGTGGCTGGAGTCCGCCGGGACGCCCGAGGACGTCGCCGCACGGATCCGGCGGGAGCTTCGGGACGAGCTGGAGGGCGGTCCCGCGACCGGGATGCGGCCGAGCATGGTCGACGGCGTCCTGCACGTCACGCACACCTGCGTCCACCATCAGGCGATCGTCGGATAGCGGCGCGGGCGAGCGCGAGCGCGAGCGGGTTCCGGCGAATTCGAGCGAATGTTCGACGGTGATCGCTCAGGTGTTCTAGGGTGTCGAACATGAGTTCTGGGAACGCGCGCTCTCTCGACCGCGAGCCCGCCGCGCTGGCGATGCGCATCGGCGTCGTCGCGGCCGAGGCCGCCCTCGCCGCCTTCGCCCGCAACCTCGACCTCGACGACCTGGAGGAGGGGATCGACTTCGAGGGCGCCATCGGACCCGCCGAGTGGCCCGTGTTCTCCCTCGTGATCGACACCCTCGCCGAGGCCGGGCCCGCCGACGACCGCACTCTGGACGAGCGCCGCGCCGACGCCCTCAACGACCTGGCCCGCATCTGCATCGCCGCCAGGGAACGCCGCCTGACGCCCCTCAGCGCCGCCTGACACCGTTCACCGGGACTGAGCCCGCGGGCCGTCACGGGATGAGCCGGGGGAGAAGAGCATCGCGCAGCGCCGCGAGCGTCCTCGACTCGACGATCGCGGCCCGCACCCGCCGCGCCAAGGGCTCCACGAACGCGTTGAAGGCACGTGCCCCCGCCTCGTCCCACGGAACCTCGTACCCCGCGAGATCCGGCCACTTCACACGGGGCATCCTCGTGCCGTCACCGACGGCCGACGCGTACGACACCACCTCGTCGCTCGCCAGCGCCGCCAGCAACCACCCCCGGTACTCCTCCCGCTTCGGACGCACCACGAGGATGTCGGTCGACGCGACGCCCTCCACGAACGCCAGACCCACCTTGTGGAAGTACGGGCGGAGCTTCCCGAACAGCACGTCTCCGGGCTCGAACGCCGACTTCGCGCTGGTGACGGCCGACGTCCCCGTCCAGGTCGAAAGCCACAGGCGCCGTCTTGGCATGTGCTCCAACGCGATGTAGTTCCCGTCCCGGGGAATCCGCTCCACGGGAACGTGCGCCCGCACCAGCGAACCCAGCTCGCCCAGCGGCACGGACGCCCCCGCCCCCGAGGCGACCTCGCGGTAACGCGCACGGACCAGCTCGTCGGTCAGCGCCGCGATCCGGGCGTTCACCGCGATCTTGTCGTCGAGCGCCCCGAGGACGGACGCCGCCGCGTCCTGCTCCCGTCGAGACATCCGCCGGACGGTGAGGCGGTTCAGCAACTCCTGCGTGAGGAGCGGCTGCCCGGAACCGATGCGGAACCGGTTCAGATCGAGCCTCTTCAGCAGGTAGTAGACGTACCGGGGATTCACCCCCGCCCGCGGGGTCGCGATGATCGCGTTGTCGGTGACCCAGCACCGGCCGGCGCTGTAGTGGACGGCGCCGCAGTACGACCCGACCCGCCCGACGACCGTGGCGTGCGGGCCGGCGTTGCCCCGCCCGGACGTGCCGATCACGCCGTTCGCGCCGTAGGCCGGGAGGCCGGTGCCTTCGGGCGGGTGCGGACGCCCGTTCGTGAAGGTGACGAGCTCCGCCAGCGGCACCACGTCGCTCTCGGGAACGTCGCCCATGGGCACCTCACTCACGGAGGCGTCCCAGTTCCCTGCGCACGACCTGGTCGAGGCGCTGCGACTCCTCGAACTGGGCGAGCAGCTCCTTGGTGAGGCGCTCCACCCGGTCGGCGGCGGGCTCGTCCCCGGCGTCCGGGGCGGCGGCGCCGACGTACCGGCCGGGAGTGAGGACGTGGTCGTGGGACCTGATCTCGTCCAGGCTCACCGCGCGGGAGAACCCGGGCGCGTCGACGTGGGCGCCGTCCCGCCAGGACCGGTACGCGCCGGCGATCCGGGCGATGTCGGCGTCGGTGAGGACGCGTTCGGTCCGGTCGACCATCGCGCCCATCGCGCGGGCGTCGACGAACAGCACGCCGTCGCGCCCGCCGCCGGCCGCACCGGAGTCGTCCGCGGGCCTGTCGAGGAACCACAGGCAGGACGGGATCGGCGTGGTCCGGAACAGCTGCCCCGGCAGCGCGACGATGCACGACACCAGGCCCGCCTCCACCAGCGCCGCGCGGATCGCGCGCTCGGCCGACTGACGCGACGACATCGACCCGTTCGCCATCACCACGCCCGCGCGGCCTCCCGGCGCGAGCTTGGCGACGATGTGCTGGATCCACGCGAAGTTGGCGTTGCCCGCGGGCGGCACGCCGTACTTCCAGCGGGGGTCGCCCGGGGACCGGTACCAGTCCGACATGTTGAACGGCGGGTTGGCCAGCACGAAGTCGGCCTGCAGATCGGGGTGGACGTCCTCGTAGAAGGTGTCGGCCCACCGGTCCGCCAGGTCGCCCTCGATCCCGTGCACCGCCAGGTTCATCTTGGCCAGCCGCCAGGTGCGCTGGTTAGCCTCCTGCCCGTAGACGGCGATGTCGTCGCGCCGTCCCCGGTGGCTCAGGACGAACCTCTCGGCCTGGACGAACATCCCGCCGGACCCGCAGCACGGGTCGTACACCCGCCCCCGGAACGGTTCGAGGACCTCCACCAGCAGCTTCACCACGCTGGACGGCGTGTAGAACTCCCCGCCGCGTTTGCCCTCCGCGCGGGCGAACCGCTCCAGGAAGTACTCGTAGACCTCGCCGAACACGTCCCGCGTTCCGGCGAACCGCACGTCGTCGATCAACCCCACCAGCTCGGCGAGCCGCCGCTGGTCCACCCCCTCGCGGCCGAAGATGCGGGGAAGGACGCCGGCGAGCGACGGGTTGGCCTCCATGATCGCGTCCATCGCCGCGTCGATCCGCGCGCCGACGCGGCCCCGGCCCTCGGGTGCGGCGGCCGCGGTGACGTCCGCCCAGCGCGCCCCGTCCGGCACCCGGAACCCGCCGTCGCCGGACGAGACCGACACGTACCGGAGGAACACCAGCCCGAGGACGAAGTCCCGGTACTGCGAGGCGTCCACGGATCCGCGCAGCTTGTCGGCCGCCTTCCACAGGACGTCCTTCTCCTCGCGCTTGTCCTCCCGCAACGCACTCCTCCTCACGCCGGCGCACAGCCTACGGAAGCGATCACGAGAGACGGACGACGGGCTGGCGGTCCAGCACCAGCGTGTTGCGCACCAGGTCGTAGGCCGACACGGTGAGGCGCTTCTGCTCGTCCACCCGGAAGTCGAGGCGGAACCGGTCGACGCCCGCCTGCGCCGGGGGATCGGCCTCCAGGAACGTCGGGCTGTCCTCGTTCAGCCACAGCCGGGAGCGTTCCTGGAGACGCTGCGCGGTGACCGCGACGGTGCGGGCGCCGCCGTTCGCGTCGAACACGATCTCCAGGTCGGAGCTGGCCTCGCGGTAGCTGGCGTGCGCGAGCTCGTACACCGCGATGCCGAGCTGCCGCTGCCCGTCGCGGATCGCCTTGATCGTGAGCTGCTTGACCGGTTCGGGCGTGGGGTACTCGGTGCCGGCCTTGACGATCGTCTCGAACTCGTAGGCGCCGGTGTCGCGGTTGACGTGCCGGATGGCGTAGTCGTGCTGGATGTGGTCGCTCAGCTCGTACCCGCCGGCGATCCCGGCGGCGCCGGCGGCGACGGCCTCCAGGGGCCGGTCCATGTGCAGGATGTCCGGCGGGAACTGCAGGGACAGCACTTCCTGGACGGCGGGGATCAGGCTGGTGCCGCCCACGAGGAACACCTTGGAGATCTCGTCGGCGGGGAAGCCCTTGGCGGCGGCGCCGTCGAGCGTCTTGCGCAGCGCCCGGTTGATCCGGCCGAGGACGTCCTTCTTCCTGAGCAGGCTTTCGAACTCGTCGCGGCCGATCTCCGCCCGGTGCGGCCCGGCCTCGATCACGGCCGACTCCGCCGTCGTCAGGGCGATCTTGGCCTTCTCGGCGGACCGCAGCAGTTCCCGGAAGACGCGGTTGTAGCCCTCGGCGTCGCCGAGGGGGAGGCCGGCCCGTTCGGCGGCGACCTCGGCGAGCATCGCGTCGATGTGGTCGCCGCCGAGGTCGAGGCCCGCCTTGGAGATCGTCCGGACGGCGGCCCCGGCGGTCGCGTTCGAGGGGTCGAGGACCTTCACCACGGACGTGTCGAGGGTTCCGGCGCCGAAGTCGAAGACGAGGAACACCTCGCCGGGGTTGAGCCGGGCGCTGTAGCCGACGGCGGCGGCGGTCGCCTCGTCCACGACCCGCAGCCGCGCCCCGCCCGCGTCCTCGCCGACCTCCCGGACGAGCCAGTCGCGGTAGGTGTCGAACGACTCCACGGGGGCGGTCGCGACGATCTCCAGGTCGTCGGCGTCGACGGTGAGGATCGCGGCGGCCGTCACGTCGGACAGGAACCGGGTGGCGGCCTCGCGGGCGGTGACGGTGCGGTCGTCGCCGAGGCGGCGGGGGACGTCCACGGTGCGCCCGGTGACGGCGCCCTTGGTCGACTGGAACACCACGACGCCCGGGTCCTCGGCCATCTCCGGCGTCACCTGCGCCCCGACCCACCGCCGGTCATCGGTGGCGGAGAACGCGATCCGGGACGGGACCACCCGCTGGTCGACGCCGCTGACGCCCTCGCGGTTCAGGTCGAGTCCCGGCAGCGGGATCGGCTCGCCGCGGTCGAGGTCGTGGTCCCATCCCGCGACGACGGTGTTGGCGGTGCCGAAGTCGATGCCGATACGGGTCGTCATGCTTCTCCCTTACAGGCTGATGTCATACTCGCCGGCCTTCAGCCGGATCGCTGCGCCGATCTCGATGTCGAAACGGAACCGATGCTCCAGACAGGTGCGCAGCAGGGTGAGCGCCGTGCGGGCGTCACCGGTGATCGACGTGTCGTCGGAGGCGAGGATCGCGAGGCCGAGGTGGCGGGGGAGGAGGTCCACGACGGGACGGTCCACGATGCCCGCGATCTCATGGGCGCGCAGGTCGAGCAGGTCGATGGTGCCGCTGCGGTACCCGACCGCGACGAAGTCGCCGTTCGGCGACACGGTCAGGCAGGTGGGTCTGCCGTTCTTCGTGTCGCCGCCTCGCGGAAGCCCGTGGACGCCGGCGGGCTCCAGCCCACCACCGGCCAGGCGGGCGGTCTGGGCGAAAAGGTGCAGGCGGCCCCGGCCGTCGGTGACGACGACGAGACCGCTGTGCGGCAGGACGCCGAGCCCCGTGAGCCTGGGGACCTTCGCCTGGGGCTGCGGGGGCGCGAGGTCGGAACGGCCGTCGGGCAGCGGCATACGGATGATCGTCCCGTCCTGGTGGGCGCAGACGACGGTTCCGGCGTCGGCGAAGGCGGCGCGGGCCATCGTCCTGCCC
>DATCLF010000424.1:0-2259 GCA_036564055.1 Spirillospora sp.
ACCCAGGGCTCCGCCGCCTGGGACGTCACGTCGATGATCTGCGCACCGGGGAACTCGGCCCTCACCGAGGCCATGGTGCGACGGCGGCTCGCAAGATGAACGGCCACGGAACCTCCTCGCGGACGAGCTCCCCAGCATCGACGACGCCTCTGACATTCGGCCGACGCGCAGGCGCCCCGGCTCCTCGTGGCCCGCGCGGCTCGGTCCCGAGGAGCCGGGCCGGGACCGGTCAGACGCGAAGGGCCGGGCCCCGGGAGTCTCCCGGAGAGGACGTCGGCGGGGTGAGGTAGTCGCCGTCCTCGATGTCCTCGAGCAGGGTCGGGTGGGAGGGTGACCAGCCGAGCATCTCCCGGGTGCGGCGGCTGGAGGCGGGCCCGGCGACGCCGTAGACGGTGGCCAGGAACGGCGAGAAGTGTTCGGCGGCCTCGTCCGGGGTGAGGGAGACCGCGGGGATGTCCGGGCCACGGGCGATCGTCTCCGCGATGCGCCTGAACTCGACGCCGCTTTCGGCCGCACCGTGCAGGACGCTGCCCGCGGGGGCCTTCTCCAGGGCCAGGCGGAACAGTGTCGCCGCGTCCAGCCGGTGCACGGCGGACCACCGGTTGGAGCCGTCGCCGATGTAGGCCGACGTCCCGGTCTTCCTCGCGATGTCGACGAGCATGGCGATGAAGCCGTAGTCCCCGGGGCCGTGGACGGTCGGCGCCAGCCGGACGACGCTCGACCGCACGCCCCGGTCGGCGAAGTCGAGACAGGCCCGTTCGCCGGGGACCCGGAAGGCGGCGATCGCGGCGGGGTCGGGGGCGTCGTGCTCGGTGCCCTCCCGTCCGGCGGCCAGGACCAGGGTTCCCGAGGTGCTGGCGAACGGTTAGCCCGAGTGCTCCAGCGCCCGGCCGTGCGTCTCGATCGCGGTCCGGTCGCGTCGCACCAGGTCGTCGGGGTCGGAGAAGTTTCCGTCTCGCCGACCTGGCCGCGCAGACAGGCTGGGCCGCCTTCGGGCGGGCGTACCGGGAATGGCTCGACGATCCCTCACAGAGCCTGGACGGACGTCTGCGCCGGGCGTTCGACGACCTGCGCGCCCTCGTGGCGGCCGATCCCCCGGGCTGAGGTCGCACTCACCTCTCGACCGTCGCCGCGGTGACGCGCCGGGTGTGTCTCCCCGGCCGCCGCACGGCCGGGGAGACGGCCCTCGGAGGTCCGATCATGTCATGCGGGACGCCCGTAGGTCTCGAGGAGTCGAAGCCATACTTCGCTGATCGTCGGGAAGGCGGGAACGGCGTGCCACAGACGGTCGATCGGGACCTCGCCGACGATCGCGATGGTCGCCGAGTGCAGAAGGTCGGCGACGTCCTGCCCGATGAACGTGGCACCAACGATCACCTGTCGGTCGGCGTCGACGACGAGCTTCGCGCGGCCCGTGTACCCGTCGGCGTGCAGGCTCGCGCCGGCCACCTGCCCGAGGTCGTACTCGACGGCGCGGACGTTGATCCCCGCGTCACGGGCCCGCGCCTCGGTGAGCCCAACGCTTCCGACCTCGGGGTCGGAGAACACCACGTGCGGCACGGCGCGGTGGTCGGCGGTGGCGACGTGCCATCCCCACGCGTCCGTCGACAGGGGCGTTCCGTTCAGCCGGGCGGCGATCGCCTCGCCCGCCTGGCGTGCCTGGTACTTGCCCTGGTGCGTCAGCAACGCGCGTCCGTTCACGTCTCCGGCCGCGTACAGCCAGTCCGTGCCGGCGACGAGCATGGTGTCGTCGACCTCCAGTTTCGGGCCGAGGCCGACGGTGTCGAGGCCGAGATCGTCGGTGTTCGGACGGCGCCCGGTGGCGACCAGGATCTCGTCCGCGGTGATCTCGGCGCCGTCTTCCAGCGCGACGGTGACGACCCCGTCCCGGCCTCGGTCGACGCGGGCGGGTGTGACGCCGATGCGCACATCGACGCCCTCGTCGGCCAGGGCCTCGGCGAGAAGCTCGCCGACGAACGGCTCCTCCCGGTTCAGCAGGGCGCCACGGGACAGCATCGTGACCTTCGCGCCGAGCGCCGAGTACGCGAACGCCATCTCCGTCCCGGCCACGCCGCCCCCGATGACGACCAGCCGGGACGGGACGCGGTCGGCGGACGTCGCCTCCCTGGTGCCCCAGGGCTTGGCGTCCGCGAGACCGGGGATCGGCGGCAGGACGGGAACGGACCCGGTCGCGAGCGCGACCGCCCGCGCGGAGTGGACGCGTTCGCCGACCCGGACGCGGCGGGGACCGTCCAGGCG
>DATCLF010000425.1:0-4037 GCA_036564055.1 Spirillospora sp.
GCTTCACCGGGGCGCTCGGCGTGATGACCGCCTGGCTGCTCGTGCAGGCCGCGGCGAGCGCCAAGTCCGTCCTCGTGATGATCGTGGTGGCGATGTTCCTCGCGGTCGGGCTGAACCCCGCCGTGGAGCGGCTCCGCTCGATCGGCCTGCCGCGCGGCCTCGCGGTCGCGTCGGTGTTCCTCGCCGTGCTGCTGTTCTTCGCGGGGGTCGTCGCCTCTCTCGTCCAGCCGATCACCGAGCAGGTCACCGAGCTGCGCAAGAGCATTCCCGAGTTCGTCGAGCAGCTGCAGGACAACAAGACGCTCGCCGACTGGGACAAGCGCTACGGGCTGCTCGAACGCGCCGAGAAGGCGGTCAACAGCCCGGACTTCCAGAACGCGCTCACCGCCACGGCCACCGGCATCGGCAGGGTCGCGATCAACGGCGTCTTCCAGACCATCACGATCCTGATCCTGACGCTGTACTTCCTGAGCTCGCTGCCGCAGATCAAGACGTTCTTCTACAAGCTCGCGCCGCGTTCCCGCAGGGCGCGGGTCGCCCTGCTCGGGGACGAGATCCTCGACCGGATCGGCGGTTACGTCGCGGGCCAGTTCACGATCGCGTTCATCGCGGGCGTGGCCTCGTACATCTTCCTGGCGATCCTCGGGGTGAAGTACGCGCTCGCGCTGTCACTGATCGTCGCGGTGACCGCGCTGGTCCCCCTGGTGGGCGCGACGATCGGCGCGGTGATCGTCTCGCTGGTCGCGTTCCTCACCGGCGACACCACCGACCTCATCGCCTGCGTGATCTTCTACGTGGTCTACCAGCAGGTGGAGAACTACGTCATCTACCCGCGGGTCATGAAGCGGACGGTCGACGTGCAGCCGGCGGTGACGATCGTGGCGGCGCTCATCGGCGCGGCCCTGCTCGGCGTGGTCGGGGCGCTGCTCGCGATCCCCACGGCCGCGGCGATCTCCCTGCTGATCCGCGAGGTGGCGATTCCGAGGCAGGAATCGCTCTAGCCATCCGGCCCGGGGGCCAGAGCGGCCGGGGACGCTCAGCGGGCGGTCCGCGACAGGGCGGCGGCGAACTCGGCGACGGCCTGGTTGAACAGGTCCGGCTGCTCGACCGCGCACAGGTGCCCGCAGCGCGGCATGACCAGCAGCTCCGCGTTCGGCAGCGCCTCGGCCATCGCGCGGGCCTCCCGCTCGGTGGCCAGGGCGTCCTCGTCTCCGATCATGACGAGGGCGGGCACGCCCAGGCCGCGCAGCGCGGCGAACGCGTCCGGGCGCGCGGCCATGGCGCGCAGCGCCCAGGCGGCCGCCCGCGGCGGCGTGGACTGCACCAGCCCCCGGACGCGACCGTAGACCAGGGCGCGCTGCTGGAGCGTCGTGGGCCCGACGAGACCGGGCAGCACCTCGTCCATCAGCACGTCGACGGTGCCGTCGCGTTCGAGGCGCGCCGCCTGCCGCAGCCGGGCCCGCCGGACGGCGTCGGTGTCGGCGGCGGCGCGGGTGGCGGCGAGGACGAGACCGAGGACGAGGTCCGGGTGGCGCCGGCACAGCGCCATCGCCACGTACCCGCCCATCGACAGCCCGCCGACCACGGCCCGCCCGAGGCCGAGGCGCCGGATCAGGCGGGCGACGTCGTCGGCCATCACGTCGATCGAGGGCTCCTCGTCGCCGAGCAGCGAGCCGCCGAAGCCGCGCAGGTCCGGGGTGACGACGCGGAACCGGCCGGCGAGGCCCTCCCGCTGGGCGAGCCACATCGCCGAGGAGAGCGGGAAGGCGTGCAGCAGGACGAGCGGCGTGCCGGCTCCGACGTCCCTGGTGTAGAGCTGCACGGTCATGGGCGGCCCCTCCGGAGGGCGCCCCGGTCCGCCGCCGCGTGCACGGTCACTGAGCCCACGATCACTCAGCCATCGATACCCGCCGCCGGGGCGTCCGTGACGAGAGTGGCCGTCATCGGCCGCCTGAGACTACTCGACTACTCGTCCGTTTCGTCCCATTCGGTGGGGAGCGGGGCGGCGTCGGGCGCGACCCGGCGCACGATCTCGTTGAGGACGATCCTGACGTACGGTTCCCCCACCCACAGGTGCTTCGCCCGGTCCACCGCGATCACCTCGGCCTGGGGGATGCGCTTGAACCGCTCCCGCGCCTCCGCCGGCCGCAGGTAGTCGTCGAACTCCGGGATGAGGGCCACCACGGGACGTCCGTCGGCGCCCCAGGCGTCGAGGTCGGCGTCGGTCGCGCGCTTCAGCGGCGGGGACAGCAGGATCAGTCCCTCCACCAGCGGGTCGCGTCCCCACTTGAGCGCCAGCTCGGTGCCGAACGACCAGCCGAGCAGCCACGGGCGCGGCAGGTCGTGGTACTCGGTATACTCCAGCGCCGCCGCGACGTCGAACCGCTCGGTCTCCCCGTCGCCGAACTCGCCCTGGCTCGTGCCGCGCTCCGAAGACGTCCCGCGGGTGTTGAACCGCAGCACGGCGATGTCGGCGAGCGCGGGCAGCCGGTAGGACGCCTTGCGCAGGACGTGGCTGTCCATCATCCCCTGGGCCGTGGGCAGGGGGTGCAGGCACACGAGCGTCGCGACCGGCGGCCGCCTGGGGGGCAGCGCCAGCTCCCCGACGAGCTCCAGGCCGTCGGAGGTGTGCAACGTGATGTCCTCGCGCCGCGCGGGCAGCACGGTGGACGCCCTGATCTCCGCCATCGGTCTCCTTAGCAACGAGGTGCGGCGCTCTGCTCGCTCACCGGCTCACCGGCTCACCGGCTCGGTGGCGCCGTGGCTCAGTAGCGAGGTGCGCCGCGCGAACGCATGATGCGGGGCGCACGCCGGTCCCGCGCCCGCCAGCAGGGGCTGTGCCAGTGCCGCCGGTCCTCGCCGTCCCGGTCGTCGACCCGCCATGCGACGACGTGCGGGACTCCCGGCCTGATCTCCTGGTCGCACCCGGGGCACCGGTACGTCTTGACGGCGGCGGCGGCCGAGATCGACCGGACGATCCACTCCCCGTCCGGCCCCTCCTCGGTCTCCTGAGCCCACGCGACGTCCCGGGACGGACGCACCGCACCGGCACGACGATTCCTTCGGGGGCTCATGCCGACAAGCATAGGAAAACCCGACCAGTTCACGGGCCGTACGTGACCGTTCACACAACCCCTGCCCGCACGTGCGGGGTCAGCCGTTCCGGAGCGGCACCCCCGCCGTCGCGTGCTCGGTGAGGAGGGGGTGGGGGGCGAAGGCGGGGTCGCGGGTCTCGGCGTAAAGGGTGTTCAGGACGGTGATCGCGCGGTCAAGGCCGAGGCGGTCGAGGTCGGCGATCGGGCCCGCCGGGTAGCCGCAGCCGAGGGTCATCGCGGCGTCGATCGCGTCGGCGTCGGCGTAGCCGGCGCCGAGCATGGCGGCGGCGTCGTTCAGGTAGGGGACGCGGAGGGCGTCCACGATGAAGCCGGCGCGGTCGCGGCACCGCACGACGGTGAGGCCGAGCCGTTCCAGCAGGGCGGCGGCGCGCTCGGCGGCCCGGGGCGCGGTGGCGACCGTGGCGGCGACCTCGGCGAGCGGCCCGGCCGGGTCGGGCAGGTGGAGGCCGACGACGTCGGCGGGGCGGCCGGTGGCCATGGCCTGGGCGATCACCGAGCCGGTCGCGGAGGTGACGGCGAGGACCGCGTCCGGTCCCACGGCCCGCGCCGCGGCCGGCAGCAGGGCCCGCCCGGCCTCGGCGTCCCCGGCGGCCTCGATGACGAGGTCGCAGCCGCCGAGCCGGGCGGCGGAGTCGTGGACCTGCGCCCCGGCCCGGTCGCACAGCGCGGCGATCGCGTCCGCGAGGGGGCCGACGCCGACGATGCCCACGACCGGCGCGGCCGCACCGGCGTCCTGTTCTCCCGTACCGGCGGAGCCTTCGGATCCGGCGGCATCGCCGTCGTAGGTGTAGAAGCCGCGGCCCGTCTTGCGGCCGAGGAGCCCGGCGGTGACGAGCTCGCGCAGCAGCGGCGAGGCGGCGTGGCGCCGGTCCCGGGTCTCGGCGTAGATGGCGTCCAGGACCTCGACGCAGGTGTCGAGGC
>DATCLF010000426.1:0-4158 GCA_036564055.1 Spirillospora sp.
GCGCCCCGCTCCCGCAGGTGCCGGGTGAGCGCGCGCGTGCCGGAGATCGCGATGCCGACGATGCCCTGCTTCCTGAGCGCGGCCTCCAGCGACCCCGTGGCACGCCAGTTGGACGGCACCCGGGCGGGCTCGCGGACGACGTACCCGGCGACCTGGATCCGGCTCGACTCGGGGTCCTCGTCGTTGACGCCGGTGTTGCCGATGTGGGGGAAGGTCATGGCGACGATCTGCCGGGCGTACGAGGGGTCGGTGAGCGTCTCCTGGTACCCGGTCATCCCGGTGTTGAAGACCATCTCGCCGAAGGTCTCGCCCTCCGCGCCGTACGCGGCCCCGTGGAACACCCTGCCGTCTTCCAGAACGAGCAGAGCAGGGGTCATTGGAGCTTCCCTTCCAGGACGGTCGGCCTGCCGCGCAGGAACGTGGCGACGACCCGCCCCGGCAGCTCCAGCCCCGCGAACGGGGTGTTGCGGCTCTTGGACGTCATGGTCGACGGGTCGACGGCGCGGCGGGGCGACGGGTCGTACAGCGTGATGTTGGCCGGCGAGCCCGCCTGCAGCGGGCGGCCCTGCCCAGGCAGGCGGCCGATGCGGGCGGGACGGACGGACATGCGGTCGGCGACCCCGGCCCAGTCGAGCAGCCCGGTCTCGACCATGGCCTCCTGGACGACCGGCAGGGCCGTCTCCAGGCCGATCATGCCCATCGCCGCCTCGGCCCACTCGGTCTCCTTGGCCTCGACCGGGTGCGGGGCGTGGTCGGTGGCGACGCAGTCGATCGTCCCGTCGGCGAGGGCGTGCCGCAGCGCGGTGACGTCGTCGGCGGTGCGCAGCGGCGGGTTCACCTTGAAGATCGGGTCGTAGCTCTGCGCGCGGGAGTCGTCGAGCAGCAGGTGGTGCGGGGTGACCTCGGCGGTCACCGGGCAGCCCCGGCTCTTGGCCCACCGCAGGATCTCCACCGACCCGGCCGTGGACACGTGGCACACGTGCAGCCGCGACCCGACGTGCTGGGCGAGCAGCACGTCCCGGGCGATGATCGCCTCCTCGGCGACGGCGGGCCAGCCGCGCAGGCCGAGCGCCGCCGACATCTCGCCCTCGTTCATCTGCGCGCCCTCGGTCAGGCGCGGCTCCTGCGCGTGCTGGGCGACGACGCCGTCGAACGCCTTCACGTACTCCAGCGCCCTGCGCATGATCACCGCGTCGGACACGCAGTGCCCGTCGTCGGAGAACACCCGCACCCGGGCGGCGGAGTCGGCCATCGCGCCGAGCTCGGCGAGCTGCTCGCCGGCGATGCCCCGCGTCACGGCCCCCACGGGCTGCACGTCGCAGTACCCCGCCTCGCGTCCCAGGCGCCACACCTGCTCGACCACGCCGGCCGTGTCGGCGACCGGGTCGGTGTTGGCCATCGCGTGGACGGCGGTGTACCCGCCCATCGCGGCCGCCCTCGTCCCGGACTCCACGGTCTCGGCGTCCTCGCGGCCCGGCTCCCGCAGGTGGGTGTGCAGGTCCACCAGGCCGGGCAGCGCGATGAGCCCGTCGGCGTCGACGACCTGCGCCCCGGCGGCGTCCAGCCCGGGCCCCACCTCGGCGATCGCTCCGTCGCGCACCAGGATGTCGGCGGCGGCCCCGCCGAGCACCCGCGCGCCCTTGATGAGATACGTCACGGCCTTGTCCGTCCCGGTTCTGCTCGCCACGGTCGTGTTCGCTCCGGTCGTGTCCGCTTCGGTCTCGGGCCGGTCGCTCACTCGGCGACCTCCTGACCGATGGCGGGCTCGGACCCGCCGAGCAGCAGGTACAGGACGGCCATGCGGGCGCTGACGCCGTTGGCGACCTGGTCGACGATGGTGGAGCGGACCGAGTCGGCGACCTCGGCGGCGATCTCGACGCCGCGGTTCATCGGGCCGGGGTGCATGATGATGGCGTGGTCGGGAAGCCCGGCCATGCGCTCGGCGGTGAGCCCGTAGCGGCGGCTGTACTCCCGGACGGTCGGGAAGTAGGCGGCGTTCATCCGCTCCCGCTGGACGCGCAGCATCATGACGACGTCGCTCTTGGGGAGCACGTCGTCCAGGTCGTAGGAGACCGAGCACGGCCAGGTGTCGACCGCGACCGGCAGCAGCGTCGGCGGCGCGACCAGGGTGACGTCGGCGCCGAGCGTGTTGAGCAGCAGCACGTTGGACCGCGCGACCCGGCTGTGCAGGACGTCGCCGACGATCGTGACCTTGAGTCCCTCCAGCCGTCCGAGGCGGCGGCGCATGGTGAACGCGTCCAGCAGCGCCTGGGTCGGGTGCTCGTGCGTGCCGTCGCCCGCGTTGATCACGTTGCCCCGCACCCAGCCCGCCAGGCGGTGCGGCGCGCCCGAGGCCCCGTGCCGGATGACGACGCCGTCGGCGCCCATCGCCTCCAGCGTGAGGGCGGTGTCCTTCAGGCTCTCGCCCTTGGACACGCTCGACCCCTTGGCGGAGAAGTTGATGACGTCGGCCGACAGCCGCTTGGCCGCCGCCTCGAAGGAGATGCGGGTGCGGGTGGAGTCCTCGAAGAAGAGGTTGACGACCGTGCGGCCGCGCAGCGTCGGAAGCTTCTTGATGGAACGGTCCGCGATCTGCGCGAGCTCCTCGGCGGTGTCGAGGATGAGGAGGGCGTCGTCGCGGCTCAGGTCGGCGGCGGAGATCAGATGCCGTTTCACCCGGCACCTCCCGCCTGACCGGCCGGCGCGGGCCCGAGCAGGACGGCGTCGCGCCCGTCGTTCTCCCTCAACAGGACCTTCACGGTCTCGCGCTTGGAGGTGGGCAGGTTCTTGCCCACGTAGTCGGCGCGGATCGGCAGCTCCCGGTGGCCGCGGTCGACCAGCACGGCGAGCTGCACCGCGCGCGGGCGCCCGAGGTCGTTGAGCGCGTCCAGCGCGGCGCGCACCGTCCGCCCGGAGAACAGGACGTCGTCGACCAGGACGACGACGCGGTCGTCGATCCCCCCGGAGGGCACCTCGGTGCGGCCGAGGGCGCGGGCGGGCCGCAGCCGCAGGTCGTCGCGGTGCATCGTCACGTCGAGCGAACCCCACGGAACCGGGCGGCCCTCGAACTCGCGCAGCGCGGCCGCCAGCCGCTCGGCCAGCGTCACGCCGCGGGTCTGGATGCCGAGCAGCAGGACGTCGTGGGCGCCCTTGGTGCGTTCGAGGATCTCGTGCGCGATGCGGGTCAGCGCCCGGCGGATGTCCGGTTCCTCCAGAACGGCCTTGGGCCGGGGGTCACCGTCCGCCACACGCGCCGCCGCAGGCCGTTCCGGCCTGGAGGCAGCATTCACCACCGGAACCTCCTTTCCCGCCTCTCTGGACGGGCCTTAAAGGACGTTTGTCTCCCACACGGTAGCAGCAGCACCGTCGAGCCCCCGCGCCCGGAGCGCCCTACGTCTTCGCAGGTGAGAGGGGTCACATTCGGCCTGATTCGCGAACGCGGGCGGCGACGGCGGCCGCGCCGGCCCTTTCGGGACGGGCCCGCGGCGGGGACGATCCGGGCCGTCCGGTGGGAGGTCGGCGGATTCGACCGCTTTTTTCCAATCAGCTTGACCTGGGGCCGCCGCCGTTTTACCGTCACTGTCCGTAACCATCCCTGGAGACAGTACTTCGAGGCCGTCACAGGCTGAAAAGAGCTGGCTCCCCCTGGGCACCGCCCGGGGCCCGACGACAACCGAAAGTGAGCCTGGGGGCCGCAAATGCCGTCTGAATACGCAAAGGCTCTCGGTGCGCGACTGCGCGCCATCCGCACCCAGCAAGGACTGTCCCTGCACGGTGTGGAAGAGAAGTCCCGTGGCCGCTGGAAGGCCGTTGTCGTGGGTTCGTACGAGCGGGGCGACCGCGCCGTCACCGTTCAGAAGCTGGCCGAACTCGCCGATTTCTATGGCGTGCCGGTCTCCGAGTTGCTGCCCGGCGGTGCCGCGCCGAGCCCGCTCGGGCCAACGCCGAAACTCGTGATCGACCTCGAGCGGCTCCAGCAGCTTCCGAAGGACAAGGCCGGTCCCCTCGCCCGCTACGCCGCGACGATCCAAAGCCAGCGGGGCGACTACAACGGAAAGGTTCTGTCCATCCGCCAGGAGGACCTGCGCTCGCTCGCGGTCATCTATGACAAGTCCCCGACCGAGCTCACCGAAGAGCTCATCACCTGGGGCGTCCTGG
>DATCLF010000427.1:0-8304 GCA_036564055.1 Spirillospora sp.
AATGGAGCGTTCCCGCTGAAAGGCCCTCCGTATTCCCGTCCGTAACACGCTTAACGATCTTGTAAAGGGTGGCGTGGGACGAAGATCAATGACAACGTGGGGAGGCCGCGTTCAACGGGAGGTCCGGTGCTGCGCTTCCGCTCGTCCACGAAGAACCCGTCCACGAGGAACCCGGGGACCCGGCCGCCGGCCCCGGCGCCGCGGTCGCGCGTCGTCCGCGGCACGGCCGCCCTGGCCGCGCTGGTCACCGCCGCGTCCCTGACCGTCCCCGCCCCCGCGACGGCCGCGCCCGCGGCCCCGCGCCCCCTGCCCGCACCGCCGAAGCGACCGGTCGCGACCGGCTACGGCGGCGCGGTGTCGACGGTGGACCCCTACGCCACCCGCGCCGCGCTGGACGTCCTCGCGCGGGGCGGCAACGCGATGGACGCGGCCGTCGCCGCCGGGGCCGCGCTCGGCGTCACCGAGCCGTTCGTCGCGGCGATCGGCGGCGGAGGCTACATCACCTACTACGACGCGAAGAGACGCCGCGTCCACGCGCTCGACGGACGCGAGATCGCGCCGGGGCGGATGGGGGAGGACGCCTTCATCGACCCCGCCACCGGCGAGCCGCTCCCGTTCGAGGAGGCCGTCACGAGCGGGCTCAGCGTCGGGGTTCCCGGCACGCTCGCCCAGTGGGACCTCGCCCTGCGCCGTTTCGGCACCCGCGACCTCGGCCGTCTCCTGCGTCCCGCCATCGAGATCGCCGACCGGGGCTTCGTCGTCGACCAGGAGTTCCATGACCAGGTCGCGCTGAACGCCGACCGGTTCCGCGACATCGTCCCGACCCGCGACCTGTTCCTGCCCGGCGGGCGCCCGCCCGCCGTGGGCTCGGTCTTCCGCAACCCCGACCTCGCCCGCACCTACCGTGAGCTGGCCGAACGGGGAGTCGGCTGGTTCTACCGGGGCGGGCTCGGCCGGGAGATCGCACGGACCGTCGCCGACCCGCCGGTGGCGCCCGGTGCGACGCGCGAGGTCCGCCCCGGTCTGATGACCGCCCGCGACCTCGCCGCCTACCGCGCCGTGCTGCGTGAGCCGACGCACGTCACCTACCGCGGCCTGGACGTGTACGGCATGCCGCCGTCGTCCTCGGGCGGCACGACGGTCGGCGAGGCCCTCGGCATCATGGGGAACTTCCGGTTCGGCCCGGACGACCCCGACCAGGCCCTGCACTACTTCCTGGAGGCGTCCAAGCTCGCCTACGCCGACCGCGGCCGTTACCTGGGCGACGCCGACAAGGTGGACGTGCCCGTCGGCGAGCTGCTGTCCCCCGGCTACGCGCGCGAGCGCGCCTGCCTGATCGACCCGGACCGGGCCGCCCCGGCGCCCGTGGCCGCCGGGTCTCCCGACGGCGACCACCGTCCCTGCGCCCCGCCGGGGACGCCGGCCCGGCCGCTCGCGCACGAGGGACCGCAGACGACCCACCTCGTCGTGGCCGACAAGTGGGGCAACGTCGCCTCCTACACGCTGTCCATCGAGCAGTTCGGCGGCAGCGGCATCACCGTCCCGGGACGCGGGTTCCTGCTCAACAACCAGCTGACCGACTTCTCCTTCGCGCCCCCCGAGCCCGGTGCGGCGCCCGACCCGAACCTTCCGGGCCCGCACAAGCGTCCGCGCAGCAGCATGTCGCCGACGCTGGTGCTCGAGAACGGGCGTCCCAAGCTGGCGCTCGGCACGCCCGGCGGGTCGACCATCATCACGACCGTCCTGCAGATCCTGATGAACCGGATCGACCTGCGGATGGACCTGCCCGCCGCGCTCAGCGCGCCGCGCGCGACCCAGCGCAACACGCCGGAGGTCTTCGCCGAGCCCGCCTTCATCGAGCGGCACGGCGCGGCCCTGGCCGCCCGCGGCCACCGGCTGGAGGCCTTCCCCGGCCCGCCCGAAGGCGTGATCGGCGCCGCCACGGCGCTGGAGATCCTGCGTCCGGGGCTCGTGCGGGCCGTGGCCGAGCCGGTGCGGCGGGGCGGCGGCAGCGCGATGGTCGTCCGCCCGGTGGGAGGCTAGACGGGCCGTGGTGATGGTAGAGCCCAGCCGAGAGGGAAGGAGTCGTGCCATGGCGCACTCGTACGTGCAGGTGACGACCACGACCGACTCCCGGTCCGAGGCGGCCGAGCTGGCCCGGTCCGCGGTCGCCGAGCGGCTCGCGGCGTGCGCCCAGCTCGTCGGCCCGATCGCCAGCACCTACTGGTGGGAGGAGGAGATCGAGTCGGCGGAGGAGTGGATGGTGCTGTTCAAGACCTCCGCCGACCGGTTCGACGAGCTCGCGAGCCTGATCACGGAGGTGCACTCCTACGACACCCCGGAGATCATCGCCACCCCGATCGTGGCGGGCAGCATGGACTACCTCGCCTGGATCAGCGAGCAGACCGAGGCCGGGGAACGCGACGAGGCCGTCGAGGAGGACGAGGAGGCCTGACCGCCCGCCGGGCCGCCCCGACGGCCTGCGCCGGCGCCGCTCCCGCCCGGGATGACCGTGTGACGTACGTCAAAGCGGGGTAAGTTTCCGTTACTCGGCCGAATGTGATTCGACGGCCGCGGTGACGGAAGGCGGTGGACGTGCACGACGAGCTGGACCGGTCCGGCCACCCCGAGGAGAGCACGGACCACGGGCTGTTCGGGCCCGGCTCGATCACCTGGCGGGTCATGGGCGAGCCGGTCCTGATCATCGGGGGGATCAGGGCGCTGCTGCTGCAGGGCCTGCATCCGCGGTCGATGTGGGGCACCGCGCAGAACTCCGAGCTCATGGACCCGTCCACCGCCTGGGCGCGGCTCGGCCGGACGGTCGAGTTCGTCCGCGTGCGCACCTACGGGACGCGGGCGGAGGTCGAGCGGGCGGGCCGGCGGGTCCGCAGGCTGCACTCCAAGCTGACCGGCCTCGACCTGCGCACCGGGGAGACGTTCCGGATCGACGACCCGGAGAACCTTCTCTGGGTCCACATGGGCGAGGTCGACTCGTACCTGGACGTGGCGCGCCGCGCGGGCGTCCCGCTGACGGACGCGGAGGCCGACGCGTTCGTGGACGAGCAGCGCCGCGCCGCCGCCGTCGTCGGCCTCGACCCCGCGGACGTGCCCGGGTCGGTCGCGGAGATGAGGGAGTACTACGAGGGGATGCGGCGGCGGATCTGGGCGTGCAGGGAGGCCCGCGAGGGGCTGCGGCGCATGTTCAACCCGGCGGTGCCGCGGCATCTGCTTCCGCTGAAGCTCGCGGCGCCCGCCCTCGGGACGCTGGTCGTCGCGACGCTGCCGCGCTGGGCGCGCCGCATGTACGGGCTGCCGGGGCTGCCGACGTCCGACCTCGCCGCCACGCTGACGCTCAAGGGCCTGTACCGGACGACGCGGCTGGTCCCGGAGCGCTACCGGTACTCGCCGGACGCCCGGCGGGCACTGCAGCTCACCCGTGAGCGCGAGGCGGAGCTCGCCACCCTGTCCATGGCTTCCTGAAGGTCCATGGCTTCCTGAGCGGCGCCTGGATCCCGCGAGGAGGTGGCGCCGCGGATACGACGCGGTCAGCCGCGCCTCATGAGACGGCCCACGGCGGCCATCAGCTCGGTGGACATCGCGTCGGCCTTGCCCTCCACGGCGCCTTCGGCCACGCAGTGCCGCACGTGCCCGTCCAGCAGGCCGAGCGCCACCTTGTCCAGAGCGGCCTGGACGGCGCTGATCTGCGTGAGGATGTCGATGCAGTAGCGGTCCTCCTCGACCATGCGGTCGATGCCGCGAATCTGCCCCTCGATCCGGGCGAGCCGCGTCTGGAGCTGATCCTTGGTGGCGGTGTACCCGCGCGTGGGGGTCTCGCTGGTCGCCATGTCCGTCCTCACAATCCTTCCGAGGGCGCACGCCCGAATACCCCGGGGGGACATCCCCCTTTCCGTACCTTATGCGTTCGCCGTCGCCCGGCGATCGAGGCGAACGGGAGCATCACCCGGGGGAGACGAAGGGCGGGGCGTCACGCCCGCCGGAGCGATCCGGACCGGGGACCGGCCGGGGGAAGCCACTCGTCGGCGATCGCGACCGTCAGCTGTTCCAGCAGCGGGCCCGCCCTCCGCACACGGCGCTCGGGGTCGGGCTCGATGTCGTCGAGCGCGTAGGCGCCCTGGATGCGCGCCTTGCGGAGCTGCTCGCCGGTGAGACCGCGCCGGCCCGCGACCGCGACGACGGGCGCGCCGGCGCGGGCGGCGGCGCGGGCGACGCCCATCGGCGCCGTGCCGCGCAGCGAGCGGGTGTCGAGCGAGCCCTCGCCGGTCACGACGAGCCGCGCGTCCCGCGCCTTCGCGGGAAGGTCCAGCAGGTCGAGCATCACCGAGGCGCCCGGTTCCATCGTCGCGCCGAGAAAGGCGAGCGCGGCGAAGCCGAGGCCGCCCTCGGCCCCGGCGCCGGGCAGGTCGCGGGCCGCCGTGCGCGAGGCCGCCTCCGCGAGGTCGGCCCAGCGGCGCAGCGCCGCGTCCAGCAGCCTGACCTCGTCACGGGTCGCGCCGCGCTTGGGCCCGTCGACGGCGGCGGCCCCGGTGCGGCCGAGCAGCGGGCCGGCCGGGTCGCCGGCGACGATCACCTCGACGTCGGACAGGTCCGGCAGGCCGCGCAGGTCGAGGGCGTGCAGGGAGCGCAGCGCCGCCCCGCCGGGCGGCAGCTCCCTGCCGAGCGCGTCCAGCAGCCGCCCGCCGAGCCCCTGCACCAGGCCCGCTCCGCCGTCGGTGCAGGCGCCGCCGCCGAGCCCAAGGATGATCTTGCGCGCGCCGAGCCGCACCGCGTGGGCGAGGAGCTGGCCGGTTCCGATGCTGGAGGCGTGGAGCGGACGCGGCTTGCCGTCCGGCAGCCGGTGCACGCCGGAGGCCTCGGCGTGCTCGATGACGGCGCTGCGGCCGTTGAGCGCGAGCCGCGCCGTGATCGGGTGTCCCATGGGCCCGCACACCTCGGTCTCGACCCGCCGCCACCCGGCCGCCACCGCGGCCTCGACGGTGCCCTCACCGCCGTCGGCCACCGGCAGCTCCATCACCGGGACGTCGGGACGGACGCGCCGCAGCCCGGTCGCGAGATGCCGCGCCGCCTGCGCCGCGGTCAGCGCGCCCGCGAACCTGCCCGGCGCCAGCAGGACATGACCTCGCGGAGTCGGGTGGGGAGGAGAGTCCGGAGACACCGCAGCCACGCCTTTCACGCTGGAGGTACGTCACACTGGAGGTAAGCCCCTACCTTCTGCTTACGCCATGACGGCACTATTTGACACCCGGGAAGGCGGCCGAGGTTCCCGATCGGCGCGACAACCGGGCGCGTCGCGGTGTCCGATGACGGTCCGTGTCCGCTAGCGCACGCCCAGCCACTGCTCGATCGGGTGGATCGCGAAGAAGACCAGGAACAGCGCCACCACCGGCCACAGCCAGATCGACACCTCGCGTCCCTTGCCGCGCGCCACCTTGACCAGTGCGTAGCTCACCATCCCCGCGCCGATCCCGATCGTGATCGAGAAGGTGAACGGCATCAGCACGATGGTCAGGAACGCGGGGATCGTGATCTCCAGGTCGTCCCAGTCCACCTTGGCGACCTGGGTCATCATCAGCGCGCCGACGACGACCAGGGCGGGCGCGGCGGCCTGCGCGGGCACCGTCGCGGCGAGGGGGGTGAGGAACAGCGTCACGGCGAACAGGGCGCCGGTGGCGAGGTTGGCCAGGCCGGTCCGGGCGCCCTCCCCGACGCCGGCCGCCGACTCCACGAACACCGTGTTGGCGGACGAGCTGGTCACGCCGCCGAACGCGGCCGACACGCCGTCCACCGACAGGATCCGGCCGAGGCTCGGCACCTGGCCCTTCTCGTCCAGCAGGCCCGCCTCGTCGCTGACCCCGAGGATCGTGCCCATGGCGTCGAAGAACCCCGACAGGACGAGCGTGAACAGCACGACGAGCGCCGTGATGACCCCCGCCTCGGCGAAGCCGCCGACCAGGTCGACCTTCCCGAACAGGCCGAAGTCGGGCGCGGCGAACAGCGTGTCGGGCATCTCGGGGGTGACCACCCCCCAGCCGCCCTCGCGGATGTCGGCGTACCGCTCGATGATCACGGCGCCGATCGTCCCGATGATGATGCTGAGCAGGATCGCCCCCGGAACGCGCCGCACGTAGAGCACGATCATCAGCAGCAGCGTGAACGCGAAGACCAGGGTCGGCCACGTCTCCAGCCGGCCCCCGACCCCGAGGGTGAGCGGCGGGCTGGTCTCGCTGGAGGTGACGAAGCCCGCGTCGTAGAGGCCGACCAGCGCGATGAACGCGCCGATGCCCACGGCGATCGCGTGCTTGAGCGCCAGCGGGATCGCGTTCATGATCCGTTCCCGGATCCCGGTGAGCGCCAGCACCACGATGATCGCGCCTTCGATCACCACCAGGCCCATCGCCTGCGGCCACGTCATCACCGGCGCCGCCTGGAACGCCACGACCGCGTTGATGCCGAGGCCCGCCGCGAGCGCGAGCGGCGCGTTGCCGACCAGGCCCATGACCACCGTGGCGACCGCGGCCGACAGCGCGGTCATCGTCGTGAGCTGGGGGATCGACAGCTGCGCGCCGGTGACGTCCTTCGCCCCGCCGAGGATGATCGGGTTCAGCAGGATGATGTAGGCCATCGCGAAGAACGTGGTGACGCCGCCGCGCAGCTCGCGCGGCACGGTCGTCCCACGCCCGCTCAGGTCGAAGAACCGTTCCAGCGGTCCGCGGCCTCCCGCCGCAGGCGAAGCGTCGGTCGTGGCGGGGTTGTTGTCGGACATGGCGGGGGCTCCGCATTCAGCAGCATCGACTCGAAAACGGCGTGCACAGCGTAGCCGCCCCGGGGCCGGGACGTCCCGCCCCGGTACCGGTGTTCGGAAGCGGTCCGGACCGCCGCACTCCCGGGCGTGACGGCGTCCGCGGGGAATGACGGGGCAACGCGTCCGCTATAGCCTGCCCAGGTGCCTGTGGGAGACTCGGGCCTGGTGGACGGCGCCGGCCCCGTGAACGCGGAGGCCGAATCCGGCGAATCGGCGACCCGACGGACCGGGACCTCGGCACACTTGGACCGGGTCGACGTCCTCGCCCTGCGTGACGCAGCCGGCGAGCACCCAGTAGCGGGAACACCCGCTCCGGCGGGAGACACTCTGTAGGCGGTGGTCACACGATGGATCGGGAGACACTGGGGCAGCGCATCCGCGCCCTGCGGATCCGGCAGGGCGTGAGCCAGGCGCAGCTCGCCTTCCCCGAACTGTCCGACAGCTACATCTCGCTGATCGAGAGCGACAAGCGGGTGCCCGCGCCGAGCGTGGTCGAGCTGCTCGCCGCGAAGCTGAACTGCTCGGCGACCTACCTCGTCAGCGGCGTCAGCGAGGACGTCGTGGACGAGCTGCGCCTCACCCTCGACTACGCCGAGATCGCACTGGCCAACGGCGCGGCGGCCGAGGCGCGGGCGCGGTTCGCCGAGGTCCTCGCCAGCGCCGACGCGGTCGCGCTGCCGGACATGCTCCACCAGGCGCGATGGGGCCACGCCCTCGCCCTCGAGGCGTCGGGCGAGCTGGAGGAGGCGATCGCCGGGCTGCGGGAGCTGACCGAGGAGGCGTCCGCCGAGGCCGACCTCGACCACTGGGCCGAGATCCACGTCGCGCTGAGCCGCTGCCTGCGCCAGCGCGGCGACATCAGCGAGGGCGTGCAGGTCGCCGAGAACGCGCTGCGGCACCTCGTCGCGGCCGGCGCCGACTCCACCGACGCCGCCGTGCACCTCGGCGCGGCGCTGCTCGCGGCGTTCATCGAGCGCGGCGACCTGGTCCGGGCCCGCCAGCTCGCCGACCAGCTCGTCGAGCGGGCCGAGCGGATCGGCAGCCCCCGCGCCCGGATGGCCGCCTACTGGGAGGCCGCCTACGTCGCCGAGATCCGCGGCGAGTACGAGGAGGGCGTCACCCTCGCCGAACGCGCGCTGATGCTAGCCGGCGACGGCGAGGACCCCCGCGACCTGTCCCGGCTCCGCGTGCGTTACGCCGCGCTGCTGCTGCGCGCCCGGCCCGACCAGGCCGCCCGCGCCCGCGACCTGCTCGCCCGCGTGCGCGGCGAGATCGACACCGCCTCGTCCGCGGAGATCGACGTCGCCCGGTGCCTCACCGAGCTGGCCCGCGCCGAGACGGCCCTCGGACGTCCCGACGAGGGGGTCCGGCTCGCCGAGGAGGCCCTGGACCTGCTCGGGGACGCGCCGCGCCGCGCCCGCGCCGGGGCGCTCACGGTGCTCGGCGAGGGGTCGGTGCGGCTCGGGGACCGCGACCGCGCCGTC
>DATCLF010000428.1:0-4531 GCA_036564055.1 Spirillospora sp.
ATCGCGTCCGAAGGCAGATCCGAGCCTGCGAGGATCTGATCGCGGAGTGAGCCGTCAAGGCGAGCCGGAGCGATGCAGCGATCGCGCGCAGTGCCCGCCGAAGGGAGGGCCGCCAAGGCCCGACCGCCAAGGGCACTGCAATTAAACACTGCTAGACTCTGTTAGCCCGCGTGCCCGGGTCGTCAGTGCGGTGCCGTCGCAGGGGCCGCATTCCCCGGGGGAGCGCAACGAATCTGTGGATCGCGCGCCTTCTTCGGCGTGCGGGGGATCCGCCATCTCTGTCCGTAACGGACGTCCGATGCTGGACGGCCGTGGATCACAACGACGAGGAGTTTTCGCCGTGTCCGAGGTACGCATCGCCGCCGAGCCGCGCACCGAGTTCGGTAAGGGTGCCGCGCGGCGCACACGCCGGGCGGGCAAGGTGCCCGCCGTGCTCTACGGTCACGGCACCGAACCGCAGCACATCTCGCTGCCGGGGCATGACCTGATGCTGGCGTTGAAGACGCCGAACGTGCTGCTTTCGATCGAGGGGATCGGTGACGGCCCGAAGCTGGCGCTGCCGAAGGACGTGCAGCGGGACCCGATCAAGGGGTTCCTGGAGCACGTCGACCTGCTGCTGGTGCGGCGGGGCGAGAAGGTGGTGGTCGACCTGCCGGTGGTCGTGGTCGGTGACGTGGTGGCCGGCGGTCAGGTGTCGCAGGTCGAGGTGGAGGTCTCCGTGGAGACGGAGGCCACGCACATTCCCGAGTCGGTCGAGGTGGACGTCACCGATCTGCCGATCGACACGCAGGTGCTGGCGAAGGATCTGAAGCTTCCGGCGGGTACGTCGCTGGCGGCGGACGAGGACACGCTGATCCTGCAGATCATCGAGGCGAGTGCGGCCGTGCCGGAGGCCGGGGAGGAGGCCACGGCGGAGGAGGGCGAGGGCGAGTCCGCCGCCGAGTGACGGTGATGTCGCCGGGCGCCCGGTAGCGGAGGCGCCGTCGTCGTCCACGGCCCCCGCCGGTGCGTTGTCACGCACCGGCGGGGGCCGTGTCCGTTGCGTGGGTGGAGGAGTTCGGGTGGATCTCTGGCTGGTGGTCGGTCTGGGCAATCCGGGGCCGTCGTATGCGAAGAACCGGCACAACGCGGGGTTCATGGTGGTGGACGTGCTGGCGGCGCGTGCCGGGGAGCGGTTCAGGTCGCATCGGGCGCGGGCCGACGTCGCGGAGGGGCGGCTGGCGGGTGCGCGGACGGTGCTGGCGAAACCGCGTTCGTTCATGAATCTGTCGGGCGGCCCGGTGAAGGGGCTGTGCGATTTCTACAAAATTCCGGCGGAAAGGCTGATTGTCGTCCATGACGAGATGGACATCCCGTTCGGGGCGGTGCGGTTGAAGCGGGGCGGCGGTGATAACGGGCACAACGGGTTGCGCTCGGTGACGAAGTCGTTGGGAACGCGTGACTATCTGCGAGTGCGGTTCGGGGTGGGCCGGCCGCCGGGGCGGATGGATCCGGCGGCGTTCGTGCTGAAGGATTTTTCGGCGGCGGAGCGCAGGGAGCTGGATCTGGAGCTCGACCGGGCGGCGGACGCGGTGGAGGCTCTGGTCGCCGACGGTCTGGAGGCGGCCCAGAACGTCTTCCACGCCCGTTGACGAAACGTTGGCCCGTGGTGACGAATCTTCACGTTTTGTGCACGACGGTGTCGATGATTCTTGCGGACCCGTCGGGATTTATCGGCCCTGTTGGGCCGATGCCGACGTTCGGCCTGTGACAACGGGGAAGCGAACGTAGGATGCTCGCGCAGCGGGTTCGAGATGCATGTGAACCCCCGACGTCCTTCAGCCGTCTTCGGTGTGAATCGCGCTGACGGGGCGCGCGTTACAGGGGATTGGTGAGTGGTGTATGGCCGTCGTTGACAAGGTCCAGGCCGAGTCATCGATAAGCCATGAGCACAAGCGCTCGTCGTCGCAGAACTGGAGTGCGTCCTACCGGCGGAAAGCGAGATTCCTGGACTTCGTCAGCATGCTCGCGGCCGGTGTGATCGCCTTCGTCCTCCGGTTCCCGGGGGTGCCGACCGAGCTGAACGCCCCGTACGTGGCGCTGACCCTGGTGCTCCCCTTCGTGTGGTTGCCGACGCTGATGCTGTGCCGGGCCTACCAGCCGCGGTACGTCGGCGTGGGGTACGAGGAGTTCCACCGGGTTCTTCGGGCGGGCTTCATCCTCACCGCGACCGTCGCGATCGTCGCGTACGCCACAAAGACCGACGTGGCGCGCGGGTACGTGGTGATGGCGCTGCCGCTCGGGACCTTCCTCGACCTGGTGGCGCGGTACCGGCTGCGCAAGTGGCTGCACAACAAGCGGTGGAACGGCGAGTGCATGCGGCGCGTGGTCGCGGTGGGGCACCGGACGTCCGTCGCCGACCTGATCAAGGTGCTGCGCAAGAAGCGCTACCACGGCATGGACATCGCGGCGGTGTGCCTTCCGCCGGCGCTGACGTCGGGTGACGACGCGGTCGCCGAGGTGGAGGGCGTGCCGGTCATGGGCGACTTCTCCCAGGCGGCGGCGGTGGTGGACCGGATCGGCGCGGATTCGGTGGCGGTGCTGGCGTGCCCCGAGATGGACGGGGTGGCCCTGCGCCGGCTGGCATGGCAGCTCGAACGCAACGACGTCGAGCTGGTGGTGGCGCCGGCGCTGATGGACGTGGCCGGCCCGCGCATCTCGATCCGGCCGGTGTCGGGTCTGCCGCTGCTGCACGTGGAGCACCCCGAGCTCGAAGGCGGCCGGAAGGTCTTCAAGGGCCTGTTCGACCGCGCCGCCGCCGTCGCGGGGCTGGTGCTGCTGAGCCCGCTGCTGCTGGTCGTCGCCGTGCTGATCAAGGCGACGAGCCCCGGGCCGGTGCTGTTCCGCCAGGACCGGGTGGGCCGCGGCGGCCGCACCTTCACGCTCCTGAAGTTCCGCACGATGGTGCCGGACGCGGAGGCCCGCAAGGGCGAGCTGCTGGAGCTCAACGAGAACGACGGCGTCCTGTTCAAGATCCGTGAGGATCCGCGGGTCACCCGGGTCGGACGGTGGCTGCGCCGCTACTCGCTGGACGAGCTGCCCCAGCTGATCAACGTGCTGCGCGGTGAGATGTCGCTGGTGGGTCCGCGTCCGCCGCTGCCGGAGGAGGTCGCCCGGTACGGCGGCGACGTCTACCGGCGGCTGGTGGTGAAGCCGGGGATGACCGGCCTGTGGCAGGTGAGCGGCCGGTCGGACCTGTCGTGGGAGGAGTCGGTCCGGCTCGACCTGCGGTACGTGGACAACTGGACCCTGGCGCTCGACCTCCAGATCATGTGGAAGACCTGGTCGGCGGTCTTCCGCGGCTCGGGCGCGTACTGACGGGTCCGGGGCTGACGAGCCCGGGGGGACCCTGGCCCCGGGACGGGGTGGGGCCCCATGAGAAAGTGGAGCGCAGGACAGTCGAGCCGGGAAAGTGATCAGGTGATGACGGACGGAACCGCGCGTGCCGGGACCGCCGCCGGCGCACCGCGGGGCGCCGGGCGCGGGGCGGCGGACGACCACGTGCTGGCGGCCGAGCTCGCCGGCGCGGCGGGCCGCCTGCTGCTCGGCGTGCGCGAGGAGATGGGGTTCGCGGACGCGCGGGCGCTGAAGGACACCGGCGACCTCCGGTCGCACGAGTACCTCTTGGCGGCGCTCGCGGAGCACTGTCCCGGCGACGCCGTCCTGTCCGAGGAGGGCCGCGCGCAGGCCGCGGGCAAACGGTCGCGCGGCGAGGACCGCGCCCCGACCCGCAACACCGCCGACGCGGAGCGGCTGACGGCCGACCGGGTCTGGATCGTGGACCCGCTGGACGGAACCCGCGAGTTCTCCGAGGAGGGACGCCGCGACTGGGCCGTCCACGTGGCGCTGTGGCGGCGTGACCCGTCCGCGCCGTCCGGAGGGCGGCTGGCCGCGGGGGCGGTGGCGCTGCCCGCACAGGGCCTGATCCTGCGCACGGACGCGACGGGCGGCGCGTCGCTGGTGAGGACCGACGCGGGGGAGCCCGACCCCGTCACGGCGGGCCCGGGACGGGGCCGTGGACGTCCGCCGCGCGAGGGGCCGCTGCACGCCCCCGCCCCGGACGAGGGCAAGCTGCGCATCGCGGTGAGCCGCACCCGTCCGCCGGAGTTCGTGCGGCGGCTGGCCGAGCGGATCGCGGGGACGGCTCCGGGGGAGGAGGCGCCGGGCGTCGACGTGGAGCTGGTGCCGATCGGGTCGGCGGGGGCGAAGATCTCCGCGGTGCTGCTCGGCGAGGTCGACGCGTACGTGCACGCGGGCGGCCAGTACGAGTGGGACTCCGCGGCGCCCGCGGCGGTCGCGCTGGCGGCGGGGGCGCACGTGTCGAGGGTGGACGGGTCCCCCCTCGAGTACAACCGGGAGGACCCTTTGCTGCCGGATATCCTTGTGTGTCATCCCGTGTCGGCGTCAACGCTGCTGACCGGCATCCGGGAAGTGAACGGCGACCTGCCCTGAGCCGCCCGGTGACCGGCGGGACTGTGCCGAGGCGGGCCGG
>DATCLF010000429.1:0-19367 GCA_036564055.1 Spirillospora sp.
ATCGCGTCCGAAGGCAGATCCGAGCCTGCGAGGATCTGATCGCGGAGTGAGCCGTCAAGGCGAGCCGGAGCGATGCAGCGATCGCGCGCAGTGCCCGCCGAAGGGAGGGCCGCCAAGGCCCGACCGCCAAGGGCACTGCAAATGAACACGAGGGCCTCCTGCCGCGCCACAGGAGGCCCTCGTAGCTTCAGGTGATGCGGTTGGCGCCGGCGTAGTCGGAGCGGTCGGACAGTTTGGAGATCTTCACGACCTCGCCGGTGCGGGGGGCGTGGAGATACTTGCCGTCGCTGAGGTAGATGCCCATGTGGTGGAGGTTGCTGCCGAAGTAGACGAGGTCGCCTGAGCGGAGCTGGTTTCGAGGGACCTTGGTGCCGAGGCTGTAGAGGGCGCCGGTGTAGTGGGGGAGGCCGGGTTTGCCGACTTGGCTGTAGGCCCAGACGACGAGGCCGGAGCAGTCGAAGGAGTTGGGACCTGCGGCGGCCCACACGTAGGGGGAGCCGAGTTTGGTGAGGGCTTTGCGGGCCATGTCGGCGGGGAGGCCGGAGCCTTTCACGGAGGCGCGGAGGCCGGTGCGGGGGTCGCTGACGCGGGTGGTGGTCAGCTTGTCGAGCCGCTTCATGACTTCGGCGACCTTCTTCCTGGCCGCCTCACGGGCTTGTTGAGCGTCTTGTTCGGCCTTCGTCACCTGAGCGGTTCTGGCTTCGGCGGCGCGCTGGGCGGCGTCGGCCTCCTCGATCTTCTTCTGCAGGGCCTGGACGGCGGTGGTCTGGCTCTGGGTGAGGTAGGCGCGTTCGGAGAGGCCGTCGGGGGAGGCGTTGGCGCCGAAGATGACGTCGGGGGCGCCGGACATGTAGGTCGCGGCGGCGAGGCGTCCGAGCTGCTCGCGGGCGGGGGCGGCTTCGGCGCGGAGCTTCGCGGCGTGGGCGGCGGCGGCCTGCTGGGCCTTCTGAGCGGCGGCGAGGTCGACGCGGGTCTTGTTGTACTTCTCGGTGAGGATCTCGGCCTCTTCGTTGAGCGCGTCGAGGCTCTTGCGCAGGCCCTCTTCCGTCGTCGGGAGAGGCGTCGGGGAGGACGCGGCGGGGCGTGGCGCGGCGTGCGCGGCGCCGGACGCGATCACGGGCACGGCGACAGGTGCCGCGGCGCCCAGGCCGATCAGAAGCATGGTCGCCGTGGTGGCGGGCGTGAAGCGACGCCACCGCCGGGGGGCCGGTGCCAAGCCGGTGTTCTCCTCTCCTCGTGCGCCTACCGGGTTAGCTGACGGGTTCGGGCCAGGAGTCGCCCTACGACGTGGGTCGATTCACCCCGGGAACCTTGGGTCCCCGGCTCTCCCGCTCGGGAGATTCGGCGCTCCGGTCGCAGCCCCCGGGCGGGACTCCGGACGACCGGATCGCGGGAAGATTACAAAGAAATCGCAAAGTTGGCGAATCGGGAGAGTCGCCGGGACGGGCGGTCGCGGTGAGACCGGCGGCGGGCGGGGGCACGTAGAATGAGCCGTGCCGTGCTTCTGCGGCGGTCCCCGATCTCTCATCCAAGGCGAGCCTCGCATGCCCCTTTCCACCCGCGACGACCTCCGGAACGTCGCGATCGTCGCCCACGTCGACCACGGGAAGACGACCCTGGTCGATGCGATGCTCTGGCAGTCCGGGGCCTTCCGGGAGAACCAGCACGTCGACGACCGCGTGATGGACTCCGACGCCCTGGAACGCGAGAAGGGCATCACGATCCTCGCCAAGAACACCGCCGTCCGGCACGGCGGTCTGACCATCAACATTATCGACACGCCGGGGCACGCCGACTTCGGCGGTGAGGTGGAGCGCGGGCTGTCCATGGTGGACGGCGTCGTCCTGCTGGTGGACGCCAGCGAGGGGCCGCTTCCGCAGACCCGGTTCGTGCTGCGCAAGGCGCTCGCCGCGCGGCTGCCGGTGATCGTCGTCGTGAACAAGACCGACCGTCCCGACGCCCGGATCGACGAGGTCGTGGACGAGACGTACGAGCTGTTCATCGACCTCGGCGCCGACGAGGAGCAGATCGACTTCCCGATCGTGTACGCGTCGGGCCGGGCGGGTCGGGCGTCGCTGGACAAGCCCGCCGACGGTTCCATGCCGGACGGCGAGGACCTGGAGCCCCTGTTCAAGGTCATCACCGAGACGATCCCGCCGCCCACGTACGACCCGGACGTCCCGCTGCAGGCGCACGTCACCAACCTCGACGCCTCCAGCTATCTCGGCCGGATCGCGCTGTGCCGGGTCCACGCCGGGACGATCAAGAAGGGTCAGCAGGTGGCGTGGTGCCGCCGCGACGGCAGCGTCGAGCGGGTGAAGGTGACCGAGCTGCTGATGACGGAGGCGCTCACCCGCAAGCCCGCGCAGGAGGCGGGTCCGGGCGACATCATCGCGATCGCCGGCATCCCCGACATCATGATCGGTGACACCATCGCCGACCCGGACGACCCGCGCCCGCTGCCGCTGATCACTGTGGACGAGCCGGCGATCTCCATGACGATCGGCACCAACACCGGCCCGATGGCGGGACGCGAGAAGGGCACCAAGGTCACCGCCCGGCTGGTCAAGGAGCGTCTCGACCGCGAGCTGGTCGGCAACGTGTCGATCCGGGTGCTGCCGACCGAGCGTCCCGACGCCTGGGAGGTGCAGGGCCGCGGCGAGCTGGCCCTCGCGATCCTGGTCGAGAACATGCGCCGTGAGGGCTATGAGCTGACGGTCGGCAAGCCGCAGGTGGTCGCCAAGGTCATCGACGGCCGCAAGCACGAGCCGGTCGAGCGGCTCACCGTGGACATCCCCGAGGAGCATCTCGGCGCCGTCACCCAGCTGATGGCGGTCCGCAAGGGCCGGATGGTGCAGATGACCAACCACGGGACGGGCTGGGTCCGGATGGAGTTCCTCGTCCCGGCGCGCGGCCTGATCGGGTTCCGCACGGAGTTCATGACCGAGACACGCGGCACCGGCATCGCGCACCACGTGTTCGAGGGGTACGAGCCGTGGTTCGGTGAGCTGCGCACCCGTCCGACCGGGTCGCTGGTGGCCGACCGGGCGGGGGTCGCCACCGCCTACGCGATCATGAATCTGCAGGAGCGGGGGACGTTCTTCGTCGAGCCGGGAACCGAGGTGTACGAGGGCATGATCGTCGGGGAGAACGCGCGCGCCGACGACATGGACGTCAACATCACCAAGGAGAAGAAGCTCACGAACATCCGCCAGTCCACCGGTGAGGAGCTGGAGCGGCTGACGCCGCCGAGGCGGCTGTCGCTGGAGGAGGCGCTGGAGTTCTGCCGCGAGGACGAGTGCGTCGAGGTCACCCCGACCGCCGTCCGCCTCCGCAAGGTCGTCCTGGACGCCAGGGAACGCGAACGCATCCGCGCCCGGTCCAAACGCGCCGGCTGACCTCGCCGCCCGCGGAGCTCCTGACCGTGGAGACCCGGTCGACCACGTGAAAGGGCGGGCCCGCGATCCTCGGGATCCGCGGGCCCGCCCTCACGTGTGCGGTCAGTTGAGCTGGACGGTCCCGGTCACGTCGGCGGCCAGGCGGAGCTGGTCGCCGTCGTGGAGGGGGGCCTCCACGCCGCGGGGGATCCGTTCGCCGTTGACGAACGTTCCGTTGGTGGAGCCCTCGTCACGCACCCACGCCGTGCCGGACGGGTCGAGCCACAGGGTGGAGTGACGCCGCGACACGTTGTCGTACTGCGTGAACGTGGACGCCACGGGGGACTGGCCCGCGTCGCGGCCCAGCACCAGGTGCTGTCCGACCGAGACCTTCAGCTCGCCCGTGGGGAACTGCACGCGCAGAACGGGGGAGCCCTTCTGCGGCAGGGGCCGCAGGCACGACTCGCACTGCGCGGCCGACGGGTTGGACAGCACCGCCTCGCAGTACGGGCACATCATCGCCGTGCCGGACGGGTCCGCCTGGGCGGGACGGCCCGGGTTCTGCTCGGGCGGCGCCATCGCCTCGCGGCCGTGCGGAGGCGGCGGCACCTGAGGCTGCCCGCCACCGTGCTGCGGCGGAGTGGGCCCGAACCCGTGGTCGCCCGCACCGGGCTGCTGCTGCGGCACCCCGAACTGGTCCTGCGGCTGGTACTGCTGCTGTTGCGGCTGGTACTGCTGCTGCGGCGGCGGCGCCCACTGGTCCTGCTGACCCTGCTGCGCCGGCTGCGGCTGCCCGTGCTGCGGCTGCTGGGGCACGCCCCACGGGTCCGAGGACGGTTGCTGACCGGGCTGCTGCTGCGGCTGGGGCGCACCCCACTGGTCCTGCGGCTGCTGCCCGTGCTGGGGCTGCCCGCCGAACTGCTGGCCGGGAGCCTGGCCGGGAGCCTGGCCCGGCGGCTGGCCGGGCTGAGGCTGGCCGGGCTGAGGCTGGCCTGGCGGCTGGCCGTGCTGGGCCTGCCCGTGCTGGGGCGGGGGGCCCCACGCGTCCGACTGCTGGGCAGGCTGCTGCTGCGGCGGTCCCCACGGGTCCTGCGGCTGGCCGGGCTGGCCAGGCGGCCCCGGCGGCTGGTGCGGAGCATGGGGCTGGGGCGCCTGCTGCTGGAACTGGTCCGGCTGCGGCGCCTGCTGGAACGGCTGGCCGTGCTGGGGCGGTGCCCCGAACTGCTGGCCGCCGTGGGGGCCCTGCTGCTGTGGGTACCCCTGCCGCTGCTGGTCGTCGTACCCGCCCGGCCCCTGCTGCCGGTGGGCGCCGCCACCGACACGCGCCAGGTTCGCCCCGCAGCTCATGCAGAGCAGATCGCCCGGCTGGAACGGCTCGTCACAGACAGGACAGTTCAAGGTCGCCATGACACATCCCCCGAGCGCACGCCGGCGCGGTCGAGCCTCGACGTGAGGTGATCCATGTCACCCCGTCGCGGGATCCCGATGTAGTACACCCGCCTTCCCTCCGGCCCTTCGTCCACGGATACCTGTACTCGGGGCCCTCTCGCCTGTTCGGTCCTTCTCATGTCGGCCAGTGCTCCGTACCGCTCGCGCCCCAGCGGAGACAACGCCACGACACGCTGGTTGGCCGACCCTCTCCAGAGTAGAGAGCCGTCCGCGGTGTGTCGCCCCTCGGGGTTGAGCCGGTCGACGTACGGCCCCGTGATCACGGCATCGCACATGTCCAGGATCTCGCGCGTCTCACCGGTACGGGCGAGCCGAGAGTAGACATAACCGCTGTAAACCAGTATGTCCACCGCCATGGTCTCATGGTCGCGTGCGTCTCGCCACGCGTGTATTCCCTTCAGCAGAGCCGCGAGCGCGGCCGGCTGCTGGAAGGGCTCCCCGCCGGAGATCGTCACTCCGTCGACCGGTCCGGGCAGGGATCTGAGCCAGCCCAGCACCGCCTCGACGGGCACCGCCTTGGCGGGATCGGCGTCCCAGGTGTCCCGCGACAGGCAGCCGGGGCAGTGCAGCGTGCAGCCCTGCGTCCAGATGCCGGCGCGGATGCCCGGGCCGAGCGTGGTGACAGGATAGTGCGCCTTGGCGAGCAGCAGCGTCCGCCCGTTCCCCCGCCCGTCCGCCCGGCCGTCCGCGACCGTCCGCCGGTCCGGCGTCACTGCAGCTCCAGATGGACGATGCTGCCCTCCCGGCGGATCCCGCTCACGGTGATCTTCTCGTTCGGGGTGAGCTCCCGGTCGAACAGCGCGCGGGCCAGCGGGTTGACGAAGCACGACTCCAGCGCCATGCCGATCCCGCGGCCGCCCTTGTCCAGCTCCTCGGTGCACCACGCGCGCAGCGTGCCGAGCGGCTCGCTCTTCACCTCGAGGACGAGACGGTGCTCCTCAGCGACCCGCCGGCAGATGTTCGCGAACTGCAGATCGAAGATCTTCTGCGCCGCCTCGGGGGAGATGAAGTCGAACACGACGATGTTGTCGCCGAACCGGTTGAGCAGCTCGGGCCGGTTGAGGACCTCGGTGAAGTGGTCGGCGACGGCGCTCTTGATCCGCTGCTCGATCTCGTCGTAGGACATCTCCGGGGTGATGTTGCGCACCCTCGCGCCCGGGAACCGGTCGGCCGCGCCCGGAGCGGACGCGTCCCGGGCCGTGAGGTCGTGGGCGGGCACGAACATCCCGAGGTTCGAGGTGAAGATCAGGATCGACTCGGAGAAGTGGACGGTGTTGCCCCGCCCGTCGGTGAGGCGGCCGTCCTCCAGGATCTGGAGGAACTTGTCCAGAATCCGCGGATGGGCCTTTTCGATCTCGTCGAAGAGGATCACCCGGAACGGGTCCTCGCGGACGGCGTTGGTCAGCTCGCCGCCCGCCTCGTGGCCCACGTAGCCGGGCGGCGCCCCGATGAGCCGGTCGCCGGAGCCCTCGCCGGAGAACTCGCTCATGTCGAAGCGCAGGTAGGCGGACTCGTCCCCGAAGATCAGCTCGGTGACCGCCTTGGCCAGCTCGGTCTTGCCGGTGCCGGTCGGCCCCGCGAAGAACAGCACGCCGCGCGGGCGGCTGCCGGACCGGGTCGCCTGCGCCCCCGACAGGCCGAGCACCGCCCGCTTGAGGATGTCGAGGGTCTTGGTGACGGCCTGCGGCTGGCCGATCACCCGCTCCGGGACGCGCTTTTCGCCCTCGAGGACGCGGCGCCGCAGGTGGCCGCGGTTCCACGGGTTGTCGAGCACGCCGAGCTTGTAGGTGCGGACGGCGTCCGGCAGGTCGGCGAGGTCGACGTTGCGCTCCTTGGCCAGCCGGGTCACCTCGATCATCGACTGGAGGGTGAGCCCGTCGGCCTGCTCGGCGAACGCGTCGCACGCCGCCGCGGCCGCCTCGTCCTGCCCGACGTCGGTGACCCCGAAGGCGCGGGCGAGCAGCCGCGCGGTCTCCTGGCGGTCGCCGAGGTGCGGACGCGGGATCGTGATCTCGCGGATCGTCTCGTTGTCGGCCGTCAGCCACGGCGGCAGGTCGCCTGGCCGCTCGACCAGCCAGATGATCGGGTTGTAGAGCGGCTTCGGCCGCGGTCCCGTCACCCGGACGGGCCGGGCGGTGCGCGACAGCTTCGCGCAGAACCGGAAGAAGTCGCGTTCGGCGGGTTCCAGGTCGGTCGGGGTCCGCGCGATCCGGGACGCGGAGTCGATCACGAACGCGGCGCGGATGTCCTCCTTCGGCCGGGCCACCGCGGCCAGATGCCCGGTCAGCGCCTCCAGCGACGGCTTCTGGTCGGGCTTGATCTTGCCGAGCAGCCGCTCGGCGGCCTGCGCCGCCTCCTCCCCGAGGCCCTCCGGGTCGCCGGGGCCGGGAATGATCTGCAGCCCGTCGACGGGGTCGTAGACGGCCATGAACGAGGCGCCGCTGGACCGCAGCGTCTCCCAGAGCAGCGCGCGCAGCGGCAGCAGCCGCACGGGCCCGCCGTCGGTGCCGGACGGGGTCAGGAAGCTGTCGTACAGGTTGCCCGACAGGACGTACTGGGAGTGCACGGACAGCGTCGCGTCCAGCTCCCGGATGAACGGCGGCCAGCCCTGGAGACGCCCGCCCAGCGTCGGCGAATCAATGCTCATACATGCTCCCCCGGTTCCCCGTGCGGACAGGCGTCTCAGGTGTGACGCTCGCGACGGCGTTCACGTTGGCTCGCACGGCCCCTAGTCTGCCTCGACCGGGCGGAGACCGGCAGTGCCTGCACCCCCGGCTCCAGCCGCCACGTCACGTCCGAGCGGATTCCGGCGCGGCGCAGCCGTTCCCGGGCGGCCTCGAACGCCTCGCACCACTCGCGCTCGCGTTCCACGTCGACCCGCCGGTCGTCCTCGCTCTCGGCCGGCCGCGTGCGCACCATCGACGCCCGGACCTGCGAGGCGTCGTCGATCCGCATCCGCACGCTGTGGTCGGGCCAGGCGCCCTTCGTCAACGTCAGGGTCCCGTCGGCGGCGGTCAGCGTCTCGAACCCGGTGTGGACCTCGTACCCCAGGTCCTCGAACGCCGCGGTGATCGAGTTCAGGACGTAGCGCCGCTCGGCCTCGGCCTGCTCGGCGGCGTCGCGTTCGGCGGCGCGCCGCCGTTCCCGTTCGCGGCGTTCCTCGGTGCGGCGGTTGGCCTCCTGGATCCGCAGCCGCACCTCCTGGAGGACGTCCTCGGCCTCCTGCGAGGTCGCGGTGCCGGCGAGCAGGCCCGCCGCCTCCGCGACCGTGCGGCGGTCCTCCTCGGCGGCGTCGGGCAGCAGCCGCGCCATGATCCTTTCGAGGTGGGCGCGGACGTCGTCGCCGGTGCGGGCCTCGTCCCGCGGGGGCGGCGCGGTCGTGGCGGTGCCGGCGCGCAGGCCCTCGGCGGGTCTCGTGAAGATCTGCGCGCTGACCTGGGCGGCGAGATGCTCCGACAGGCGCCGTTCGGCCGCGTCCAGCAAAGGGTCGGTGGCGGCGCACCAGGCGGTCAGCTCTTCGGCGGTCTTCTCCCCGGGCGCGAGCCGCTCGGGCAGCTCCACGTCCGCGCCGATCTTGGCGGCGGTCTCGGCGAGCGACGCGATGCGGGCGTTGCGCTCGACGACCTCGCGCAGGGCCCGCTCGTGGGTCTCCACCTCGGCGAGCGCCGCCGCCCGTGCCTCCGCGCGTCCCTCGGCCAGCGCGGCGAGGGCCTCCGCGGCCCGGCCCGCCAGCCCGGCCCCGTCCCCGAGCACGCGGTTCATGCCCAGGCTGAGCACCACCGCGGCGTCGAGGACGACGTCCGCCTCGATCCCGCTGCTCACGACGTTCCTCCCATCGTCCGCGACTGACGCCAGCCGTGTACCCTGACCCCCGCGTTCACGGCGTGCGCGGCGGGGGCCGCGACGAGCAGGAGCAGCCACAGCATGCTCGCGATGGACGTCAACGCCCCGACCAGCAACATCAACATCAGCAGCGGAAGCGTCACGGCGAGCAGCAGGAACCCGCAGCCGCGCCGGCCGGTGCCGCGGGCGGCGCCCGTCATCGTCCGGGACGCCTTCGACAACCCGCGTCCGCCCGCCCCGAGAAGACCGGACAGCATCGACCACGGCCCGTTCGGCAGGTAGTCGCCGCCCTGGACACGCGCCACGAACACCTCGCTGCCGCAGTGCATCGCCCATGCGAACACGGAGAAGGCGGCGAGGACACCGAACGAGACGCCCGAGGACGACCGCTGCAGCCCGACCGAGGTCGGTCCGTCGTCGGCGCCCCCGCCGAACAACGACCCCACCATCCAGCTTCCGAACAGCCACAGGAACAGCAGCGGCAGCGTCCAGAGCACGGCCCGCGTCATCGCCTTGCCGCGCCCGGCGAGCCGCTCGCGTTCCCGTTCCCGCCAGTGCTCCCGAAGCTCCTCCTCGCGGCGCCGGGCGGCGTCGCGTTCGCGTGCCCGCGCCTCGCACTCCAGGACCGCCTCGGGCGCGGCGAGCGTGACCGCGAGCAGCCGCAGCGGGTCGTCGCCCGCTCCGTCGACCAGCCACGTGAACCACGGCACCGGCTCGGTGACCGAGGCGCGCGCCCGCCGCGCGCCCTCCGCGATCAGCCGGTGGGTCTCGGCGGGACGCGCCGCCAGGGCGAGCAGCGTGAGCAGCACGACGGGCGGTTCCTCGTCCCCGGCGTCGGGCAGCCGCCGCGCGAGTCCCTGCGGCATCCCCTGTTGGCCGCGCAGGAAACGCGCGAGGTCGTTCCACGCCGGGACGTGCGCGCGCCACTGGGCGTCGATGCCGGCCAGGTCGCCGCCGCCCTCGAAACCGGCCAGGTCCTCCAGCAGCCGGCGCTCCCAGAGCGCCCGCCCGATCAGGCACGCGATCCGGTGGTCGGCATGGCGGTGGTCCGCGGCCAGGACGGCGAGTTCCGGCAGATCGTCCGCGGTCAGCCGCCGGCCGAGGAAGTGCGGGGGAAGCGCCGGGTCCAGCCACCGCACGAGGTGCAGCAGCTTCACGTCCGGGGGCTCGGCCGTCGCGAGGTGGTCGTCGACGAGCGCGATGCGGTCCTCGTCCGGGAACCGGCCGAGCCACTCGCGCAGGCTCCGCCACGCCTCACCGGTCTCGCCGCGGCCGAAGAAGTACCGCGCCGCGTGCTCCCAGTTCTCGACCAGGTCGCGGGCCAGCTCGTCCCGGCGCGTGTGGCGGCGGCCCCGGAAGGGGAGCCCGTCGCCGCCCGGCTCGGGTTCGGCGCTCTCCTCGGCGACGGGTGGTGAACCGCCGTCGAGCCACGCGGTGACCTGGTCGCCCGTCCAGCGCCGGCGCGGGTCGCGGGTCAGCAGCCCCTGGCAGAGCAGCCGCAGCCTCGGGTCCGGGACGTCGTCGGCGCGCACGGGACGGGTCGCCAGATGGTCGACCACGACGGTCTCGCTCAGCCCCGCGAACGGTGCCCGGCCCGTGGCGAGCTCCCGAATGATCATGCCGAGCGACCACCAGTCGCGGGCGGGCGACACCTGGCCAGACAGCGACTCCGGCGCCGCGTAGGCGAGCGTCCGCGACGACGACGCGAACACCACGCTCTGGTCGATGACCTTGCTCAGCCCGAAGTCGGCGATCGCCAGCCGCAGGGGGTCGGCCGCCAGCACGAGGACGTTCTCGGGTTTGAGGTCGCGGTGGACGACGCCGGCCCGGTGCAGGGCCGTCAGCCCGGCGGCGAGCTGCCGTGCGATCTCCCGGGTCGTGTCGGCCGGGAGCGGGCCGTCCCGCATCAGCGCGCGCAGGTTCCCCTCCGGCGCGTACGGGGTGATCTCGTAGTCGCGGCCGTCGGCGTTGCCGGTCTCCAGGACGCGCAGCACGTGCGGCGAGTCCAGCTCGGGCAGCTTCGCCCACACCTCGCGGTCGGCCCGGTAGCCGCGGCGGAACAGCTTGGCCACGTACTCGCCGCCGTCCGCGTCCCGCACGAGGAGCAGGTCCGACTCGGCGCCCTGCACGGGCAGCTCCGCGACCGCCTCGTACCGTTCGGCCAGCGCCGCGGGAAGCCGTGTCAGCGGGCCGGCGGAGGACTCCCCGTCACGTCGCGTGTCCGACGCCGGACGCGGATCGGGGACGCCGGGAGCGGGGACGTCGCGCCGTGTCGCGCCCGCGTCGCGCCGTGTGTCCCGTGGGAGACCGCCATCGGGGCCGGTCCCGTCGAACTCGCCCACCGGCCGCTCCGCCTCAGTCCTTGTCCTTGATGACCCGCAGATACTCGCTGATCTTGAACTGGTTGATCACGAACTCCATGCAGACCCGCATTCCGAGTATCTGGAACAGCCAGGTGAACGGGGCGGAGAAGATCAGCAGGAAGCCGAAGAACCGCGCGCCCTGGGCGAGCCACTGCGCCCCGTACCCCAGCATCAGCAGGGACAGCAGGGTGGACGGGACCAGCGCCAACCCGTAGATGATCTTCGCCAGCCTCGGCGTGACCATGTGGTCGAAGTTCAGGTCGAACAGCGCTCCGAGCAGGCTCCTGCCGCCCGGGTCGCGAGGCGGGGGGACCCGGCCCGGGTGCTCGTCCTGCGGCCCGTGTTCCCGATCGCCGGGCCCGGGCACCGGGCCGGGAGGGAAGGGACCGGGAATCGGTCCGGTCTGCTGCGGGCCGGGCGGCGGGGGAGGCGGTCCGTAGGGGCCGCCCGGTCCACCGCCGTGCTCCGGTGGACGCGGGGGGTGACCGGGGTCCGAAGGGTTCGTCATCGCCGTCGTCTCCAGTGTGGGGCCGCCTACACGGAGACTCTAGAGCCTGTGCGCACCCCCGCGCGCGAACCGGGCGCGTGAACCATGCGCGCGGCCACGGCACTGTGACCGCGGGGACGGGCGCGGCGGTGCGAAACGGGCCGCGCCGAGACGAGACAGGGCCGAAACGGGAACACGGGCGACACGGGACAGGTGCGCGCAAGGTCCCGTTGCGGGTGCCGCGACCCGGAACGGCGGCGGATGCCCGGGGGCACCCGCCGCCGTGGGAAACCTTCCGGCGCGGCTCAGGCGGCGGGGACGGGGGTCGCCTCCGCCGTGCGCACCTCGGCCTGGCTCGGCTTGGCGGCGAGCAGCGGAAGGTCGCCGGTCGCTTCGCGCAGCTTGGCGATGCCCTCGGGGCCGAGGTCGCCGAGCATGATGTCGTAGGCGAGGTCGCGCACGGCGTCGGCGCCGATGACCGAGTGGATCACCGAGCCGATGGTCTCGGTGAGGATCCGCTCGTAGTCCTCCAGCTTGACCGTCTCGGCGACCGCCGGGTTCCACTCCAGCTTGTGGTCCTTGCCGAGGAGCACCTGGAGGCCGCCGGACACCGGGTCCACGCCGTCGAGGTCGAGCTCGCCCGCGACGTGGCCGCGCCCTGCCGGCGTGCCGTCCTCGGTGAACAGCAGCACCGGGAAGGTGAACGTGACCCGCTCGGCGGGCGTGCGCTGGCGGATCGCCGGGCCGCGCGGCGCACGCGGAACGTCGACCTGCTCCAGACCGGACAGCATCCGGAACGTCGCCAGCCCGAGGATGCTGTTGATCGCGAGGGCGGTCGCCCGCCGCACCGTCTCCATCTCGCCGGGCCTGCGGGTGAGGTAGCCGCTGAAGCCGTAGGCGATGATGCGGTCGCGGACGGGGGAGCGCAGGAAGATGCGCAGGCGGACCCCGGTGACCGGAAGCTCGAACTCGGTGTCCGCGTCGTCGATCTCCGACTGGACGTAGCCGTTGTCGGTCTTGGTGAGCTTGCCGGCCAGGGTCAGCTCGCCCTGGTTGCCTCTTCTGGCCAGGTTCAGGACGTACAGGTCGTCGTCGAGCTCGGTGATCACCTTGTCGGCCAGGACGACCGAGAGGGAGCGCGCCGTCTCCGCCAGGCCGATGAGGGTCCGGCGCGGCATGCGCGGCCGCAGCAGGTTCTGCGTCGTCACCCTGTCGCCGACCGTGGTCTCGACGTGCTCCACCTCACGTTCGGCCTGCTTGCCGGTGTAGTTGCGCAGGCTGAACGCCACTACCTCGTTGTCCGTCCGCACACCGCAGGTCGCCTTCAGCGCCTTCTTGGCGCTGAGCGGATAAGGGATGTCCTGCCGGGCGTACCTGGTGGCGTCCACGAACACCGGGACGTCGTCGTCGAAGAGGCGTCGGACGTAGAACTCTTCTTTGGTCTGTATGGCCACCGTGACCCCTTCTCCTCGGCCTGCCGCCAGCCAGCGGTAACTTCGGGCACCCGGCCTTGCCCGGCCGGGTGCGGTACCGGCTTCGTCAGCCGGCCTTGTCTTTCCTTACCTACAGTTTCGAAGCAGGTCGGATCGGCAAGTACCAGAACGACGACTTTGAGGACGTGCGTTCCGCGCCACCACCGGGACGGTCTTGCATGACACACTCGGGTGAGCGACGGATACAAAGGAGATCCCATGCTGAAACTGTCCGATTACGTGCTGGCCGTCCGAACCACCAACTCACCTCCCGCGATCGAGGGCATGAAGGTCGTCGACCTGGTCCCGGGAGAGGGAGACGACATCATCGCCGCCACGATCGCCGGCCTTCGCGCCAGCGGCCTGACGGCGGCCGACTTCCGCTCCCGCGTGATCTACCTGGCGCCGCCGGGTCCCGAGTGCCTCGTGACGTACGCGGCGCTGTGCGGGTTCGCCGGCCGGCGCGTCGACGCCTACGCCGACGGGACGGTCCTCGAGTTCTCCCGGCTCGACCCGAACGGCGACGCGTTTCCCGACGCGGGCCGTCCCAACGGGCACCTGATGTGGGGCCAGGTCGGCGGTGAGGACGCCGAGGGCGTCCCGACCGTGCAGATCAGATCGGGCCCGGACCAGCTGGTCACGCCGGAGGCCGCCACGGTCATCCGCTACGCGGCGCGGCTGCGCATGGTCCCGCCGCCCTCGGCGAGGGACGCGCTGGCCACGTTCGTGCTCGTCGCGGCGATCCGGCGGCGTGCCGACGACCGCTTCCCCTACCTGTCCAAGGGCGGCGAGCCCGTCCCCACCGTCAAGGACGACCCCGCCCAGGGCATCGACCTGGAGAAGCTGCGGCGGGAGGCGGCCAAGGTCCGCCAGGAGCAGCGGAGCGGCCGGCGCGGCGCCGACCTGGTGCCGCCCGTTCCCATTCCGCCGCACAACCAGCGGATCGCCGAGGCCAGGGCGGTGGACATCCGGACGGTGCTGCGGCGTCTCGGTTCCTCGTCCGACGACGGCAACCTGTGGCACTGCCCGCGCCCCCGCAACCACAGCAACGGTGACGTGAACCCCTCGATGAAGGTCTACGGCGACAACCGGACCAGATGTCACCGGTGCGACTCGGAGAAAGTCGGCCCCGTACGACTGGTCATCGACGTCCTGGGAATCACTCCGGATGAGGCTGCAAGCTTCATCCTGGACTCGGACCGTGTCGTCGACATGCGAGTGACGTGACGGCGTCATGGTGATGCGCCTGCTCGCGGGGGAGACGATGGCCGGTGCACGGGACTGCGTCGATGCGGTGACGGTGGTCCCGGACGGCCGGGAGTTCAGTGTCGTGCACCGGAGCGTCCTCGACCGCGTCACCGAGATCGCCGACGGTCTCGGCTGCGCGGCCGCCGCCGCGCTCGGCGATCTGCCCGTCTCGTTCTCCGGCTCCCGCCTGGAACGGCTGCGACGCGACCTGGAACAGGTCATCGCCTTCGCGGACGCGGCCCGCCGCACCGCGTGGACGATCGGTGACATCGCCGTCGCCCCCGCAGACCGGAAAGTCATGGTGATGGACATGCGACAGGGCGAGCTCTGGGCCGACCCTGTCCACGGCTTCGAACTGCACGGTTCGGGCGGCATGCAGCGCGTCACCGAGCTCGACTCCGTCCCGGGGACCGCGCGTCGCGTCTCCCTGGGCGGCGTCATCGTCCCGCTGGCGGAGGCGGCGGCGCGCGCCGAGGAGCTGCAGTTCCTGCCCAGAGAGGCGGAGTAGGGCTTCGGCCGGGTGCGCGGCTCTCGCGGCCGCGCACCCGGCCGTCCCCGCCGAGTCCTCGCCGGACGGGTCTTCGCTCGTTCCGCCGTGTGCGGCGGAGGGCGAGGTCACCGGGCGGCGGTCAAAGAACGGCGTCTACCGGGCGACGAGCTTGTCGGGCGCGGCGGACGGGCCCGTGATGGTGAACTGCAGCGCCGCCTCGAACGGCGTCTCCGGGTTGGCGATGAGCGCGCCGACCTGCCCCGCCGCCGCCATCTGCTCGGCCACCGCCCCGGGACGCACCCCGAGGACGTAGTCGGCCTCCATCGGGCTCGCCGCCGTGACGCACCCGGCGGGCAGCGTGGCGTAGGCGCCGAGGAAGACGCGGCTGCCCTTCGGGATCAGCGAGGCGAGCGCCCGCACGACGATCCGCGCGGCCGGGCCGGTCACGGTCACCGACCGCATCTGCACGAGGGCCTCGCGGATCTGGTTCGCCTGCTCCTCGGTCACGACGCCTCCGGCGATCAGCCCGTCCGCGGTCGGGCCCACGCCGTTCCGCCGGCTGATCATCACATAGTCGTTGACCTTCGAGACGACGATGCCCGTCTTCTCCCGGGACGCCGCGACCACCTTGATGGCCCGGCGGGCCGCCGCGACGGTCGGGAAGCCGGGGATCTGGCGGATGCCGTCCGGCCCGCAAACGGTCACCTGCGTGCCGTGGACGTGCACCTCGTCGACCTTCTCGTCCCGCATCAGCTCGCCGAGCAGGTGGGAGCCGTTCAGCACGTTGTAGACCTTGCTGGCCATGGCGGCGTCCCCGTTGGTGTGCCGGGTGAGGACCTCCAGCCAGATCTGGGGGAGCCGGGGGCGCAGCGAGTTGGCGATCTGCTCGGCGGTGATCCAGTCCTGGTCGGGGCCGAGAGGGTCGTCGGGGCGCGAGGACGTCACGGTCGCCGGCGTCTTCGTGGTCACCGGGGACGGCCCGGTGGCCGCGACCGCCTGGCTCGCCGACCCGCCCGGGGAGGGCTCCGCGTCCTGCTCCGGCTGCTCCTGCGACGGCGCGCCCTGCTTCTTCGGCGTCTTGAAGGTCACCGTGTCGGAACCTCGGGACGAGTTCGTCCTGGGTTCGCTCGGCGGCTCGGTCTCCGACGCCGCCTCCGGCTCGGTCCCGACCTCGGATTCGGCCTCGGTCTCCGCCTCGGTTTCGGATTCGGTCTCGGCTTCGGATGCCGCCCCCGCCGCGGTCTCCGGCTCCGGCTCGGACGGTGCCGCCTCGGGTTCCGCGGACTGCGACGCCCCGGGCGGCGCGCCGTTCCCGGAGTTGTCCCACGCGGAGAACAGCGCCGCCCAGTCGTCCTGTCCCTGCTGTTTGGCCGTCGTCTGGGTCTCGGAGGACGCGTTGTCCCCGGGCGCGGCGGCCGGGGACCCGTTCGCCTCGCTCCGGGCAGTGGTCTCGTCGGGCTCGCCTTCGGTCCCCTGGGCTACGCCGATGGCCGCCCAGAAGTCCATTCCTCCCGAGGCGGGCTCATTTTGCGTTGCCATTGCGGTCGCTTCCTTCCATCCGTGTACCGAAGGTGATCATTTCGGGTTCAGGCCGAGGATCCTCTTGATCAGGCTGCCCCGGCCGCTCGACGACGGCGCGGCCATCGGGGTGGCGAACACCGAGTCACCGGTGACCGACTGAAGGATCTCACGGAAGGTCTCCTCCAGGTCAGGGCCGGCCTGCAGGCTGTTCAACCGCCGGTTGTTGGCCGCCTGCGTCCACTCCTGGTCGTCCGGGATCATCCCGACGAACCGCCAGCCGGGCATCAGGTCCATGACCTCTTCCGGCCCGCAGTCGACGTCGGCGCGCGCCCGGTTGAGGATCAGCGCCAGCTTCTCGGGCGGCACGCCGCCGCTGCGGGAGTGTTGCGGCATGGTGATCGCCCGCAGCCAGCTCTGCGCCGCCTCCAGCGTCACCCGGTTGGGCTCGACCGGGACGAGGATCGCGTCCGCCTCGGGGAGGATCAGGTCGGTGAACGTCGTGTGGTACAGCTCGGCGACCGGGGTGTCGACGAAGATGTAGTCGAACGCCTTGCGCAGCACCATGAGGATCCGCTTGTAGACCGCCGCGTTGACCAGCGCCGGATCGGCCTTGACGACGTCCGGCGGCCCGAGCAGCGCGTACAGGTCGACCTCGGCGGAGTGGGCGAGGTGCCGACGCACGCTCTCCGGCGTCAGCGAGCCGTTCGCCTGGAGCAGGTCCATGACGGTCGGGGTCGTGAGGTTCAGGTAGCGGGCGACGTCGGCCTGCTGGAAGTTGGTGTCCACCAGCGCCACCGTCCCGGGACGCCCGGCCGCCTGCAGGTGCCGGGCCGCGAAGACCGACAGGTTGACGGCCGTGCTGGTCTTGCCGACACCGCCCTTCGCCGAGGCGATCGCGATGACCTTTCCGTCTTCGCGGGGCGCCTCCAGCGCGGGGGCCGACGAGGCGGTGATCGCCTGCTGCTGGCTCTGACCCTGACCCGTCCAGCCGCCGTTCTGCGCGGGGACGGGCGCGGTGCCGGCCTCGTACGGCTGCTGGACCTGCTGCCCGGGTTGGACCTGCTGCCCGGGTTGGACCTGCTGCCCCGGGTGGGGCTGCTGAACCGGCACGGGCCAGGCCTGCTGGTTCTGGGCGGGTACGGGCGCTCCCTGGTGCTGGACGGCCGCCTGCTGCGCCACGGGCTGCTGGACGGCGGGAGGCTGGCCGGGGTGCTGCGCCGCGTGCTGCCCGGTCGCGTGCTGGTGCGGGTCGGGCAGGTGCTGCGCGGCGGCCGGCGGCTGACCGAACGCCGGAGGCTGGGCCTGTGGCTGGACAGGCGTCTGCGCCGGCGGCCCGGCCGGCTGCTGGGCGGGCGCCTGTGCCGGAGGCGATGTCGTCTGTGCCGGGGGCGATGTCGTCGCCGAAGCTTGCGTGGTCGCCGGGGACGTCTGCGCGGAGGCCGGTGTCTGGGCGGCCGCTGCCTGGTGGGTCTGGGTCGCCTGAGTCTGGGCGGGGGCCGCGTCGACGACGCCGAAGATCGTCAGCAGCTCCGACAGTCTCAGCTGCTGACCGGTGACCCGCACCTTCGGGTCGAAGACGTCGCCGCGCTCGGCGAAGTAGGCGTGCACCAGCACGGTGAAACCGCTGTTGGCGAGGCCGTTGGCCAGTACGGCGACTCCGGCGCCGGGAACGTCCTCGACGAATCCGGGGGCGAACATGAACGCGGCCGGTGACCCTACCCGCCCGCTCTTGGACAGGTCGCGAAGTTCAGCCGCGGAAGCAGCGTCATACACCGCGGGGAACCGGCCGGTCTCCCGCAACTTCCGCGCGACGCCAGGGTCCCCCGCGACGACGAGGTTCGGGGCAGTTGCCATCACACAGTGTCCTAGCGCTCTGGTTGTCACCCGGCCGCCGCCTTTCTGGGCGGCCGATCTCCCTATTAACAACTGTGCGGACAATGACGGCTGCCGCCAGCCCCTGATGCCGGACGGTCTTGTTGGAAGCCGAACCAAACCTGGGAGATGACAACGCATGGTCAACCTGAGAGGCGTCTTCAGGCAACTCACCGGGACCGGTCGTGCGGGTCGTTCCGAGCCTGACACCGCAACCATGTGGACGACTCCCTATGCGTGGCGCACCGCCGACGGCGTCTACGTGGGTCACAACGGTGAGGTCTGGATGTATCGCACCGTGCGGTTGTCACCCATGAAGTGGGAGGACCCGGCGGAACAGCTGTCGATGGCGGCTCCGCTCGCCCGTCTCCTCGGTGATCTCGGCAGGACGTCCCGGCAGCCCGTGGGCGGAATCTCCACCCTGTCGAACAACCGCAACGTTCATCTCGTTTCGATCACCTGGGACGATCTCGTGACGCCGCCGAAGGAGAACAGCGAGGCGCTGCGTCAGTACCAGGCCGGCGCCTTCGGCTTCCTGGCGCCCAAGCGGGTTCTCTTCGTGGGCGTGCAGCTGCGGTCGTCGCTCATGGACAAGGCCTATCGCACCGGGAAGGCGTCGGGAGGCGGTCTTTCGACGTTCAAGGCGCTCACCGAGCTGGTCAAGGACTCCATGGCCGAGGACGTCCCGGACCTGTCCACCTACGAGAAGGACATGGAGCAGATCAAGACGATCTTCGACCGGGCGGACGCACAGATCCCCACCCGGCAGGAGCTCGACCAGCTCGAGTCCTGGTACAACCTCGGGCGCGGCCCCGACGCGGTGATCGAGGAACTGCCCACGCGGCTCGTCGTCAACGGCATCGGAGAGCTGGAGATGGCGGCCGTCATGCGTTTCGACCAGCCGGTCCTGCCGTCCCCCGAGTCCCAGTGGGCCCTGGAGGCGATCAGCCACCCGGGCGACGCCCCGCACGTCATCTCGATCCGCGCCGAGCTGGAACCGCCGAACCTCACGCGGGCCCGGGCCCGCCGGGCGCAGCGGCGGATCATGGCCAACATGGAGGAGGAGCGCAAGACCCAGGACCTGGAGAAGGTCGAGCTCTCCCAGACCTTCCAGCAGGCCAAGGAGGTCGAGGACTACCTCGCCCAGTCCAACCAGCCGATGCTGGCGAACTGCAGCTTCATCATGGCGAGGGAGGTCACCGACGCCGCCGAGACCTACATGGAGTACCTGTCCCAGTACTACGG
>DATCLF010000430.1:0-29555 GCA_036564055.1 Spirillospora sp.
GCCCGGCGCCGCCGGGCTAGGGGCCGGTGTTGATGGAGTTGGCCTTGTCGGTGACCTTCTTGGTGATCACCGCGCCGATCGTGATCGCGAGGAGCGCGAGGATCGCGGTGATGATCGCCCATTCGATCGCGGACGCGCCGCGGTCGCGCTCGCGCGGCGCGCGCACGCGCGCGAGCCTGGCGCCGAGCACGGCGCGCAGGTAGACGACGGCCGGATCGTTCAGCGGGTTGTGCGGACTCATCGTGGTACCTCCCATGGGCCGCCGCGGCGGCAGCGGTCGTCTCGGTGTCAGGGGTCGTCTCGGTGTCGGGCGTCATGAGGCGAGCACCCTCATCAGGGCGGGGTAGGCCAGGAAGATCAGGAACCCGGCGCACAGGAACAACTGTGCGACGAGCATCGACTGGGAGCGCTCGCCGGCCCTGCCCTCCAGCTCGGACAGTTCCCGGCTGCGCATGGACGCGGCGCGGGCGGCGAGGGACTTGCGGACCTGGGCGCCGTCGTCGGCGACGAGCGCGAGCGCGCCGGCAAGGTCGCGCAGCTCGGCGATGTCGAGCTCCTCGCCGAGCGCGCCGAGGGACTGCCACGGCGTCCGCCCGGTGATGCGGGCGTTGGCCAGCGCGTCGCGGATGCGGTGCATCGCCCAGCCCTCCCCGACGTCGGAGGCGGCCATCAGCGCCTCGGGAACGCCGCGTCCGCCGGCGAGGTTCATCGCGACGAGGTCGAGGAACGCGCCGACGACGTGGCGGAAGTCCTGCCTGCGGGCCCGGGCCTCCTGCCGGAGCTGCATGTCGGGAAAGAAGAAGAACAGCCCGGCGAACAGCACGCAGACCCACACCGGGACGGCGATGGACGAGCCGAGCCCGAGCAGCGCGAAGTACGCGGCGATCAGCGGGATGAACAGCAGCGCGGCGGCGGGCAGCAGGAACTTCGTGGCGAGGAACGCCTCCAGCGACCGGCCGGTGATCGCGAGGTCGGCGCGGATCGAGGTCAGCTTCCAGCCGCGCGACTCGCAGAACCGGGCGAGCTCCCGTCCCAGCCTGGCGCGCAGGACGCCGACCCGTTCCCGTGTCGCCGAGCCGGTCCCTCCCGGCGAGACGCCCGGGAGCCCGGCCGGGGGTCCCTCCAGGTCGCGATGGCGGGCGGCGTCGAGCGCCGCCATCCGCGCGGTCAGGCTGGGACGCGGCGGGAACAACGCGCGGACCAGCAGGTACAGGCCGAGCCCGACGACGGCTCCGGCGAGCATCGCGGAGGTCACGGGGCACCCCCTCCCGCGTCCATGGCGGAACGTCCCCGCAGCGGAAGCTCCTGCGGGCCGGAGGCCGCGCCGCTCCCCCGGCGCTGCCAGCGCGCGACGGTGCTCGGCACCTCGCCGGGAACGCCGGGCCGGGAGACCCGGCCGGGCTCGCTGAGGAACCGGCCGGGCAGCTCGTACTTCGACAGGCGGCGCAGCCACAGGAACGCCGTCGCGTACAGGCCGACGACGACGCAGAGGACGAGCTGGCCGAGCAGGTCGTCGTACGGCTCGACGTAGGAGTGGTTGAACACGGCGAGGGCCAGCGCCGTCCCGACGGAGACGGCGACGACGATGCGGACGCTGCGCCGGGTGGAGCGCCGGTCGGCCTCGACCCGGCGCCGCATGTCGAGCTCGGCGCGGGCCGAGTTCGCCAGCGCCGTGAGCATGTCGCGCAGGCCGGGGCCGCGGAGCCTGGCGTTGAGGATCAGCGCGGCGATCACCAGGTCCGCGGACGGGTCGTCGAGGTCGTCGGCGAACCTGCGCAGCGCCTCCGGCATCGGGACGCGGGTGTGCAGCCGGTCGACGAGCGTGCGCAGCGGCCGCTGCAGCGCGGGGGCGGCGGCGCGCTGGGAGGCGGGGATGGCCTGCTCCAGCCCGACGGCGCCCGCGATGGTGTCGCGGAGCGACTCGGTCCATCCGGCGAGGGCCTCCAGGCGGGCGATGGCCTGGCGCTCCTCGGCGGCGCCGCCCACGAGGCTGTTCCAGGCGAGCACGAGCCCCGCGGTGCCGGCGGCGGCGATCGGCCAGCGGGTCACCACCAGCACGGCCATGCCGACGATCACGGCGACGGCGGTGCGGGTCGTCAGGGTCCTGACCAGGTCCTCGCGGCTGCGTCCGCGCGGCGGCCGCGTCCGCGGCGGCAGCCCGCGCAGCGCGACGACCAGCAGCAGGACTCCCCCGCCCGTCGCCGCGCCGGCGAGGATCGCGAGGACCAGGTCCGGCGGGTACATCAGCGCCCTCCCCCGCCGCTCACCAGCCGCCTCCGGACGGGTCGTAGCCGTGCTCGGCGAGGTCGGCCGCGCAGGAGATCGGCGCGCTCGGCACCGCGTACCCGTCGGGTCCGAGCGAGAAGACCTCCGACGACAGGACCCGCCCGTCCACGCCGGTGACCTCCCGGACGCTGGAGACGAAGCGCCGCAGCCGCCCGCCGGAGGCGTAGTCGTTGCGCTTCTCGATGAACACGACGAAGTCGATCGCGCCCGCGATGAGCATGTGGGTCGCCTCGACCGGCAGCCGCTCCTCCGACTGGATCGCGTAGGTCGCGATGCGGTTGAAGACCTCCACCGAGGAGTTGGCGTGGATCGTCGACAGCGACCCGTCGTTGCCCTGCGTCATCGCGTTCAGCATCGTGACGATCTCGTCGCCGAGCACCTCGCCGACGATGACGCGGGACGGGTTCATGCGCAGCGACCTGCGGACCAGCTCGGCCATCGAGATCGCGCCCTGGCCCTCGGAGTTGGGGAGCCGCTGCTCGAACGCGACGCAGTTCGGGTGCAGCTCGGGGAAGGCGTCGAGGCCGAGTTCGAGGGCGCGCTCGACGGTGATGAGCCGTTCGTTCGGCGGGATCTCGTTGGCGAGGGCGCGCAGCAGCGTCGTCTTCCCCGCGTTGGTCGCCCCCGCGATCATGATGTTCTTGCGGGCGTGGACGGCGGCGCGCAGGAACTGCCCGAGCTCCGGCGACATCGTGCCGTTGCCGACGAGGTCGGCGAGGAAGACCTTGCCGAGGCGGGCCCGCCGGATGGACAGCGCGGGCCGGACCGTCACGTCCATCACGGCCGACAGGCGCGAGCCGTCCGGCAGCCGCAGGTCGAGCTGCGGGTTCGCGGTGTCGAACGGGCGCGACGACAGCCCGCTGTAGGCCGCGAGGATCTGGATCAGCTCGATGAGCTCCTCGTCGCTGTCGGCGACCGGTTCGCCCATCACCTCGCGTCCGTCGGCGTAGCCGATGAACACGCGGTCGCAGCCGTTGATGTCGATGTTCTCGATCTCGGGGTCCTCCAGCAGGGGCTGGAGCCGGCCGACGCCGAACAGCGCCGCGTGGATCCCGGCGGCGAGCGCCTCCTCCTCTTCGGCGTTCGGGGGACGGCGCCCGGCGGCGATCTCGCCGCGCGCGTACTCCTCCAGCACCTGGCCGATGAGGGCGCGGGCGAACTGACGCTCGTCCTCCCCCGTCATCGGGGGCAGGCCGTTGGCGGCGTCGAGCCTGCGCTGCTGCGCCAGCCGGTCCCCGACCTCCTGGCGGAGACGTTTGACGAGCCCGTGGTCCATCTAGCGCCTCCCTTGCTCGTGACGTCCTCCCGCGGGCACCTGCCCGTCGGCCGCGGGCCCGCCGCCGGGCGGGGCCTGCGGTCCCGGCACCGGCGCGCCCGCCGGGTACGGGCCGGACGGGTGCGGGCCGCCGGGCGGCTGCGGGCCCGGCGGGGGCTGGACGGGCGGCTGCTGGGCGAGCGGAACCTGCTCCGGCGGCTGCCCGCCGGGGGCGTGGACGGGCGGCTGGGCCGGGGCCGCCGGCCGAGGGACGGGCGGAGCGGGCGGGGGCTCGGCGGCGGGGGCCGGCCGGGTCATGGCGATGCGTTCGGCGAGGGTGGCCGCGACCTCCCGCGCCGACCGGATCAGCAGCGAGCGGTCGAGGCGCCCGCCCCAGCGGCCCGCCAGCAGCTCGGCGCCCTTGGGGTCGAGGGCCAGGCCGCCGAGGACGGTCACGCTCGGCCCCGGCCGGTCGTCCGCGCCGGCCGCCCGGGCGCGCTCCCGGGCCCCGGCGAGGATGCGGTCCACCTCGTTGATCGAGGTGCGGAAGTCGCGCGGGTCGGCGAGCACGAGGACGCCGACGGGCGGGCCGTCGCGCAGCTGCGCGGTGAGCGTCGCGACGCGCTCGCGCAGGTGGGCGACCTGCTCCAGGGTGGCCCGGGTCAGCAGGACGACGAGGTCGGCCTCGCGCAGCAGGTCGATCAGCGGGGTGTCGGCGCCGAGCCGTCCGCAGTCGGCGATGACGTCGACGGGGTCGAGACCGGCGAACGCCCGGCCGAGCGGCCCCCACAGCCAGCTCATCGCCTGCGCCTGCTCGGCGTTGGTGGTCCCGACGAGGATGTCGAGCCCGCCGACGAGCCGCTGGCAGTGCTCGGCGATCTGGTCGGGCCGCAGGCCGCGGCGGGCGGTGGCGGCGAGGCTGAGCAGCCCGCGCGAGGGGTTGAGCATCCCGCCGTCCCCGGAGCCGTCGCCGGCGTCCGGCGCGGCGGCGGGCAGCCGGTACACGAGGTCGCCGCCCGCCTGGTCGCACTCCGCGACGAGGACGGGACGCGGCCACACCGCACCGAGGGCGACGGCCGCCGTCGTGACGCCCGGCGCCCCCTTGTCGGCCGCGAGCGCGATGAGTGCCACGGTCAGTTACCGCCCGCGCCCGGTCCGGGGGAGGCGCCGCCGCCCGGTCCGCCGCCCGGGACCGGGACGGTGCCGCCCGGCCCCTCGGCGCCCGGCTCCCGGGTGGAGGGGTCCTCGGCGCCCCGGTTCCGGCCCTCGGGCGGGGACGGCTCGCCGGCCCCGCCTGAGGGCGGCTTCGCCCCGTCCGGGATCAGCGCGACGGCGACCGCGCCCGCCGAGGCCGCCTGGGTGACCTGCGCCGCGTCCTCCGGCGGGACGGCGACGTCGACGCTCGTCTGGTCCGAACGCAGCCGGGCACCGCCGAGGGCGCCGCCCCCGTCGTCCCCCGAGACGCCCATCACGATGGCGTCCTCCGACAGGAGAGTTCCGGCGCGAGGCCCGCCGCTCTGCCCGGTGCCGACCGCGTAGAGGGCGACGTGCCTGCCGACCTCGAGGCCGCCGGAGGGGAACTGGCCGGGCTTCAGCGCGAGCCCGACGACGAGGCGGCCGTTCTCCGGGGCGTCCCCCCGAGCGATCATGGAGTTGGTCAGCAGCGCGCCCTTCACCAGCCGGACGGCCGCGACGTGGCGGGTCACCTTCTCCCGCTCGGACCAGCTGATGAACTGGATGCCGGTGTCGCCGATCTGCACCTCTTCGAGGGCGCTCGCGGGGATCCGCTGCCCGGCGGCGACCGGCTGGGCGATCCGGATCGCCGACACCCGCTCGCCGCTCGCCATCACGAGGTAGGCGCTGGCGAGCGCACCGCCGAGGATGAGCAGCACCGCGAGGGCCGCGAGCGCGGGTTTGCGCTCCCGTGGCGATGCGGGCAGCCGCTGCCCGCCGGAGGTGCCGAGCCCCGAACGGCCGAGTCCCGCGCCCCCGGACGAGCCCGCCGCGCCGCCGCCGGACGAACCCGTGCCCGTTCCGCCGTCGGCGAAGGTCGACTGGTTGGCCTTCATCGCGCCGCCCACGCGCTCCTTCCCGCCCTTTCGCGACTTCCCGTCCTCCGAAGCCGCACATCACCGAGCGATCCATGCTTGCGGGGGCGGCGACGCCACGTCAATGGATTCGGTGGACGCAAGCCGTCACATGTCCACGTCCACCGCCATGACCTGCGCATTCGCGGATCACATCGATACTTACCACCAGTCACATCTGTCACTGACCACATTCTGGGCATCCGGCGCCGGGGCGCGCGGACCGCGCGGCGGGCGGCTCGAAGTGCGGTGGATCACTTTTTCCGCGGACGCCCGGCCGTTTCCCGCGCGCCCCGGGGGGCGGTTCTCAGGCCGATCGCAGTCCGATGAGGCCGGCGAGCAGCGTCATGGCGTGGTCGAAATAGGCGTCCCGGTCGTCCTCCACCGTGTTGGCGAATTGGCCGAACAATTCGAAGCTCACGGTCCCGTACAGACCGGCCCATGCCGTCAGGGCGCGCAGGACGACGTCGTCCGGGACGTCCACGGCGAGGGCGGCGCGCACCCGGGCGAGGTCCCCGGCGAGGGACGGCGGCGGGGGGAGCAGGGGCCCGGCGGGTTCGATCGCGCCCGCCGCGTGCGCCTCGGAGACGATCCGCGCGAGCACGGCCGTGGTCCGCACGGCGGCGGGGACGGTGGCGTCCGGCGCCTTGTAGCCGGGGACGGGCGTCCCGTTCAGCAGCGCGTACTCGTGCGGGTGCGCCAGCGCCCACCCCCGCACGGCCCGGCACACGGCGAGCCACCGGCCGGGGAAGTCGCGGGCGCGGGCCGGGTCGGCGGTGACGGCGGCGTCGGCGTTCTCCACGGCCTCGCCGACGGCGTCGTACCCCTCGATGATCAACGTGGTCAGCAGGTCGTCGCGGCTCGGGAAGTACCGGTAGATCGCCGAGGAGACCATGCCCATCTCCCGGGCGATCGCGCGCAGCGACAGCCCGGCGGCGCCCGCGGTGCCGAGCTGCCGCCTGGCGATCTCGGTGATCTCGCGGATCAGCTCCGCCCGGACCCGTTCGCGTGCCGTCCGTCCCGCGTTCATGGCGACCGATGCTAGCCGAGCACCGCTCCCCGACGAGAGCGCCGCTCTTGACAGCGATGCTCTCAAAAGAGAGCATCGCTCTCGAAACAGAGCACCAATTCCAGGGGGCCGGATGTTCGCCAAGGACTTCGCGACGCTTCACCACCGGTACGCGCTGCGCGGCCGGATCGACGAGACCGCGCCCGTGACCACGGCGTCCGACATCGTCATCGACGCCCCGGCCGACCGGGTCTGGGAGGTCCTCGCCGACCTGCGCGGATGGGAGACATGGGCGCCCGGCTTCCGCGTCCGCTCGCTGGACGCCGTGGAACCGGGCCGGGAGTTCCGCTGGACGCAGAACGGCACCCCGCTGCGCTCCCGGTTCGCCGTCGTGGAGCCCGCGCGGGAGCTCAGCTGGACGGGCAGCGCTTTCGGCCTCTACCGGGCCGTGGACCGCGTGATCCTGACCCCGGCCGGGGCCGGCGGGGAGGGACGAACCCGCGTCACCCTCCAGGAGTCGCTCGACGGCCCCTTCGTCCGGCTCGTGTACGGGGAACGCCGGCTCCGCGCGTCCCACGAGACCCGCCTCGCCGCCCTGAAGGCCCACATCGAGAGCCCCTGAGAACCGCCGGCGACCGCACCCGGAGACCGCCGTCGCCGCACCGAGGCGCCCCGGCGGGCGGGAACTAAGCTGAGCGCGATTGTCCTGAGGACGTCGGAGGCTTCGATGCGGATCTCGTTCACGGCGCTCACCGGCGGAGGACCACGCGACGTCGTCATCGACGTCGACGCCGAGGCCACCGTGGACGGGGTCGCGCGATCGCTCGCCGCCCTGCCCGACGGACGGGCGCGGCGGGCCGCGACGCGACCGGGCGCCGTCCCGGCGCCCCGCTACTCCAAGGACGCCCTGCGCACCGCCGGCGGGACGGCCCACCGGGCGAAACGTCCCCTGTGGATGGACGGGCGGATGCTCGACCCGCAGGCCCTCGCCGTCAAGGAGCTGCGGGACGGGGCCGTCGTCGCGGTCGAACGGAAGGGGGCCGCCGCCACCGTCCTCAGCGAACCGACCGGGCTCGTCGAGGTGCGCGTCGTCGGAGGGCCGTGGGCGGGTCCCGTCCACCGGCTCGGACTCGGCGTCGCCACCATCGGATCGGGACGCGACGTCGACGTGGTGCTGGACGACCCCTCGATACCGGAGCGCTCGCTGCGGCTCACCGTGGGACGCGGCTCCGTCCGGGTCGAGGCGTCGGCGCGGACGATCGAGATGGGCGCCGCGCTGGACGGGACGCCGCTGACGGGCCCGGCGACCTGGCCGGAGGGGGCGCTGCTCACCGTGGGGTCGAGCGTCCTCGCGCTGACGCCGAGCACGGCCCCCGACGCGCATCTGGAACCGCTGCCGGACGGGGGCCTGGCGTTCGACCGTCCGCCCCGCCCGATCCCGCCGCACCGCGAACGCCGGATCCGGGTCCCCGAGCCGCCGGAGCGGGGCCCGCGCGAACGGCTCCGGCTGTTCGGCCCCGGCTCCTACCGGCAGTCGCTGAAGGAGTACCGGGCGAGGTCCGGGGCGTTCGAGGAGGAGGTCGAGCGGCTGCGCCGCGAGGACGAGGCCGAGCGGCGCGCCCGGCACCCCGACCCGGCGGAGGTGCTGCTGACCGCGACCGGTCCCCGGCGGCGGCTGTGGGAGCGCCGCCGCGACGACCCCGACGTGCTCGACCTGCGGGCCGGGCTCGCCGACCTGCCCGCCGGCATCGAGCTCACCGGCGGCGACGCCGGGCTCGCGATTCCGGTCGCCCGGCAGGTGCCCGTCGCGTTCCCGCTCGCGGAGCTCGGCGTCATCGGGCTCGCGGGACCCCGGCCGGCCGCGCGGGCGATGGCGCGCTGGATGGTCGCCCAGTCTGCCGTCCTGCACCGGCCGCGCGACCTGTCCATCGTCGTCCTGTCCGACGACCCGGACGCGGGCGACGCGTGGAACTGGGTGCGCTGGCTGCCGCACTGCGCGCCGCGCGAGGGCGAGGAGTGCGTCGTCCTCGTCGGCACCGACCCGGAGTCGGCCGCGAGCCGGGTCACCGAGCTGGCGGCGAAGGTGACGCGGCGGCGGCGCGGCGGCGTCCCGTACGACATCCTGATGGTCCTGGACGGCGCCCGCGCGTTGTGCCGCGTCCCGGGCATGCCGATGCTGCTGGCGCACGGGCCCGAGGCCGGCCTGTACACGGTCTGCATCGACGAGGACGAGCCCGACCTTCCCGAGGAATGCCGCGCGAGGGCCGCGTGGGCTCCGGACGACACGTCGGTCGTGTGGCTCCGGCAGGGTCTGGACGTCCTCGGTCCCGTGCTGGCCGACGGGGTGTCGACGACGTGGGCCGAACGGGTGGCGCGCGCGCTCGCGCCCCTGCGCGACCTGTCCCGCGACGACGCCGCGGACCCCGTCCCGTCCGAGGTGCGGCTCCTCGACCTCCTCGGCATGCCGGAGCCGACGGCCGAGCACGTCACCCGGTCATGGGCGCGCACGGGCGGCCGGACGACCCGTGTCCCGATCGGCGCCGGGGCGGCCGAGCCGGGACGCCCCCGGGAGACCTGCGAGATCGACCTGGCCGCGGACGGGCCGCACTGCCTGGTCGCGGGGACCTCCGGCGCGGGCGCGTCGGAGCTGCTGCGGACGCTGGTCGCCTCGCTGGCCGTCGCGAACCGCCCCGACGAGATGACGTTCGTCCTGGTCGACGGCCCCGGCGGCACGTTCGGGGACTGCGCCCGGCTCCCGCACACGACCGCCGTGATCACCGGGTCCGACGAGCACGCGGCCGGACGCGCCCTGGAGTCGCTCGCCGCCGAGCTGCACCGCCGTGAGGAGATCCTCCGGGACGCCGGCGTCGAGGACGTCGCCGGTTACGAGGAGCTGCGCGCCGCGGGCCGTGACCTGCCGGCCCTGCCGCGGGTCGTCGTCGCCGTCGCCGAGGTGGCCGCCATGACCGCCGTGCTGCCCGGATGCGCCGCCGAGCTGGCCCGCCTCGCGGGCCGCGCACGGCCCCTCGGCGTCCATCTCGTCCTGGCCACCCGGCGTCCCGACGAGGCCGTCACCGACGACCTGCGCGACGTCGCCGGCCTGCGCGTCGTGCTCCGCGTCACCGACCCGGACGCGTCCGCCGGGCTGCTCGGCTCGTCCGACGCCGCGCACATTCCCGCGTCGGTCCCGGGCCGCTGCTACGTCCGTTCGGGTGAGACGGCGCCGCGTCCCGCGCAGTGCGCCCGGGTCGGGGGCCCTCGCCCCGCCCGCGGGACGAGTGCGGCCCACCGGCCCACCGTCGTGACGCTCGCCTGGCGGGATCTCGGCCACCCGCTGCCCGGCCCGCGCGGAGGCGGCGCGGGCGGTGCGGACGGCGAGCCGGGGACGGCGACCGACCTCGGTGTTCTCGTCCAGGCGGTCGACGAGGCCGCCCGGCGCGCGGCCATCGCCCGCCGCCCGTCCGCGTGGTCGGACACGCTGCCCGACCGCGTCCCGCTGACGCCCAGGACCGCGGCCGGCGGCTCGGTCGTCGAGGTCCCCCCGATCCCCTTCGGCGTCACGGAGCCGCCCGGCACCCGGTCCCACGAACCGCTCACCCTCGATCTCGCCGGTGGAGGACACCTGTACCTCGCCGGAGCCCGGAGATCGGGACGCTCCACCGCGCTGCGGACCGTCGCCGGGTCTCTCGCGGCCTCCTGTTCCCCCTACGACGTGCACCTGTACGCCGTCGACTGCGGCACGAACGTCCTGCTCCCCCTCGCCTCGCTTCCGCACTGCGGCGCCGTCGTCACCCGCGACCAGCCCGACCGCTGCGAACGGCTGCTCGCCGCGCTCACCGACGAGGTCGCCCGCCGCGCGCGGCTGTTCGCCGAGGCCGGGTTCGCGTCCCTCACCGAGCAGCGCGCCGCCGTCGCCGCCACCGACCGCCTTCCGTGGATGGTGCTGCTCGTGGACCGCTGGGAGAACTTCCTCGGCGCGTTCGGGGAGCACGACCGCGGCCGCGTCGCCGACCAGGTCGTCCGGCTGCTCGACGAGGGCGCCGCCGTGGGCCTGCGCGCCGTGGTCACCGGCGGCCGCTCCGGTCTCGGCGGCCGGATCTCGGAGGTGTTCGGCCGCCGGTTCGTGCTGCGCATGGACGACCCGGTCGACTACGCCTACGGCGGGCTGAACGACGGGCAGGTCCCCTCCGCGATGCCGCCGGGCCGCGCCCTGGAGCCCGCCGACCCCGGCGCCCCGCCGCGCCTGTCACAGATCGGCTTTCTGGGGGACGACCCGTCCGCGGCGTCCCAGGCCGCCGCCCTGCAGGAGATCGCACGCGGCTGCGTGTCCCGGTACGGCCGCCTGCCGCGCCGTCAGCGACCCCTGCGGGTGGACGAGCTTCCCGTTCGCGTCACCTACCGGGAGGCGATGTCGCTCGACCCGGATTTCCTCGCCCCGTCGCCTCTCTGGGCGCTCCTCGGCGTCGGCGGCGACGCTCTCGCGCCGGTGGGGATCGACCTCCTCGCCGAGGGCCCGGGCTTCACGGTGGCGGGGCCGCCGCGCTCCGGCCGTTCCACCGCCCTCAGGACGATCGCGCACTCGCTCCTCGACCAGTCCGTCGGTGGCTGTCTCGTTCCGGTCGTCCTGGTCACGCCGCGCCGCTCCCCGCTGCGGCTGCTGTCCGGTCATCCGGGCGTCCTCGGCGTCCTGACCCGCGACTCCGGCGCCGACGACCTCGCCGCGGCCATCGGCGACGAACACCGCTACGCGGTCATCGTCGACGACGCCGAGCTCCTCGACGGGACCGCGCTCGGCGACGCCTTCGCCGACCTGCTGCGCACCGCCCGCGACGGCGAGCACGCCCTCGTCATCGCCGGCACGCCCGCCGGGCTCGGCGGTCCGGGCGGGTTTCCCGCGCGCGTGCGCGCCTCCCGGTCGGGCGTGGTGCTGTCGGCCGAGTCCCCGCAGGACGGCGACCTGCTCGGCGTCGACCTTCCCCGCGGCACGCCGATGGGCGGGCCGACCGGCCGCGGCGTCTTCGCGGCCCGCGGGCGCACCACCCCGATCCAGGTCGCCCTCCCGCCGGTCGCCGGGACGTGAAAAGGCGCCGGGCCGCTCGCGCCGGAAAAAGGGTGCGGACCCCGGCCTCGGGGGGATAAGCCGGGGTCCGCGGCTTGGGTCTGCGTCCAGTCGGCGAAGGAGGCTTTTCCTCGTCCGGCGGGACGGAAATTCCACCGTCCGGTGGGTGCAGCCTAGGCCCCGGCCGTACCGGTGATCCAGGGCCGCCCGCCGGCCCGGCGGTTCCCGGCGGCTTTCCGCACCGTCTCGCCCTGTCCGGATGTGGCCACAACGATATTCGGCGGAGGCAAACAGGCTTTGTGACAGCACCGAACACGGCCGGTCAAGCGACCGGGAAAGACGCGCCTCGCCGGATGACCGAGACGACTGACGCGGTCGCCGGTCCTGGGTCAGTGTGCGGGATCGATCGGGTCGTTCACCGGATGCGCGCCGGGGTCGAGGACGCGTTCGCTCACCAGGGTGATCTGCTGGCCCTGCGTGCGGAACACGAACCGGCGCCGGACCGACTGGGTGACCTTGCCGCCGCCGTAGCGGACCTCGGTGTGCTCGACGGCCTCCAGCGTGATCTTGTCGCCCTGGCGGACGGCGCGCCCGTCGTCGAGGCTCGTGCGCGCCCCCGTGTAGCCCGGACCGCCCTCGACGGGCGCGCGGTTGCGGTTCTCCAGCTCGCGCACGGCGCGTTCCTGCGAACGCGCGAGATCCGGGGAGATCCGGACGCCGTAGACCTCCCGGGGCGCCGAGACGTCCTCATGGCGGCCCTTCTGGACGAGCGCCTGGGAGCGGTGCTGGAGCAGGGCGTTCGCGGCGATCGTGAGCTGGCGGGTGACGTCGGCGTCCACCTCGGGGTTCTCCCGCAGAACCGCGGACGAGGGAGCCACCAGGCAGGCGGCCAGGGCGACCGCCAGTCCGGCCCGGGGCCACGGGCGCACCATCGGCCTCCGCTGGATGTCGGGGTCGAGCAGATTCGAGCGGAAGAGTACACCCGCGGGTCCGCGCGCGACCGGGGAAACCGCGCCCCGGAGAACCACGACCCGCGAGGCCGGTGCCGGGACGGGCGGCGATATAAGGAGGGGCTTACGAAAGTCGCCGAACACCCGTTATCTAGACTGCGCCTGCGAGGTTGAGGGAGGAGACCCACGTGCGCAAGGTCCTGATCGCCAACCGTGGGGAGATCGCGGTTCGTATAGCCCGAGCCTGCCGCGACGCGGGCCTTGCCAGCGTCGCGGTGTACGCCGAGCCCGATCTGGAGGCGCTGCACGTCCGCGTCGCCGACGAGGCGTACGCGCTCGGCGGGCAGACCGCCGCCGAGAGCTACCTGGACATCGAGAAGCTGCTCAAGATCGCGGCCGACAGCGGCGCCGACGCCGTCCACCCCGGGTACGGCTTCCTGGCGGAGAACGCCGACTTCGCCGCCGCGGTGCAGGGCGCGGGACTGACCTGGATCGGCCCCCCGCCCGAGGCGATCACGGCGCTGGGCGACAAGGTGAAGGCGCGGCACATCGCCCAGAAGGTCGGCGCCCCGCTGGTCGCCGGCACCAAGGATCCCGTCTCCGGCGTGGACGAGGTCGTGGCGTTCGCCGAGGAGCACGGCCTGCCCATCGCGATCAAGGCGGCGTACGGGGGCGGCGGACGCGGGCTCAAGGTCGCGCGGACGCTGGAGGAGGTCCCCGAGCTGTACGAGTCCGCCGTCCGCGAGGCCGTGGGGGCGTTCGGACGCGGGGAGTGCTTCGTCGAGCGGTACCTGGACAAGCCGCGGCACGTCGAGACCCAGTGCCTCGCCGACCGGCACGGCAACGTGGTCGTGGTCTCCACCCGTGACTGCTCGCTTCAGCGGCGGCACCAGAAGCTCGTGGAGGAGGCTCCGGCGCCGTACCTGACCGACGAGCAGGTGGAGCTGCTGTACAGCTCGTCGAAGGCGATCCTGAAGGAGGCCGGCTACGTCGGCGCCGGCACCTGCGAGTTCCTCGTCGGGCAGGACGGCACCATCTCGTTCCTGGAGGTGAACACGCGTCTCCAGGTGGAGCACCCCGTCACCGAGGAGGTCACCGGGGTCGACCTCGTCCGGGAGATGTTCCGCATCGCCGACGGCGAGGAGCTCGGCTACGACGACCCGCAGGTGCGCGGGCACTCGATCGAGTTCCGCATCAACGCCGAGGACGCGGGACGCGGGTTCCTGCCCGCGGTCGGCACGCTGACCGCGTGGGAGCCGCCGACCGGCCCGGGGGTCCGGCTGGACACCGGCTACGGCGCCGGGCAGACCGTCCCGCAGGCGTTCGACTCGCTGATCGCCAAGCTGATCGTGACGGGCGCCACGCGCCGGCAGGCCATCGAGCGGTCCCGTCGCGCCCTCGCCGAGTTCGAGGTCGGCGGGATGCCGACCGTGCTGCCGTTCCACCGGGCGGTGCTGGAGGACCCGGCGTTCGTCCCCGAGGACGACGCGACCCCGTTCTCCGTCCACACCCGGTGGATCGAGACCGAGTTCGACAACACGATCCCGCCCTTCGAGGCGCCCGCCCCCGGAGAGGAACCCGCGCCGGCCGAGCGGGAACGCGTCACGGTCGAGGTGGGCGGCAAGCGCATCGAGGTCGTCCTGCCCGCGGGGCTCGGCGCGTCCCCGGCCTCCACGGGCGGCGCCCCGCCGGCCAGGCGGCGCGGCGGCAGGAAGGGCGGCGGCGGGCAGGCGTCCGGTGACGCGCTGGTCAGCCCCATGCAGGGCACCATCGTGAAGATCGTCGCGGAGAACGGCGCGACCGTGGAGGCCGGCGACACCGTCGTCGTGCTGGAGGCGATGAAGATGGAGCAGCCGATCACCGCCCACAAGTCCGGGACGCTCACCGGTCTCGACGCCGAGGTCGGCCAGACCGTCTCCAGCGGCGCCGTCATCTGCGAGATCAAGGACGCCTGAGCGCAAATCCCCGGCGCGGAGGAGGCGAATTACGGCGCCACGTGGGCAGACTGATGACATGAGCACCGAGATCCGGGCCATCCGGGCGGCACGCCGGGGCGCCGTCTCGGCGATCATTGCCGCCGTCGCACTGCCGGCGCTCGCCTTCACCGCCCCCGCAGAAGCCGCCACGGGCACGCCCGCCACCACGCAGACCACCGCTTCCCAGACCACGACCGCACACGTCACAACCGCACACGTCACGACCGCGTCCACGGCTGCGCAGGCGGCCGCCGCGCCGGGGGCCGCGTCCGCCGACACCGTCGGACAGATCGCCCGGGGCCTGCTGGACTCACGGCTCTACGTGACCGGCCAGGCCGGCGACGTGCTGTCCCCGGCCGACCAGACGGAGATCAAGAACGCGCTCGCCGGGGCGTCCGACGCCGACATCCGGGTCGTCGTCGTGAGCAACGACGTCACCGGCGCCCAGGTCGGGCAGATGCTCAAGTCCGTCGCCGAGCGCGTCGGCGAGGGCGAGACCTACGTGGCGATCACCGCCGACGGCAGCCGGATGAACGGGATCTCCAAGAAGCTGAGCAGCGAGGAGCTGAACCAGCTCATCACCCGCACCAACGGCGCGCCGCTGAAGGAGCGGCTGATCCAGTTCAGCGACATCGCCGAGAAGAAGGTCGACGACAACGCCCGGTCGAGCGCGATCGGCGGGCTCATCACGCTCGGCGTGCTGATCCTCCTGACCGCCGTGGCCGGCGGCCTGTTCCTCGTTAGCCGCAGCCGCCAGCGCGCCCGTGCGGAGCAGGAGATGGCCGACCTGAAGCGCGGCGTCGAGGAGGACGTGACGCGCCTCGGCGAGGACATCGCGCGCCTCGACCTCGACGTCATGGACAAGGACCTCGCGCCGGAGATCCGCGCCGACTACGAGCGCGCCCTCGACTCCTACGACAAGGCCAAGAAGGCGACCGAGCGCGCCCGGCGCCCGCAGGACATGCAGGACGTCACGAACGCGCTGGAGGACGGCCGCTACTACATGACCGCGACGCGGGCCCGGCTCGCGGGCGAGCCCGTGCCCGAACGGCGCGCGCCCTGCTTCTTCAACCCTCAGCACGGCCCGTCGGTGAAGGACGTCATGTGGGCGCCCCCGGGCGGCGTCTCGCGGTCGGTCCCGGCCTGCGAGGCCGACGCGAACGCCATCGAACAGGGGACCGACCCTGACGTGCGGATGGTTCCGTCCGGCGGCGGCAGGCGCCCCTACTGGGACGCGGGTCCCGCCTACGCGCCCTACGCCGGCGGCTACTACCGCGCCTACGGCGGGGTGGACATGCTCAGCGGCGTCCTGATCGGCACCATGCTCGGATCCATGATGAGCGGCGGCTACGGCGGCTACGGGGACGCCGGCGCGGGCGGCTTCGGCGGAGACGGCGGCGACGTCGGCGGCGGCTGGGACTTCGGCGGCGGCGACTTCGGCGGCGGCTTCGGCGACTTCGGCGGCTTCTGACGCCCGCGGCCCCGAAGACGGCCCTCCCTCTGCGGCGCGGCCTCCGGCCGGCGGTTCACGGCGAGGGACCCGGCCGGTCAACGCTCGGTGGCACGGTGCTCTGCTCGACGGTGCTCTGCGGGACGGTGCTCTGCCGGCCGCCTCGGGGGCGGGGCGGCGCGGACCGGGACCGTCGCGTCGACGATGGCGACGCGACGCGCGCCCATGCCCCAGGGCCGGACCGCCTCGTCGACCCGGCGGACGAGGTCGGCGTCGTCGCCGGCGTCCATCAGGGACGGCAGGTCCGCGAGGTCCCGGCGGGCGACCGCGTCGCGCAGCGCGACCTCGGCGGCCGCCTGCGCGGCGGAGGACGGCACGTCCGCGGCGGACGCGTACCTGACGGGGTCGTCGGCCTCCATCCCGACGACCGCCCTGACGCGGACGGGTACGCCGTCCCCGGTGGTGGCCCTGAACCAGAGGTCGTACGACTGTTCGTCGACGGGCACGCGCACGCCCTCGTCCACGAAGGGGAGCAGGAAACGCGGCCCCGGCCCGCGCACCCCGGCCGTCCGGCCGAAACGCCGGACGACGAGCCGCTCGGACGCCCCGACCCTCCGGAACCCGGAGCCGACCACGACGACCGCGAGCAGCCCGAGGACGATGAGGAACGCCGTGGAAAGGGCCATCACGTCAGTCTGCTGCACCCCGGCCTCCCCTCGACGCCGCCGGTATCCTCACCTTCCACCATCGGTGGTGAATTTCCTCGTCACCATCGGGTTCAGTGCTCATTGACGCGGGTGCGCACCATGCAGCCCGTCCGGACGCGATCGGTATGGGTTTCACTGCCCGCCGGGGACGTCAGGCAAGGTCCGAACCGGCTCTAGGGGATGACGGGGTGGTTCCATGACCGCGAACGGCACCGGATCGCCGGCGGAGTCCGGCGCGACCCGCGCGACCGATGCGGACACCGGGCGCCCGCGCCGCTGGTCCAGGACCCCGGTCTCCGCCCTGTTCTGGCGGATCCTCGGCATCAACGGGCTGATCTTCGTGATCGGGATGGCGGCGCTGGCGCTGACGCCGGTCACGGTGTCCTCCCGGATCCTGCTGAGCGAGTTCATCGTGCTCACGGTGGGCCTCGCGTTGATGGTCGCGGCGAACGCGCTGCTGCTGCGCGTCACCATGGCGCCGCTGGCGGGGCTCACGACGTTGATGGCGCGCATGGACTCCCTGCGCTCGGGCGACCGGCTCGCCACCTCCCCGAACCGCGACCTGTTCCGGCTCGTCGACCAGTTCAACGCGATGCTCGACCGCCTGGAGGCCGACCGCAGCACCAGCACCGCCGTGGTGCTGGACGCGCAGGAGGCCGAGCGGCGCCGCATCGCCCAGGAGCTTCACGACGAGATCGGGCAGAGCCTCACCGTCGTGCTGCTCGAACTGAAGTCGGTGGTGAGCCGGGCGCCCGACGAGGTCGCCGAGGACCTGCGCGGCGTCCAGGAGATGGTCCGGTCGTGCCTGGACGAGGTGCGGCGCGTCGCGCACCGGCTGCGTCCCGGCGTCCTGGACGACCTCGGGCTCACCAGCGCGCTGACCTCCCTCGCCGGGGACTTCTCCGAAACGGGCGGCCCGCGGGTGACCCGCCGCGTCCAGACCGGGCTGAAGAACCTCGGCGCCGACGCCGAGCTGGTGATCTACCGGATCGCGCAGGAGAGCCTGACCAACGTGTGGCGGCACTCCGGCGCGCGGAACGCGGAGCTGTCGCTGACACAGGACGAGGACGGCCGGGTGATCCTCCGGGTGGTGGACGACGGCTCGGGCCCGCCCACCGAGGCCGGCGCGGGCATCCGCGGCATGCAGGAACGCGCGATGCTCATCGGCGCGCAGCTCACCATCGGTCCCGCCGAGGGGGGCGGCACCGAGGTCCGCCTGGTCGTCCCGCCGAAGGGCAGCCGCCGCAGCCAGCTCCCGGCCACGCGGTAGTGCAACGGACAGGCGGGACGGGCCGGTTCGCCGTCAGGGGGTCGCCGTCAGGGTTCGACGAGGCCGACGCGGATCGCGTACTTGGTCAGCTCCAGCCGGTCCCGCATCCCGAGCTTGGCCAGGACGTTCGCGCGATGCCGGTCGACGGTCTTCACGCTGATCGTCAGCATCTCGGCGATCTCCTTGGACGAGTGCCCCTCGGCGACCAGCTTGATGATCTCCTCCTCGCGGGGGGTGAGGAGGCTGTCGGGTCCGTCGCCGTCCCGGTCCCGGCTGAGGTACTCGCGGATCAGGACGTTGACGGCGCCCGGGTACAGGAACGGCTCGCCCCGCATCGCGGCGCGGCACGCGTTCAGCAGGTCGCGGTCGGCGACGGACTTGAGCACGTAGCCGGACGCGCCGGCCTTCAGGGCCTCGAACAGGTACTGCTCGTTGTCGTACATCGACAGGATCAGCGTCCGCACGGAGGGGAAGCGCCGGGAGATCTCCCGCGCGGCCTGCAACCCCGTCATCCGCGGCATCGCGATGTCGAGGATCGCGAGATCGACGTCCGTCCCCGCGATCGCGTCGAGCGCCTCCGCGCCGTCGGCGGCCTCGGCGACCACGGTCAGATCGGGCTCGGCGTCGAGGATCAGCCGGAGGCCACGGCGGACCAGCGCGTGGTCATCGGCCAGCAGTATCCGGGTGCAAGTCTCCCCATCGTGCACCGATCACCTCCGGTCTCGCGTCCATCGTAGACACGCTCCAGGTCAGCCGACCTTCGGTGCGCAGAGATACATGGTCCTCCCTCGTCCATATGGGTAGTGCACCCGATGCTGACTCGGGCATTCGCCGCAAAGACTGGACACCGTACGCGGAAAGGGGCGGACACATGGCACAGCGAGCGGGCAGGGGACACGGTGCCCTGTCCACGACGCCGCGGAGACCGTCCTGCGACGGAACCGTTCCCGGCGTGAGGAGGAGGAACCCATCAGCCACGAGATTCAGGCTCGCAGGATGCCGGAAGGACACCATGCAAGCGCGGGACATCGCCGTCCAGGTGCCGACCGTGACCATGGACGACCAGATCGCCCATGCGATCCAGGTCATGGCACTCGGACGCCTGCCCGGTCTCATCGTCGTCGACGCGGATCACCGTCCGCGGGTCGTGCTGCCCGGCACGCAGGTGCTGAAGCTGGCGGTGCCCGCCGCCTACCAGGAGGACATGGCGCTGACACGCGCCGTGGACGAGGCGCACGCCGACGTGTTCTGGCAGGAGATCGGCGGAATGAGGGTCGGGGAGTGTCTCGGAACGCACACAGTCCGCCCGCTCACGGTGAAGGCGTCCTCGACGCTGCTGGAGATCGCGGCGCTCATGGCGCGGCACCGCAGTCCCCTGGTCGCGGTCATCGACGACGCGGGGCTGCTCACCGGCGGGATCACGCTGGACCGGGTGCTCTCCGCACTGGCGCTCACCAGACCGGACGGCTGAACGCGGCTACATGGGGCACGCGCCCAAAAAGCGCGTCCCGGGCCGGCATGCCCGGGGGTCGCCGCGTCACTGACGGCGTGACGGAGAGGAGCGCGACATGAGCGCCGTCGCGGCGCTCATGATCTTCGTCATCGCGTTCTTCTTCATCGCGACGGAGAAGGTCGACAAGGTCAGGGTCGTCCTGATCGCGGCCGGGCTGATGACGGTCCTCGGGCTGACGCCCGGCGCCGAGGTGTTCTTCTCCGAGCACGAGGGGATCGACTGGAACGTCATCTTCCTGCTGCTCGGCATGATGATCGTCGTCGGGATCATCAAGGGCACCGGGCTGTTCGAGTACCTGGCGATCTGGGCGGCGAAGAAGTCCAGGGGCCGGCCGTACCGGCTGCTGGTCATGCTGATGGCGATCACCGCCGTGGCCTCGCCGTTCCTGGACAACGTCACCACGATCATGCTGGTGGCGCCGGTGACGGTCGTGGTCTGCAACCGGTTGCGCCTGTCGGCCGCGCCCTACCTCATCGCCGAGGTGCTGGCGTCCAACATCGGCGGCGCCGCCACCCTGATCGGCGACCCCCCGAACATCATCATCGGGAGCCGCGCGGGCCTGACCTTCAACGACTTCCTCATGCACATGACGCCGATCGTGGCGATCATCTTCGCCACGTTCGTCGTCGCGGCGCGGTGGATCTTCCGGAAGTCGTTCACCTACAACGCGCGGTACGTGGACGAGGTGATGGCGCTCGACGAGCGCAAGGCCATCACCGACCGCACCCTGCTGGTGCGGTGCCTGGTGGTGCTGGGGCTCATCATCATCGGGTTCTCGCTGCACTCGGTCGTGCACGTGGAGCCGTCGATCGTGGCCCTCATCGGCGCGGGCGTCATGCTGCTGGTCACGCGCGTCGACGCCGAGGACGTCCTCAAAGAGGTCGAGTGGGGCGTCCTGGTGTTCTTCATGGGCCTGTTCGTGATGGTGGCGGGCCTCGTGCACACCGGTGTCATCGAGACCATCGGCACGTGGGCCGCGGACACAGTCGGCGACAACTACTTCGCCGCCGCGACCAGCCTGGTGTTCGGGTCCGCCGTCCTCGGCGCGTTCTTCGACAACATCCCCTACACGGCGACGATGGCCCCGATCGTGGAGGGGATGGCGGCGGGGGCCGACCCGGCCACCGCGGACGCGCTGTGGTGGTCGTTCGCGCTGGGCGCCGACTTCAGCGGGAACGGCACGGCGGTCGCCGCGAGCGCCAACGTCGTCGCGATCGGCATCGCCGCCAGGACCGGCCACCCGATCAGCTTCTGGCAGTTCACCCGCTACGGCATCGGCATCACGGCGCTGAGCACCCTCATGGCGTGGGCCTACGTGGCGCTGCGCTACTTCTAGGCGCTGCTCCCCGTTCCAGCCGCCGGCACGTCCCGCCGCGGCTGCTTCGACGCGCGTCCCGCCGGCGTGACGGCCGGGCGAACCCGTCAGTAGGGGTGCTCGGCCATCAGCCGGCGGGACGCCTCGGTGATGCTGCCCGACAGCGATGGGTACACCGCGAACGTCTGCGCCACCTGGTTGACGGTGAGGTGCTGCTGCACGGCCAGCGACACGCCCAGGATCAGCTCGCTCGCGCGCGGCGCGACGATGACGCCGCCGAGGACGATCCCCGTGGCCGGCCGGCAGAACAGCTTGACGAAGCCGTCCTCGAAGCCCTGCATCTTGGCCCGCGCGTTGGTGAACAGCGGCAGCATGACCGTCCGCGCGTTGACCTCCCCCGAGTCGACCATCTGCTGGGTCACGCCGACCGACGCGACCTCCGGGTCGGTGAAGATGTTGGAGGCGACCCAGCCGAGCTTGAGGGGCTGCACGGCCTCCCCCAGCGCGTGCCACATCGCGATGCGCCCCTGCATGCCGGCCACGGACGCCAGCATCAGGACGCCGGTGCAGTCGCCGGCGGCGTAGATGTTCGGGACGGACGTCCGCGACACCTTGTCGACCTCCACGAAGCCGCGCGCGTCACAGCGGACGCCGACCTCCTCGAGGCCGATGCCCTTGGTGTTCGGCACCATACCGACGGTCATCAGGCAGTGCGAGCCCTCGACCTTCGTCCCGTCCTCCAGCGTGACGACCACGCCGTCGCCGGTCCTTTCCACGCTCCCGGCCCGGGACCGCGACATGACCTTCATCCCGCGCCGCAGGAACACGTCCTGCAGGACGGCCGCGGCGTCGGCGTCCTCGGTCGGCAGGATCCGGTCGCGCGACGACACCAGCGTGACCTTCGACCCCAGCGACAGGTACGCCCCGGCGAGCTCCACGCCCGTCACGCCGGAGCCGACGACGATCAGCTCCTCGGGCAGCTCGGGCAGGTCGTAGAGCTGACGCCAGTTGAGGATGCGCTCGCCGTCCGGTTCGGCGCCCGGCAGCACGCGCGGCGTCGCCCCGGTGGCGATGAGCACGATGTCGGCCCGGATGTGCCGGTCGCCGACCGCGACGACGTTCGGCTCCACGAGCCGCCCCTCGCCGCGGACGATCTTGACCTCCTCGTAGGCGAGCCGCTCGGCGACGTCGTACGACTGGGCCCGCGCGAGGTCCTTGACACGCTGGTTGACGGTGGCCATGTCGGCCTCCAGTCCCCCGACGATGCCGTCCGGACCGCCGTTGAAGCGCAGGCCGAGGCCCGCCGACTCCGACATGACCGACATGCGGGTCGAGGTGGCGATGAGCGTCTTCGAGGGCACGCAGTCGGTGAGCACGCACGCGCCGCCCGGACCGTCCCGTTCGACGACGGTCACGTCGGCGCCGAGCTGCGCCGCGACGAGCGCGGCCTCGTAACCGCCCGGGCCTCCTCCGATGATCACGATGCGGGTCACGTGTCCATTCTTTCCTACGGATGCGAGTGAAAGGTCCCCTCCCCTGCCCGTTCGCACCGCCCGTCCCAAGGTGCTCCCCAAACCCCCGGATACGAGCCGCCCGCAAATCGCGCTTCGCACCGGTCACGGGACGACCGGTGAGTTAGCCTTGGCCAACGTGGCACTGTACGCGGCCTACGCCTCCAACATGGACCCCGATCAGATGGCGGTCCGGGCTCCGCATTCGCCCATGCGCGGCACCGGCTGGCTCACCGGGTGGCGGCTGACCTTCGGCGGTCAGGACAAGTACTGGGACGGTGCGCTGGCGACGGTCGTCGAGGACGCGTCCGAACAGGTCTTCGTCGTGCTGTACGACGTGCCGACCTGGGACGAGAAGGAACTCGACGCCTGGGAGGGCGCCGCGCTCAACGTCTACCGCAAGATCAGGGTCCGGGTGCAGACCCTCGACGGGGACGTGCTCGCCTGGCTGTACGTCCTCGACGACTACGAGGGCGGTCTGCCCTCCGCGCGGTACCTCGGCATCCTCGCGGACGCGGCGGAGAAGGCCGGCGCGCCCGACGACTACGTCAAGGACCTGCGCACCCGCCCCTGCACGTCCATCGGCGACTGATCCGCCCGCCGCGCCAGCGGCCGGGACGGCCGGACGGGACGGCGGGGACGGCGGGGAACATCGGTGACGCGGGCGCCTGTAGTGTCGGCGATGTGAGCGAAGACGCCTTTGCACTCGCGGACGCGGCCGCCGACCGGCTGCGGGCCCGCACGTCCGTCGACTCCTTCGACGTCGCCCTGGTGATGGGCTCGGGCTGGGTCCCCGCGGCCGACGCGCTCGGGACCGCCGACGCCGAGCTCACCGTGACGGAGCTTCCCGGGTTCGCGCCGCCCGCCGTCGAGGGCCACGCCGGGCGGATCAGGGTCCTGAAGGTCGGCGGGCACCGCGCGCTCGTGTTCCTCGGCCGCACGCACCTGTACGAGGGCCGCGGCGTCGACGCGGTCGTGCATCCCGTGCGGACGGCGCTCGCCGCCGGGGTGAAGACCGTGGTGCTGACCAACGCGGCGGGCACCCTGCGGCCCGAGGAGCACACGGTGGGCGAACCGGTGCTGATCTCGGACCACCTGAACCTGACCGGCGCGAACCCGCTGTCCGGCCCGGACTTCCTCGACCTGACCGAGGCGTACTCGGCGCGGCTGCGCGCCCTCGCCCGGGAGGCCGACCCGGCGCTGCGGGAGGGCGTGTACGCCGCGTTCCGCGGCCCCACCTACGAGACGCCCGCCGAGATCCGGATGCTGCGGACCCTCGGCGCCGACCTGATCGGGATGTCGACCGTCCTGGAGACGATCGCGGCGCGGCGCGGCGGGGCGGAGGTCCTCGGGATCTCGCTGGTCACCAACATCGCGGCCGGGTTGTCGGACGAGCCTCTGGACCACGAGGAGGTCCTTGAGGCCGGGCGGGCGTCCGCCGGGCGCATGGGCGAGCTGCTCGCGACCGTTCTGTCCAGGCTGTGACCGCCGGAGAGACGACGGCATGACCGACCTTCGCGCGCTCGCCGCGGAGTGGCTGGCGCAGGATCCCGACCCCGACACCCGCGCCGAGCTGCGGGCCCTCCTCGAAGGCGGCGACGAACGCGCCCTCGCCGACCGGTTCGGCGCACGGCTGGAGTTCGGGACGGCCGGGCTGCGCGGCGAGCTGGGCGCCGGGCCGAACCGGATGAACCGGGTCACGGTGATGCGCGCCGCCGCCGGGCTGGCCGCGCGCCTCCCCCGCGGCGGCCGCGTGATCGTGGGGTTCGACGCGCGGCACGGCTCACGGCGGTTCGCCGACGACACCGCGGCGGTGCTCAGCGGGGCGGGGCTGCGGCCCGAGGTGTTCGCCGGGCCCGTCCCGACGCCCGTCCTCGCCCATTTCATCCGGGCACACAACGACGTGGTGGCGGGCGTGATGGTGACGGCGAGCCACAACCCGCCCCGCGACAACGGCTACAAGGTGTACTGGGCGGACGGGGCGCAGATCGTCCCGCCGCTCGACGCCGAGATCTCCGCCGCGATCGACGCCGTCGGCCGCGTGGACGAGCTCCCGCTCGGCGAGGGCTGGCCCGTCCACGAGAGCACCGCGCTCTACGCCGAGGAGGTGTCGTCCCTGCGGCTCGGAACCCCGCCGGGCTCCGACGCGGACCTCACCATCGTCTACACGCCCATGCACGGCGTCGGACGGGACGTCCTGCTCGACGTGTTCGAACGGGCCGGGTTCCCCGCCCCGGTGGTCGTGCCGGAGCAGGCCGAACCGGACCCGGACTTCCCGACCGTCGCGTTCCCGAACCCGGAGGAGCACGGCGCCCTCGACCTCGCCCTGGACCTCGCCCGGGAACGCGACGCCGACCTGGTGATCGCGAACGACCCCGACGCGGACCGGTGCGCGGTCGCCGTCCCGGCGGGAGACGGCTGGCGGGTCCTGACCGGCGACGAGCTCGGGGGGCTGCTCGCCGAGCACGTCCTGCGGCACACCACGGGGGACGACCGCCTGGTCGCGACCACGATCGTGTCGTCGTCGCTGCTGCGCTCGATCGCGGCGGCGCACGGCGTGCGGTTCGCCGAGTCCCTCACCGGCTTCAAGTGGATCATGAGGGCGGGCAGGGGACTCGGGGGATCGTCCCCGCACGGGGAGCACGGCCGGCTGGTGTTCGGCTACGAGGAGGCCATCGGCTACAGCGTCGGCGACGACCGCGGCGTCCTCGTCAACGACAAGGACGGCATCGGCGCCGCCCTCGCCGTCGCGGGCCTGGCCGCCGAGGCCCGCCGCGAGGGCCGCACGCTGCTCGACCTCCTCGACGACCAGGCCCGCAGATACGGCCTCCACGCCACGTCGCAGCTCTCGATCCGCGTGAAGGACCTCTCGCTCATCACCTCGATGATGAGCCGCCTGCGGGCCGAACCACCCACGTCGCTGGGGGGACGTCAGGTCGAGCGGTTCGAGGACCTGTCCGAGGGGGTGGACGGCCTGCCCCCCACCGACGGTCTCAGGTTCCGCCTGGCGGGGGGATCGCGGGTCGTCGTCCGCCCTTCGGGAACGGAGCCGAAGCTCAAGTGCTACCTGGAGGTCGTCCTTCCCGTCGACGGGGACGTCGCGGAGGTCCGCGCACGCGCCTCCGCCGAGCTGGACGCCCTGCGCGCGGACCTTTCCTCGATCCTCGGGTGACGGCGGGTCTCAGGTGACGGCCCCGACGACGCCGAGCACGACCAACGCGACCAGGGGGACCAGCAGCGACGCCAGGGCGGGGACCGACCACGTCACCGTTCCCCGCGCCGACCGCTTCGCCCGCTCGGCCTTCGCCCTCGCCTCGGCCGCCTTGTCCGGCGCGCCCGACCTGGTCTTCGGGCGCTGACGGTCGAGCATCTCGTTCAACCGCTGCGCGGTGTACTTGGCGGGCGTGCGACCCGTGATGTCGATCCCCGGCCTCTTGTTCTGCTCCTTGCGGGCGCGCGCCTCCGCCTTGGCCTGCGCGCGGGGCGACGTCTGGTGCACCCAGGCCCGGGTCTCCAGCTCCGTCCCGTCCGGGCCGGTGAAGCGGACCTTCACCGCGTTCGTGCCCTGGATCGCGCGGACCCCCGCCCACGGGACGCGGACGTCCCGGAGCGGGTTGCGGATCAGGACCGCCTCCTCGTCCGCGACGATCGCCGGCCGCAGCCCGACGGTGTAGGCGATGCCGCAGCCGAGCAGGAGCAGCGCGCCGACGGTGAGCGCCACGGGCGAGTACGTGGCCTCGCCGGTGATGCCGAACACCAGGTCGGCGATGTTGAGCACGGCGAACACGAGCCACGCGTAGGCCGCCACCCGCCCGCCGGTCGACCGAATCGTCATGGCCCGATCATGCCAGCGGCCGCGCTCCACGCCACTTGATCTGCGCGAACCCCGGCTTGATCACGCCGTTGATGAACTCGAGCCGCTCGTTGAACGGCACGAACGCCGACTTCATCGCGTTCACCGTGAACCACTGCAGGTCGTCCCAGACGTACCCGAACGCGTCGACGAGCTTGGCGAACTCCTTCGACAGGGTCGTCCCGCTCATCAGGCGGTTGTCGGTGTTCACCGTGACGCGGAAGCTGAGCCGCCTCAGCAGGCCGATCGGGTGCTCCTCGATCGACTTGGCCGCGCCGGTCTGGATGTTGGACGTCGGGCACATCTCCAGCGGGATCCGCTTGTCGCGGACGTATCCGGCGAGCCGCCCGAGCTTGGCCTCCTCGCCCTCCACCTCGATGTCGTCGATGATCCGGACCCCGTGCCCGAGCCGGTCGGCGCCGCACCACTGGATCGCCTGCCAGATCGACGGGAGCCCGAAGCCCTCGCCCGCGTGGATGGTGAAGTGCGCGTTCTCCCGCTGGAGGTACTCGAACGCGTCCAGGTGGCGGGTGGGCGGGTACCCGGCCTCGGCGCCCGCGATGTCGAACCCGACGACACCGAGGTCCCGGTACCGGACGGCGAGTTCCGCGATCTCCATGCTGCGCGCCTGGTGCCGCATCGCCGTCACCAGGGTCCCGACGCGGATGCCGAAGTCCTTCTGGCCCCGAGCGAACCCGTCGAGGACGGCCTCGACGACCTGTTCCAGCGACAGGCCGCCCGCGAGGTGCTGCTCGGGCGCGTACCGGACCTCCGCGTAGACGATCCCGTCGGCGGCGAGGTCCTCGGCGCACTCGTAGGCGACCCGCGTGAGCGCCTCGGCGGACTGCATCACCCCGACGGTGTGGGTGAACGTCTCCAGGTACCGCTCCAGCGACCCCGAGTTGGAGGCCGCCTCGAACCACTCGCGCAGACCGTCGGGGTCCTTGACCGGCAGATCCTCGTATCCGGACTCGCGTGCCAGCTCGACGATGGTCTCGGGGCGCACACCGCCGTCGAGGTGATCGTGCAGCAGCACCTTGGGCGCGCGCCGGATGTCTTCAAGAGTCGGCCGAACGTTCATCTCTCGAAGCTACCCGGCCCGGGGGCCGGGCACCTCATCAATTACCGCCGAGCGCGGTGGGGCCTCTTGGAAGACGGAAAGGCGGCGGGACCGTGGACCCCGCCGCCTGACGAGAACTTCCCGGAACCGCTCTCCGCGCGGGACCAGGCTGCTCAATGGCGTCCGGGCCGATCGGCGGCACCGGACTTCGTGGACTCGGCGGACACCGGCGTCCGCTCGGCCCCGGCCCGCAACTTGCGCCAGGCCGCGACCAAGGCGACGATGCCCACCAACCCGCAACCGAATCGCCAGTCAGCGGAAACGGAGCTCTTCCGTCGAGGCCGATCAGTCGTTCCCGACTCCGGGGACTCGGCGGACGACGTCCGCCCGGCCCCGGCCCGCAACTTGCGCCAGACCACGACCAAGGCAACGACGCCCACCAACCCGCAACCGAGCCGCCGGCCACCGGGAACGGTGCCTTTCGGCTCGGGCCGATCGATCGTGCCCGACGTCGGGGACTCGGTCGGAGACTCACCGGACACCGGCGTCTGCACGCCGGCCCGCACCTTGTGCAAGGCCGCGGCCAGGGCGACGATGCCCACCACCCCGTAGCCGACGACCTGCCAGACACCGGGAACGGTGCCTTCGACCAGGAAGTCGACGCCCAGGGCCAACAGCAGCGACATCGGCCGCAGGACGGTGTAGAGGGCGTCCCCCGTGGCCATCCGGGCCCTGATGTGCAGGCGTCTGGGGACGACCACCCCCAGGAACGCGGTGACGCACAGGACGCCGACCAGGTCCCAAGACCAGCCGACGGCGAAGTCCTTTCCGGCGAGCGCGGCCCACACGAGCAGGCCGACGGCGCCGGTGCAGGTGTTGATCGCCTGGAACTGGTCCTGCTGCGCTCCATCCATCTCCTCGAGGACGCTCCTCGACAGAGGCAGATAGAGCAGCCCGCACAGAGCGCATGCGAACGCCCAGCCGATGCCCACGAGTGAGGCGCTGCTCTCCCACACCTCGCCGGCGACGGCGAGGCCGGCGACGATCGACACCGGGACGATCACCGCCGCTCTCCTGTGCTTCTTCCATCCCTCGATGGAAAAGAGGAGCACCGGTACGGAGAAGCCGATGGCGTTGAAGAGGGCGATGGTCATGCCGTCCGCGTCGAGAGCCAGGGCGGAGAAGCCCCGTCCCAGGATGTTGCACAGCCCGACGCCGGCCATGACGACGAGCAGCCGCTTGGTGAGGCGCAGGGTGGATAATCGTCGGCCCTTTCCCAGTCCCACGGCTCTCAGCAGGTGGGAACGGTAGGCGACGATCAGCAGGAAAGCCGCGCCGATCGCGTACTCCACGCCCGCGACGACGAGCGTGGCGACCTCCGTGAAGTACAGCGCGTAGACCTTGAAGAAGGACCGGCTGAACAGCCCGGACAGCGCCTCGATCATGGAGAGGACGACCCCGAGGGCCACCTGCTCCCGTCGCTCCCGCGGCTCGCGCGACTCTCGCTTGTATCCTTTTCGTTTGTTCCACATTTGCTACAACCCCTTTGCGCGTGCGCGCGCAAGGGATCGGCCGCCCGATCCCTTGCGCGTCACACTTGTGGTGTGACTCCACAGGATCGGGCGACCCGAAATGTGGAGTACTAGCCGCTGATGGTACCCCCACGACGGAGAGCACGAAATCCCGCCCTGGCCGGCACCACGCCGCACATGGCCACGACCTGGGCATTCACATGGCGGCCACGCATAGGTAACGCACTTTTCATGAAACGATGACCCACAGCAACAAGCCCTCCGGCCGGCGGCTGCGGCGAACGTTCAAAAGGGGGTTGCACTTCGGGCGTTCAGCCGGACGGTCTTTCTGATGGGGTGATCATCGGAACCGGGGCACTCGGCCGCCGACGACACGACGTACTGCCCCCGCCCGGGCCCGGTCACGCCCGGCCGGACACGCGATCCTCCGTGCGAAGCCAGGAATCGAAATCGGCAACAAAGCCCCCGCTCGCCGAGCAACGCCACCCGCGAAAACTCGGCGAAAAAAGATCCCCTGATGCCCTTTCGAAGCGAGGCGGCAGGCGATCTCATTTCCGGCTGAGCACTGGGCGGCAATGCCACTTCCGGGACGAGGACTCAGGGAGTTCCACACCGCCTGCCCTTCGGATGAGAAGAGGCTCCGGGCTGGACGGTTACACAACGGTTACGCACGACACGTGATCTTCACAGAGGCATGAGAAGCCGAGACGAGCCGTCGTCCG